>CAXPOA010000165.1:0-4348 GCA_964218505.1 Luminiphilus sp.
CCGTCATCCATTCCCGGGCCCTGGCCTGGGTGTTCGTATTCTGGGAGAGGTCAAGAAAGAGTACGCCGATTTATTGCGGGAAGCTGACGCCATTTTTATTGAAGAATTGCATCGCTCTGGGTGGTACGAAAAAACCAGCCAAGCCTTCGCAGTCTTTTTGCCGGTGAAATCCGTTGGGGTCGTTGGCGATGGTCGTCGCTATGAATGGGTAATTGCCATTCGCGCGGTGCAAACCATAGACTTCATGACGGCCCGTTGGGCGCATCTGCCCTATGAATTGCTTGAAACGGTATCCAACCGCATTATCAACGAAATCTCTGGCATTTCCCGTGTCACCTACGATATTTCAGGCAAGCCGCCCGCTACGATTGAGTGGGAATGACGATTCTCCAGTATGAAAAAACCGCACGCGTTCAACGTGAATCTGGAAACGAACGCCTTCTCTCTCGAGCAAACCACGTCGAGAGACTTTGATCTGCTTTACGAGATCGCCAGCAATCCAGTGGTGTGGGAACAGCACCCAGAGAAAGATAGGTGGAAGCGACCCGTCTTTTCAGCCTTCTTTAAGGGGGCTATGGAAAATGAGTTGGGCTGTTTCACGATTCGCGACAAGTCTGCGGGTATCGTCATAGGGTCCACGCGATTTTATTCCCACGATGTAGCAGGGAAGGCAGTGCGGCTTGGATACACGTTTCTATGTCCTAAATACTGGGGCTCTGGGGCTAATCAGGAAATGAAAGAAGTGCTTCTTGAGCATGCGTTCTTAATCGTTGAGGACGTGTACTTTGACATTGGAAAGGAAAACTTTCGCTCGCGAAAAGCTGTCGAAAAACTAGGCGCGGTTGAGTGCGCAGATAAGGAAGAGAAGGTGGTGTACGTTCTGAGCAAGGACGTTTTTAGTCAAAGAGGCTGCGGTGTTCGTAGAGCAGATCAAAAATAGGCGGGTTGGTTGCTTTCAAAACAGAGTAGACGGGCCTGCTCCATACTATGTGTATGATTTGAGCAGAGCGTTGAATTAAAACGCACAGAGGCGAATAGCGAAAACTGGTGATCAGCGCTTACTTACATACTACTTACATAGTGAAAATAAATGATAATAAAAACAGTTATTTACGCGCCTTCTACTATTGAGTGGGAGTAAAGGAGCTGGCAGAGGTGACAGTTTAGGCTTTATTACAGTAATCATTCGTGGTTCTAAAGCTGGTTTTGGTTGGGTGGATAAAATAAGTGGCGAAGACTGCCTTGGAGCGTTTAAAGAGCCAGACAGAATCCAAGCTCGTGCTTCTGGATATGAATTTTGCTGGGGTAAATGCGGGAGACACGCTTTTTGTTGAGAAACCAAAGTCAGTCGATAGGTGCAGTAGAAGTCTTTCAAGGAATCATCGCTGTTGTTTTTAAGCCATGTAATGATGTCAGGGGACACATCTGCGGCAAGGATCTCGAGTGCAGCCATCCAAAACTTTCAGGGTCGAATTAGAGACAAACGCGTTTTTGCTGATGCAGACCACGCCCTCACATTTAAACGACCATCTATACAAGCGATAGAGCATCCACTGTCTAGTGCTTTAGATCACCCATGGTGTAAATGTTATTGCGCTAGGTGAAGTGAACAGCGCATTCCCCCATTCTTTTAATCTGCACGGTCATTACGTCACCCGCAGCAACGGGTTCCAGCGGAACCAAACTGCCGCTCAGAATAATATCCCCGGCATTTAGCGTAATGCCCAATTTCCCCAGCGTATTGGCGAGCCAGGTCACGCAGTTAACTGGACTGCCCATCGCAGCAGCGCCGGTGCCCGTCGAAATGACGTTGCCATTTTTTGAAACGACCATCTCACAAGCCACTAGATCGATTTTTCGCGGGTCGATGCCGGCGCTCTCGTCAATAGTGAATAAACCGCAGCTGGCGTTGTCGGCAACGGTATCCTGAATTTGGATCTTCCAATCGCGGATGCGAGAGTCCACTACTTCAAAGCAGGGAAAAACCGCCTCCGTTGCCGATAGCACATCCTCATTTGTCACGCCGGGCCCTATCAAGTCTTTGTTGAGCAGGAAGGCAATTTCGCCTTCGGCGCGGGGTTGAATCAAAGTGCGGGAGATAGGCATTTCACCGTCGTAACGCATGGCATCGGTCATGAACCCAAAGTCGGGTTGACGGACATCCAGCATATCCATCACCGCATTGCTTGTGACGCCGATTTTTTTGCCGATCACTTTTTCGCCAGCGGCGAGTCGTCGGTCCAATAGATGCAGAGAAATCTTGTAAGCGTCCTGGATGGTGATATCGGGGTGGGTCTCCGTGAGAGGGGCAATGGTTGTCCGACTAGTGAGAGCCCCGTAGAGCGTGTCGCCTAACTGCTGTATTAGCATCTCATCCATAAGGGTTCCTTTTTGCCACCAAAATGTTGGGGGAGGGGATGTGAGCGTCCCGTGGTTTATAGACAGGTAGTTGAGACTTGAAGACTACGCCATCAGCCATCGCAATGGCCAACAGTGGAAATCCTCCAAATGCAGTACTGACGCACCTGTCTTTATTTCACTGAGCAGGGTTGAGACAAAAAAGGGATTTTGGCGTACCCAGCGTCTTCGGGACTCGGATGCTTGGGGTAGCGGCACGATTTTGGGGACACCTTTGCTCGGCAGGCTGTTCAATCGGACGAGGTTTTATGTGCAATTTTGGTCTAAGGTGGCTGCAAGTTATGAGGCATGGTGCCATTCCTCGGCGGCAGGTACAGGGCGTGGCATCATAATGGCAACAACATGGAGGCACTCGTGTCAAAAATTAAATGCGTGCTGATTGGCTCCGGCAATATTGGAACGGACCTTCTTTACAAGTTAAAGCGTAGTGATGTGCTTGATCCGGTCTGGATGGTGGGTATCGATCCGGACTCTGAGGGACTGGCCCGCGCTCGGGATATGGGTCTCAAAACCACTTCAGAAGGTGTTGATGGGGTGTTACCTCATCTGGTGGCAGATGGTATCCAGATAGCCTTTGATGCCACGTCGGCCTATGTGCACAAAGAGAATTCGGACAAGATGAATGCCCACGGGGTGTTTATGGTCGACCTTACTCCGGCGGCTGTTGGGCCTCTTTGTGTGCCACCAGTGAATCTGGATGAGCTGTCGGAAACCATGAACGTCAATATGATCTCCTGTGCGGGTCAGGCCACAATTCCTATCGTCTATGGGGTGAGTAGGGTGCAAGGGGTCGAGTACGCGGAGATCATCGCAAGTCTTGCGTCGCTGTCGATTGGGCCGGGAACCCGCGCCAATCTCGATGAGTTCACCTACACGACCTCAAGTGCCGTGTGCGAAATTGGCGGTGCAAAAAAAGGTAAGGCGCTCTGTATCATCAATCCGGCTGAGCCCCCGATGATTATGCGCAACACTATTTACTGCCTCACGGAAGGCGAGCCTGATCAGGCAAAGATCACCGCGTCGCTCATGGAAATGATTGAGAAGGTGCAGCAGTATGTGCCTGGCTACCGCTTGGTAAATGGCCCGGTCTTTGAAGGCAATAAGGTGGGCGTTTTCATGGAAGTTGCCGGTCTTGGAGATTACTTGCCAACCTATGCGGGCAATCTCGATATCATGACGGCAGCGGCAGCGCGCACTGCAGAAATGTATGCGGAAAAAATCCTCAGCGGCGACCTAACCCTGGTAGCGGAGGCAGTATGAGCAAGTCGGATTTACACGGACGGAAGGTCATTTGCCATGACATGTGTCTCCGCGACGGGATGCACGCTAAAAAAGAGCAGATCAGCGTCGAGCAGATGCGTTCCTTTGCCGAGGCAATGGAGCGGGCAGGGGTTCCCATGATTCAAGTCACCCACGGTGCCGGCCTTGGGGGCAACTCGCTACAGCATGGTTTCGCCCTGCATAGTAATGAAGAGTACTGGGATGCGGTCGCGCCGGTACTTAATAACACCGTCATGTCGGTGTTGTTGATTCCCGGGCTTGGCACCATGGATGAACTCCGCGTCGCCCACGCCCACGGCGTTGGCAGCGTGCATGTGGCTACCCACAGCACCGAGGCTGACACCGCTCCCCAACATATTGCCTGTGGGCGAGAACTGGGCATGGATACCTCGGGCTTTCTGATGATGGCTCATCTCAACACCGCAAGCGGTCTGGCTGCGGAAGCTAAAAAGATGGAGTCCTACGGGGCACAGACGGTTTATGTCACCGACTCCGCTGGCTACATGCTGCCCGAGGATGTTACTGAATACGTCGGAGCGCTCCGGGATACGCTGGATGGTGCGACCGAGATTGGTTTTCACGGGCATAACAATCTGGGCATGGGGATCGCTAATTCAATTGCCGCTGTCCGCGCTGGTGCAAGCCGCAT
>CAXPOA010000166.1:0-20885 GCA_964218505.1 Luminiphilus sp.
CCACGTGGCCGGGAGTGGCGATGGCACGTAGCGCCCAATCATTGCCAACAATCCGCTCACCGTCGGTGAGCTGCTGCTCGGGGATAAAAGAGGTGTCTTGATGCTGATCGTCTTCGGTAACAGCGCCGATCATTGGAACCCTGAGTTCTCTGGCAATGATTGAAGCCGCCGGGGAGTGATCGGGATGGGTGTGGGTACACACGACTCGGGTAATCTTACCGCCGCCCGCCTCGAAAATGCGGTCAATGTGCTCGGGAATAGCAGGACCCGCGTCGACGACCGCAACGTCATCGCTACCCACCAGATAGGTATTGGTTCCGGCCCCGGTCATGGGCCCAGGATTGGGCGCCACCAACCGTCGAACCCGGGTAGAGAGCCGCTCAACAACCCCCGCTTGCATCGTTATCAACCAACCAATTGCTTGATAGGCACCACGGGGTCGACATCCGCATCGTAGTCGACGCCCTCGACCTCAAACCCAAACAGCTGCAAAAACTCTCGTCGGTACCCGTCAAAATCCGAGAGGCCTTTGAGGTTATCCGTATCAATCTGCTCCCAGATGGCGGCGACCTCGGCCTGAACTTCTGGATCGAGCTCAAGATTGTCGGCGCGAAGTCGGCCCTCCTCGTCGACACCTCGGGTATCTCCATAGAGCGACTCCCGGAACAGACGATTAACCTGCTCTATGCAGCCCTCATGAACGCCCCGAGCCTTCATCACCTTAAAGAGGATAGCGAGGTAAATCGGCATCGCGGGGATGGCAGCAGAGGCCTGTGTCACCACCGCCTTGAGCACCGATACCCGCGCATCACCCCCCTGCTCCGCCAGCAGCGCACGAATATCCACGACCCGCTTGTCGAGATCCTGTTTGGCAGCGCCGATAGTGCCATGCCAATAAATGTCCCAGGTGATCTTCTCGCCGATATAAGTGTAAGCAGTAGTCTTAGCTCCCTCGGCGAGCACCCCTGCCGCAGCGAGCGCTTCGATCCACATCTGCCAGTCCTCACCCCCCATGACCGCTACGGTGTTATCAATCTCCTCCTGCGTCGCGGCCTCCAGGTGGTACTCCTGTATTTCCTCTTTATCGGTGTTCACCCCTTTCTGTGTGGTGTCCGAACCGATTGGCTTTAAGGTGGAGCTGTGAACAACACCGGTCTTGGGATGGGTGCGTCGCGGCGCCGCAAGGCTGTACACCACCAGATCAATTTGACCGAGATCCGCTTTGATGAGGTCAATCACCTGAGTTTTCATCTCGTCGGAGAAGGCATCACCGTTGAGACTTTTGGCGTAAACACCGGCTGCTTCGGCCTGCTCGTGAAAGGCCGCTGCGTTGTACCAGCCTGCAGTGCCGGGCTTTCTCTCGCTGCCCTCTTTCTCAAAGAAGACACCAATGGTCGCCGCACCACAACCGAAAGCCGCGGTGATTCTGGAGGCGAGTCCGTATCCGGTCGACGCACCCAGCACCAGCACGCGTTTCGGTCCATCACTGATAGGGCCACCTGACTGCACGTGAGCTATTTGACGACGAACGTTCTCACGACACCCCTCGGGGTGCGTGGTCGTGCAGAGAAAACCGCGAACGCGAGGCTTAATTACCATGTATATCCACCTTTTCCTGTTTCATGGACGACGGCGAGTCTACCACGCGAGTGGCGCTCTCTTAGGACTCGTCCCACATCAGCGAGAGTCCGAACTGAGACGCAACCCGGACTCTGTCTTCTTCGGTATCGATATCAGTGATGTAAGCAGGATGCTCCGACTCCCAGTGCTCAAGGCCGGGAGAATCGGTGCCCCGCCATCGGCCACTACCGTAGGGTCCCTGCCCTGCCAAAATGGAAGGAACAATGTCGCCAGAAATGACGACGGGGTTGCCGGGCTGGCCGCCCACCACAGGGCCGAGAATCGTGGTGGACGACTCTCTGCACGACCACGCATCCAGGAGTGACTTATATGCCGCCTCGTCAAGCAAGGGCATATCCAGTGGGCTCACCAACACGCCACCGGTCGTTTCAGGCAGTGCACCCAGGCCCAGACGAAGGGAAGAGGACTGGGAGTGTTCCTCCAATGGCTGGCAAACGGAGATAACACCCTGCTCATCGGCGAGAGCCTCACTGATGGCCTCGGCGTGGTGCCCAAGGACGACAATTATGGGTGCAACGCCAAGCCCCCTGAGAGCGCGAATTTGTCTGTGAATTAGCAAGTCACCATCGACTCGTAGAAGGCTCTTTGGCCGGCTGCCAATGCGCCGACCTCTGCCTGCTGCCAACAACACTGCTCCACCTAAGGTCATGACATCTTCCATATCAAGCCGAGCTCGTTTTCCAGATCAAGACCGACTCGTTACCGCGCTCAACCAATGCCCGTGAAACGAGGGAGTAACACCCAGGCTATCTTGAAAAAGCCTGTAGCAATCGTCCTTGCCAATCTCACTCGCTGCCAACCTAAACAATTACAACAGAGCGCGACGGATATCCGATAACAGTGTGACAAGCTCGGTCAGGAATCGACCCGCATCACCACCATTGATCACCCGATGGTCATATGAGAGCGACAGAGGTAATTGCTTTCGAGGCTCAAACTCTGCGCCTGTCCAAACCGGCTGGATTGACGCACGTGAAACGCCCAAAATAGCGACTTCGGGGGCATTCACGATCGGCGTGAAACCACGTCCACCAATATTGCCAAGGCTGCTGATGGTGAAAACGCCTCCTTGCATTTGGTCCGGCTTCAACTTCTTGTCCCGGGCAAGTGCGGCGAGGTGAGTCATCTCTTCCGACAGGTCCCACAGGCCTTTTTTATCCACGTCGCGGATCACCGGTACGACCAATCCCGCGGGGGTATCAACCGCCATGCCGATGTGGCAATAATGCTTGTATACCAGCGTTTCTCCCCCTTGTGACAGCGAGGTTTTTAACTTCGGGTGACGGGCCAGGGCAACTGCGCAGGCCTTTAAAATAAAGGGCATGGGCGTCAGTTTGGTACCACGCTTTTCCGCCTCCTGTTTCATCTCCGCGCGGAAATCCTCAAGGTCGGTGATATCGGCATCATCGAACTGGGTCACATGGGGCACGTTAAGCCAGGAGCGTGTCATGTTGCTCGCAGTCACCTTATCGAGTCGCGAACGAGGGGTTTCCTCAATGACGCCAAACTTACTGAAGTCGACCTCGGGAATACCCGGGATGCCGGCACCAGCACCCGCATCGGTCAACCCAGCTCCTGACTTCAGCGCCTGCTGCACGTAGTGATGCAGATCTTCTTTCAGGATACGACCGCGAGGTCCCGAGCCTGTCACCTTCAGCAGATCAACGCCAAATTCTCTGGCAAGTTTGCGAACCGCGGGACCCGCGTAAGCCGCCGCACCATTGTCAACCGCGGCGGTGTCAGCCACTCCCTCGTCAGCAGCGGTTAAAGCGGATGTTTCAGACACTGATCCTGACGCGTCGGGCTTTTGTGCTTCGATCGTTGGAGAGGCTCCTGCACCGCCCCCAGTAGCACTAGCCGAAGCATCACTTGGCGTCGAGGATGATGCGTTGTCGCCGGCCACTGTGATCGCCATGGTCACCAGCGGCGTTCCCTGGCGAACTGATCCCCCGGCAGAAACCAACAGCTCGGTAATCTTGCCTGCTGTAGGCGCGGGGACTTCCATCGATGCCTTGTCGGACTCCAGAAGCACCAGGGAATCACCCTCGGCAACCTCCTGACCGGTCGTGACAAGCACTTCAACCAAATCAACATCCCCATCGGTTCCAATATCGGGAACCTCGACGGTCATCGACCCTGACGAAGCAACGCTTGCGGAAGGCACCTCTGCTGGTTTGAGAGCATCACCACCCGCCGAAGGGCTAGCAGAGGCCAGCGCCTCATTGACTATGACTTCATTGGCACCGGGATTTACGGTGGGCGCGGCTTCTTCTGGTGCCGGCGTATCCGAGGCCACCTCGCCATCGGTTTCGATCTCGACGATTGCATCACCTTCAGACAGCGCATCACCCACGGCAACCTTCAGAGCGACTATTTTGCCCTCTGCAGTGGCCGGTATCTCCATCGACGCCTTGTCTGACTCGAGGACGATAAGACTTTGTTCCAGCGTTATCGTGTCACCAACAGCGACGAGGACTTCGACAACTTCAGCGCCCTCAGCACCACCAATGTCGGGTACGGTCAAAGTAAGTGTTGCCATATAACGAGTCTCCGTCCCTATCAGGCAAAGCGGGGATTGGGCTTATCAGCAACGATGCCCAATTCTTTCATTGCATCGACTACCTGCTGAGATTTGAGTTTCCCGTCGTCTGCAAGGGATTTCAGCGCCGCGAGAACGATGAAGTCCCGATTCACTTCAAAGTGCTCCCGCAGCTTGGCGCGGGTATCGCTGCGCCCGAATCCATCGGTGCCAAGCACGGTAAAACGCCCCGGTATAAATTCCCGAAGTTGATCCGTGTGAGCCTTCATGTAATCGGTCGCCGCAATGAAAGGACCCTCAGCGCTACTGAGTTTTTCAGTGACATAGGGAACCCGAGGGGTCTCTGTGGGGTGCAACATGTTCCAGCGATGACAATCCTGGCCTTCCCGTGCAAGTTCGTTGACGCTGGTAACGCTCCAAACATCGGCCGCCACGCCGTAGTTTTTCTCCAGTATTTCAGCAGCCGCTTCGACCTCCCGGAGAATGGCGCCAGCACCAAGCAGCTGCACTTTAAGTGAGTGCTTACTAGTGCTTTGAAATAGCTTGTAAAGGCCCTTGATAATTCCTTCCTCGACCCCTTCGGGCATGTCGGGCTGGTGATAATTTTCGTTCATCGTGGTGATGTAGTAGAAGCAGTTCTCCCCCTCTTCATACATTCGGCGGATGCCATCCTGCACAATGATCGCAAGCTCATAGGCATAGGTGGGATCGTAGCTCACACAGTTGGGTACGGTGGCGGCGAGCAGGTGACTGTGCCCATCCTGATGCTGCAGTCCCTCCCCGTTCAGGGTGGTTCGACCCGAGGTGCCTCCGATCAAGAAGCCCCTTGCCTGACTATCCCCAGCTGCCCACGCCAGATCACCGATGCGCTGGAAACCGAACATGGAATAGAAGATGAAAAAGGGAATCATTGGATAGTCGGACACGCTGTAGGAGGTAGCCGCTGCCATCCACGCGGAGAACGCGCCTGCCTCGTTGATCCCTTCTTCCAGAATCTGGCCCTGTACGTCTTCTTTGTAAAACAGAATGCCGCCTGCGTCGTGGGGGGTGTAGTTCTGACCCGCTGCTGAGTAGATCCCAAGCTGCCGGAACATGCCTTCCATACCAAAGGTTCGGGCTTCATCCGGCACGATTGGCACTACCCTCTGTCCGATTTCCTTATCCTTAATAAGAGACGACAGGATGCGAACGAAGGCCATGGTTGTGGAGATTTCGCGCTTGCCGCTGGACTTCATCTGGGATGCAAAGGTAGCCCGACTGGGCGCCGGCAAGTGATAGGAGACAGCACGGCGGCTCGGAATATGCCCTCCCAGCTGCGCCCGACGCTCTCGCATATAGGTCATTTCGGGGCTGTCTTCAGCGGGTCGATAAAATGGCACGTCCTTGAGGGCGCTATCACTAATAGGCACACCGAAACGATCCCGAAACGCCTTTAAACTCTTTAAATCAAGCTTTTTTAGCGAGTGGGTCTCGTTGCTGGCCTCCCCTGCCTCGCTCGTGCCATAGCCCTTTACCGTCATGGCGAGGATCGCGGTAGGACGCTGAGTTTCCTCGCAGGCCGCCGCGTAAGCGGCGTAGACTTTATAGGGATCATGACCACCGCGGTTGAGATACATGATGTCCTCGTCGCTCAGGTCTTTTACCAGTTCCAGAGTCTCGGGGTACTTACCAAAGAAATGCTCTCGGGTGTATGCGCCACCGTTGTATTTAAAGTTCTGCAGCTCTCCATCGCAGACTTCGTCCATTCGCTTCTGGAGCAAACCACTTTTGTCGCGCTCCAATAATGGATCCCACTTTCGACCCCAGATCACCTTGATGACGTTCCAGCCTGCTCCCCGGAACACCCCTTCAAGCTCCTGAATGATTTTGCCGTTGCCTCTAACGGGGCCATCAAGACGCTGAAGGTTACAGTTGATAACGAAGTGCAGGTTGCCAAGCCCTTCCCTTCCTGCCAGCGCAATGGCCCCAAGTGATTCAGGTTCATCGCATTCACCATCCCCCATAAAACACCAGATTTTGCGATCCCGATGATCCACGAGACCCCTGTTTTGCTGGTATCTCATAACGTGGGCCTGATAAATCGCCTGTATCGGGCCAAGACCCATGGAGACCGTCGGGAACTGCCAATAATTGGGCATCAACCAAGGGTGGGGATAAGAACTCAGTCCATTGCCGTCGACTTCCCGTCGAAAATTGGTCAGCTGCTCCTCTGTAATGTGGCCCTCCAAGAAAGAGCGCGCATACATACCCGGAGCGCTGTGTCCCTGGTAGAACACCAGATCCCCAGGATGCCCGTTCTCGGTGCCCCTAAAGAAGTGGTTCATGCCAACGTCATAGAGAGTCGCGCTTGATGAGAAGCTTGAGATATGCCCTCCAAGACCATCCTCATTGTCATTCGCGCGCATCACCATGGCCATGGCATTCCAGCGAACCAGCGACCGAATCCGACGCTCCATAAACAAATCCCCCGGCATGGGACGCTGCTGCTCGGGGGAAATTGTGTTTTTGAAGGGCGTGGTAATAGCCTGAGGAAGCGGCACGCCCGAGTTTTGGGCGTGTTGCGCCAATGCATTGACGATCTCGCCACCCGCCTGGATGCCACCATGGCGCACTACGGCGTCAAGCGAGTCGAGCCATTCCTGACGCTCTTGGGCGTCAACAAGCATTTCTGTCATCAGATTACTTCCCCCAGTGATAGCGCGGCCTTGCAGGCCTTCGCCATGGCACCCAGCCTGTACTGAACACCATTAAATTACCGCTAAGGCGGGATTAAATTCTTTTTTAGAACTTAATTTACTTGCGGAACGGGAAAGAATTTAACGAAATTGACACTTTTTTTCTATTTAATTCCTTTTTAGAACTTTATTAAATGCAAAAAAATGCCCCTTCTTATCCCAAAAAGGGGCCCTAGTGAATGAACGCTGAGTGAAACAAAGCGCCCAGACGGGCGCTTTCAACAAGTGATTCAGCCAGTCTTTGAAGACCCTTTGCCGGCGATTCGGTTCACCAACACAACCACTGTTGGCTACCGTGCCTGCGCTGGCATTTGCTGGTGGAAGGCATCCACATCCTCCACCACGACCGCCTCTGGAAGCGACGCAAAAGGGGCATCAGCAAACTTAGTGCCCTTGAGTTGAATCAACAGACGGCCGCTGTCCTCGGCAAGCATGGTGTCGCGATAGTAGTCTCGTACATCGCTCAGTGTTACCGCCTTAACCGCGTCGATGAGGCGCGATTGGGTATCGAAGCTGTACCGCTCCCGCGTCCAGTCACTGACAAAGGGTGACGCCTCCTCTGAAAGGTTTTTCGGAGGCTCGGTCAGCGTGGTCAGCACGCCAGCCTTGATCCGATCAAAGTCTTCCTCCGTGAGTGAACCGAGATCCGCTGCAAACTCAGCGCGATAAGCATCGAAGCGCGCGAGCATATCTACTGGTGCTTTAACCGGAGTCTGAATATAGAGGCCAAGCATGGGGTGGTCACCAAGCTCTGTCGCAAAACCGCCAGCCGCATACCCCAGCTGTTCTTCAGTTCGCAGCTGGTTAAACGCACGGCTCGACAAATGCGCACTCACCAGCTCACCACGGGCAAGGTTTTCGATTGTCGCCTCGGGTGCCGCAAACAAATAAAGCATGCCAAGGTCTTCTATAGGCAGCTCTTCCTGGTAAACGATCCGGGCCCCTTTCTGTGGTGCGTATACCTTCGGTCTCTGATACCCGGCGTTGTCCCCTGATGCGATCGTTGATTCCAATAGCTTCCCAAGCTCTGTGGCATAGCTCGCGCTGTAATTACCAAACAGGTAAACCCGCACATAGGCTTTGGAAAGTTCCTGATCGATGAACTGCTGTAGCGACTCGGTAGTTACCGAGCCTGCCGCTGCAATCAGACTACCCCGGTTAAATTGACCGGATTGGGTAAGTCGCTGCACCGCAGGAAAAAGCTGCCTAACCGCAAAGCCGTATCGAGCATTCTCAAGGCCCCGTAAGTATCTATCCACCGCCTGCTCCAATTCGAGAGCGGTGGGCGTGATTCGGAGTGCGTCGGCGGCCCGCTTTAATAATTCAGGCTGCTTGTCAGTGAAGCCCGACACTGTGAACCGAAGGCCAAAACCAGATGAGGCACCAACATTCATGCCGGCGACAGACGCCTCAGTAAACAAAGTCGTTTGGCTGAGGTTATAGAGATCCGTCCATAAGGCATACATCACCTCCGCCGATGCATCTGAAGCGCGGGTATCGGTGTTCAGGTATACCTGCGTAAATCCTTTGGGCTGCTCAGGAAAGGTCTCGCTACCTTGCAACCAGATTTCCATGGTTTCAGTGGATAGCAACTTTTCGGGTGTCACCGGCCCATGAGCGACCTCAAAGGATTCCGGCAGTAGCGTATTGAGCGCGGGCTGGCGCAGTCCATACTCAGTAACTAGGGCCATCTGTTCATCAGCAGAGGCCAACTGAAGAGGCTCCACCGCGTATCGCCCTGCATAAAAGTGCATGGTTTCTGTCACGGGCTCGTCTTTTGAGACGTACCACACATTCATTCGCTCAGGTGTCAGCTGCGCAAGGACAGCGTTTACGGCGTCGGCATCAAACCCATCAAACACGAATGGCGCATTGATGACATTCTCGATCGGATAGTTCTGTAACGATGCGGCGAGGGAAGAGACATAGGAGAAGTCGTTAATCTTCTCCAGAAAACGGAACTGATTGTCCAGCGACGTGCGCAATTCCTCAGCGTAGCGGTCATCCACCCCTTCTGCGCGCAGCATTTCTAGATAGCCCAACACCATGTAGGTGATCTCTTCACGATGGGCCATGCCATCTTCGGTAAGGTCGACTTGAATACTGAACGTGCCGTAATTCCCGTATCCATTTGGCGATGCCGTCGCCATGAGGCTGCTCGCCCAACCCAACTCCTTAAGCTTGCTTGCCGGCGTGTCCGGCATCTCAGACCCCAAAATGTAGGCGAGGTAGCGATTAGGCTTCACACGAAACTGATCATCATTCGCGTCGATGAAAAAATCCAGTTGCAACATACGCTGATCTTCAAGGGGTACATAACGCACCAACTTACCCGCCGCCTGATCAAAGTTAAGAGGCGTCGTGACTGCGGGCTTTTCGATGTTTTTCACAGGGATATCACCGAAGTAGCGCCCCGCCAGCGTCTCCATTTCATCCAACCCCTGATCACTGACCATGGCCACTTTCATGATGTCGGCACCGTAATAGCGCTGATAAAAGTTAACGGTGGCCTCATGCAACGTTGATCCTTCTTTGTCAGCGAGACTCTCGAGGTTGCCAATAAGGAAACGATTGGCGGGATGGTCGCCCATGAAACTGCGGCCGAGCTTAAACATGCCGAAATAGTCCATCTCCCGACGCATAGACCACTCGGCGTTCACCGCACTCTTCTCCTTTTCAATGTATTCTGGATCCAACAGCGGGGTCTTAAAAAAGTGTGAGAACCTGTCCAGAGCTCCCTCGTAAGCACTGTTCTTAATTTCGAACATATAGTTGGTGATATCGAGCCAGGTATAGGCGTTTCTGGAGCCCCCGTTTTCGTTGATGTAAGTCATATAGCCGTCGATATCGGGATAGGCCTCTGTCCCCATAAAGAGCATGTGCTCAAGGAAATGCGCCATCCCCTGATAGGCCATGGGATCAAACATCAGACCAACCCCAACGCTAAGTGCGGCCGCAGATTTTTCCACCGCAGGATCTGACACCAGCAGCACCTCTATACCATTTTCGAGGGTAACTGCACGGTAAGCTCTCGTGTCATTGGGGCTTTGTATTACGCTCCCTTTTGTCTCTATGCCGTCACTAGCACTCTCCGGAGCAGCTTTCTGATCGCAGCCCCCGAGAAATGTGAGAGACAGCGCGCCTGCAGCAAGCAAAAGTTTTCCAAGCGAATTAATACGTCGAGAGCTTACGTCCATGATGTTCTCCAAACTGTGAAATTAACGTGAGTGAGACCGCTATCTAAGCCTGGTGTTCCCTGTGGGCTGAGGGCCAAGCGGTCACGACGGCACTGATGAGCGTCGCCAGAGGAATGGCAAAAAAGACGCCCCAAACGCCCCAAATACCACCGAAGAAGAGCACCGCAACAATAATCGCTATGGGGTGCAGGTTAACTGCCTCACTGAATAACAGTGGGACAAGAACATTGCCGTCCAAGGCCTGAATAATGCCGTAGGAAAAAAATACCCAGTAGAAATCTTCGGTGAGACCCCACTGAAAGAACGCCACCACCAAGACGGGAATCGTAACCAGTGCGGCGCCAATATAAGGAATGATTACCGACAGACCTACTAGCAATCCGAGCAAGGCCGCATAGTCCAGCCCGAGAATTTTGAAGGTGGCGTAACTCACGACACCGACAATAATAATTTCGATTACCTTGCCCCGGGCGTAGTTGGCAAACTGGCGGTTCATCTGCGCCCAGATATCGTTCAAGAGCGGTCTGTGTGCCGGCAGAAATCCTGACCCCCAGCGAATTATTTTTTCTCGATCTTTCAGCAAGAAAAAGACCAGTAAGGGAATGAGAACCATGTAAACCATGAGCGCGAGCAGTCCCGGGATGCTGCTGAACCCCTTTGCGACCACGATCTGTCCGAACTGAGCCATTTCGCTTTGAATCGCATTCATCACCTGATTGATTTGTTGCTGGCTTATGAGGGATGGGTAATTTTCAGGCAATACCGAGAGTGCCTGCCGCCCCTGCTCAACCATGGCCGGTGCCTCCTTAGCGAGACTAACCAACTGTCGCCAGACAAGCGGCAAAAGCCCTAGCAACACGCCAAAGAAAGAACTGATGAAAAGTGCCATGGCGACTGCCACACCCACCCGCGAAGACAGGCCCCAGCGCTGTAACTGGTTCGCTATACCCTGCATCAGGTAAGCCAGAATCACCGCGACAAATACCGGCGTCAGAATGTCGCCTACGGTAACCAGAATTACCAGTCCGGCAACCAAGAGCAGAAGCAGGAGTATCGACTCCTCTTCACTAAAATATTGGTGGTACCACTTTTTAAAGACGTCCAGCATAGTCAGGCCTTGGTAATGATGTGGCGGTAAATGCCATCTTGAGATACTTCCGTTTCAACCTTGTGACCCCCTAGTCTCTGCAAGGATTGCAGGTCCCGCTCAGACCCCGGGTCGGTCGCGAGTAACTCCAGAATCATGCCCGACTCCAGTTCGCGAAGACCGCGTTTCGCCATCAGCAAGGGCATGGGGCATTGCTGGCCACGGGCGTCTATGTGTTTATCGGGTGAGACTGAGGTCATTGGGATATCACCAAAATCCATTTTGGGTGGGGCCAAGTATACCGGCTTGACCAGCCGAACAGGACAGATCCTGAATATTTACCAAAGCCTCTCCCTTTGGAGTCCTCACTCTGAGCCCAGTTGCGATAAAGTGCACCCATGCCAATGCCCTTGCAGCCTGCGAAACGACCGGTGTCCCCTCTAGGCAGCCTTGTGCTGTGCCTCACCCTGTTGTTCCCGACGATTGGCGGGACCGTCACCGAGGACCTGAAAATACCCAATCTAGGTGAATCCAGCACCAGCCTGTTTTCCTCTGAATTCGAATACAACCTGGGCAGAGACTGGTTAAAGGCCTTTCGCCGCCAGGCCCCCACCGTCAATGACCCCCTGCTCTACAGTTATCTCGAATCGATGGTGTTTGATTTGGTCACTCACAGCGACCTGCAGGATCGGCGCCTCGAATTAGTTATCGTCGACAACCCGAATATCAACGCTTTTGCCGTGCCCGGAGGAATCATCGGGGTACATACCGGGCTTTTCCAGTATGCCCAGACCGAAGATGAGTTCGCGACCGTTATCGCCCATGAAATTGCGCACCTCTCTCAGCGCCACTTCTCCCGAGGGGTGGAGATGGCACAAAGCCAATCCCCTCTCAACATTGCCGGTCTGCTTGCCGGCATCTTGCTCGCGGCGACAGCCGGGACCGACGCCGGACTCGCAGCCATGACCGCGACGCAAGCGGCACTTCAGGACCAGCAACTGCGCTACAGTCGAGCTAATGAAGCCGAGGCAGATCGGATCGGGTTGAGGCTTCTTTATGACGCGGGGATGGACCCCTATGCTGCGCCAGCAATGTTTGAGCGCATGTTGGCTACCACCCGCTACAGTAGCGCCAATCGACTACCGGAATTTCTTCGCACCCACCCGCTGTCGGAAAAACGGGTCGCAGATACCCGAACCCGCGCGATGCAATATCCAAAACGGATTCGACCGGTAAGCCTTCAATATCAACTGATGCGTGCCCGAGTGGCTGTGTCGCTCGCCGATACACCCGAGGAGGCCGTGACCATTTTCAAAAATCAAATGGAAGGGAATCCCAGATCAAAAGAAGCAGCCAGCTACGGACTAACTCTAGCGTTGACTCAGGCTGGAAGACCCGACGAAGCGGCTCTCGTTCTTGACGGTATCTGGGCGGAAAACGAGCAGCGTATCGAGTATGTACTGGCTGACGCCGATATTGATCTTGCGAGAGGCAGAGCAGACTCAGCAGCAAAAAAATTAGAAGCGCGTTTGCGGGTATCTCCAGGCAATCATCCGCTGACCATGGCCTATGCCCATGCTCTGCAACAGGGGGGGCAGTCCCACCTCGCGGAGGAGGTATTGGTGGATCAATCCCGCCTGAAACCAAACGATCCGGGACTTTGGTATCTGTTAGCAGAAGTGCAGGGGCTGAGTGGCAATATCATCGGCCTGCATCAGTCGCGAGCCGAGTATTTTATTTTGGTCGGGAACCTTGATGCCGCGCAACGACAGCTTAGCTATGCATTACAACTAGTAGGGAATGACTTCACTCGATCCGCACAAATCAATGAGCGCCTAAGCCAAGTTATCGATATGCGGGCAGCGCTGGATAGAGGCTAGTTCAAAAAGACGATCATCGTGCGGCAATAACACCGTTATTGAGTGACGCCGCAAACGTCAGCATGCGATCGAGAGGTTTCATGGCTGCCCGTCCCAGAGTGGGATCGACGTGTATCTCATTGTCTGTCCGGTCAAAAACCGACGCGAGTCGCTCCAAATCGTTCATCGCCATCCAGGGGCAATTAGCACAGCTGCGGCAAGTGGCCCCTTCTCCTGCAGTTGGCGCAATGATGAACTGCTTATCTGGGGCCGCCTGCTGAAGCTTGAAGAAAATACCCTGATCAGTGGCAACGATAAACTGCGGATTTTTCATCTCCTGCGCCGCCTTTATGATCTGTGTCGTCGAGCCGACTCGATCGGCAAGTTCAATGACTGAAGCAGGAGACTCAGGATGCACCAACACCGCCGCGTCCGGGTAAACCCGTTTTAAATCGGCAATGCCGCGAGCCTTAAATTCTTCATGAACGATACAAGCACCATCCCACATCAGGATATCCGCGCCCGTTTCACGCCGGACATAGTCACCTAAATGACGGTCAGGTGCCCAAATGATTTTTTTACCCTCATCCGCAAGATGCTCAGCAACATCCAGGGCAATACTGGAGGTCACCACCCAGTCAGCCCGAGCTTTAACCGCAGCGGACGTGTTAGCGTAAACCACCACCTCTCGATCTGGATGGGCGTCACAGAATTGGGAAAACTCCTCTATCGGGCAACCGAGATCAAGGGAGCAGGTGGCCTCGAGATCAGGCATGAGCACGCGTTTGTTCGGGGTCAGTATTTTCGCTGTTTCGCCCATAAAACGGACCCCCGCAACGATCAGGGTGGTAGCGGGATGATCCCGACCAAATCGCGCCATCTCCAGGGAATCTGAAACACAGCCTCCAGTCGCTTCCGCAAGCGCCTGTATCTCCGGCGCAGTGTAATAATGCGCCACAATCACAGCATCTTCAGTGACCAGCATCTCGCGAATACGTTGCTCCAGCGCTGCACTCTCCGCGTTACTCAGTGGAGCAGGAGCGGCTCTGTTCAAGTGATACTGAACTTGCTCACGTATTTTGACGAGCTTGTCTTCGGCGATGGACATAACCGTTGTGGAGACAGTGACAGGGGTCGCAGATACTAGCATAAACTCTGTTAAACATTGCGACAGAGGGGTGTTGAGGCAAAGCGAAGGTGCTACTCTAATCCCATTCCAGGGATTCGGATACAAGCAACCATGACCGCATTGACGCCAGTAGAGTCGAGCGAGCCACATATACTTGTCTGCGACGACGACCCGATGGTCCGCCTGCTCGCAAGAGAGTGCCTCGAACAAGCGGGCATGCGAGTCACCGAAGCGGCTGACGGCGAAGAGGCTATCTCCCGCTTCGAACTGGACCGACCCGATCTTATTTTCCTCGACGTTGAAATGCCCAAGCGCAATGGCTTCGAAGTGTGCTCCCACATCCGGAGTTTGCCCGAGGGGCAAAACATCCCGATCCTCATCGCGACGGGGGCTGATGATCGAGAGTCTATCGATCAAGGCTTCGAGTCGGGCGCGACACAATATAAAACCAAGCCAATCAACTGGTCGTTGCTGTCTCGCGATGTTCGTTACATGTTGCGTGCGGCTGAAACTTTTTCCACTCTCCAAGCAAGAGAGGCCGAACTCGAACACTTGGCCTATTTTGACCTGCTGACCGGTTTACCTAATAGATCCAGTTTTGTGACTTTTTTAGATCAGTGCATCGGCTCCCCGGCTTCAGAAGCCCCACTTGGACTGTTGATTCTCAATATTGACCACTTTAAGCGAATCAATGATTCTCTGGGGCATGAGATAGGTGATCAAATCCTGATTACGATTGCCAATAGGCTACAAGAAGGCCTCGCTGCTGAAGCCCCCTCGTTGTTCTCACTCAATGGAACAAAACCCAGCACGCTTTCAGCCGGGAACACAATTGATTTGATGCGCACGGGTGGAGGGGAATTCAGCATCATCGTCAGAAACACTGACGCAAAACAACTTGAGGCGATTGCTGCCGGATCGTTGAA
The DNA here is from genome assembly GCA_964218505.1 of Luminiphilus sp. Taxonomy (GTDB): domain Bacteria; phylum Pseudomonadota; class Gammaproteobacteria; order Pseudomonadales; family Halieaceae; genus Luminiphilus. The sequence continues at coordinate 15,114 of CAXPOA010000166.1, forward strand.
GGCATTAGATGACCCCCTCGTGCTATCGCAATATCAGCTGCTGCTTTCGCCTAATATCGGCATTGCACTGATGGATCCAACCCATGGATCCGTTGAGCAGATAATCAGAGAAGCCGGGCTGGCACTTCAAGCCTCGCGGCAAATAGGTCGCTGCCATTTTCGTCGCTATGACGCCTCGCTCGCGGACGACACCGCAGAGCGTCTCACCCTTGAGAAAGATCTGAACGACGCCTTGTCCGCGGACGATCAGCTATTCATGGTGTATCAACCTCAAATTGATGCCATGACAGGTCATATCGAAGGGGTTGAAGCCCTCGTGCGATGGCAACACCCAAGTCTGGACATGATACCGCCGGATAAGTTTGTGGATGTCGCCGAGGGAAGCGGGCAAATCATCGCTCTGGGTAGCTGGATTATTCAGCGCATCAGCCAAGACGTGAATGACAATCCCCGCGCCTTTCCGCAGGAGTGGACAATCGGCATTAACCTATCGCCGCTGCAGTTCACTCAATCAAATTTTGTAGAGACGCTCTCAGCCTTGCTTGGCGGGCTTAATGATGACCGGTCAGTGGAACTCGAACTCACTGAGGGCGTAATCATGTCCGACGCAGATGACAGCCTCTCCAAGATGAGCGCTCTTCGAGACGAAGGCTTCCGGTTAGCCATCGATGACTTCGGTACTGGCTATTCCTCCCTGAGCTACTTGCAGGATTTTCCTATCGATACGCTCAAAATTGACCGGGCATTTGTTTCGAGAATCGGTTCAGAGCACGGAGACGGCATCGTCAAAGCCATTCTCAGACTGGGGCAAGCCCTCAAACTGAAAGTGATTGCCGAAGGCGTAGAAACTGAAGAACAAGCAGCCTTTCTTAATCAAAACGCCTGCGACAGTTTTCAGGGCTACCTGTACTCCAAGCCAGTTACCATCGATGAGCTGGAGGCTCTACAGGACAAAACTTATCCAATAGCAAGTGCAACGACCAGGCCATAGAACAACTGGCGTGAACACGACAACAACCACCAAACTGGCGGCTCTTTTTTTTCTCGGTCTCGGGATTTTCGCTGCAACCCCGTCCAGCGCCAACAGCACATCCATTCAGCTATTGTTACAAGGGCCAGATTCAGAAAAGCTGCTGGCTGCACTGCAATCAGCCGGCGGGTCCCTTACCCATGATCTCCCTATCGTGAATGGTGTGGGCGGAGAACTCGCACTAGACGCTCTGGACGCTCTGCGGGACTCCCCGGGCGTCCAGCGAGTGGTGGAAGATTTTAATCCTGGCAAACCACCAGCGACCCGTGATTGCGCCATCGCCGGCGACTTACAGCTTTCTTTTGGCCCTCAGGAAATTCAATGGCGTCTACACAACTTCTCGCCATCAACAGTCCAACTGACAGGATTAGATGGCAATTGGCCTAATGCCTGGGGCAGTGTAACTATCAAGTTGCGGACTCAGCCGGGCGAAGAGCCGGCGCTTTTATCTAAGGCCGCAAAGAGTGGTGAGCCGGTGCTCGTCAATATCGAGTTACCCCCGGGACCTTCAACACTAGCGCTGCACTTTTCTAATCCATTGGAATCGCCGCAGCAAGATGACATTGACCTACTGGTCCGAAGTTCCATTTGCGATGCTGAACTGCTTCCAGCCTACGAGCACTACGGCTCGGACTTTTACTATGGGAACTACGTGGGCGCCGACCTCCTTCATCAGTCAGGCATTCTGGGCGAGGGCATCGGTGTTGCCATCATCGACTCCGGCCTCTGGAATCATCCCTCTTTAACCCTAGCGCCTGATGGTGAACCTCGCGTTACTGCTCACTACGATGCCATTCGAAACGTGGAATCAGGCCCTCTCGTTGACAAGGGTGGCCACGGCTCGCATATGGCGAGCATCATCGCCAACAGTGAACCGACTCAGCGCCCTGGAGCTAGCGGATTTAAGGGCATAGCGCCCGCCGCCTCCTTGATCCCTGTAACTGCTGTGTCACCTGATGGCGACGGTGATTTCCTGGACATCATCCGCGGTATTCAGTGGGTCATAGAAAACAAAGATGCCCACAACATTCGGGTGCTCAACCTTTCCCTTACAGCCACCCCCCGGTTTGCTTACTGGGATGATCCGATGAATCAGGCGGTGCTCAAGGCGTGGCAAGCAGGAATCTCCGTGGTCGTGGCAGCAGGTAATGACGGCCCCGACTGGCAGACTATCGGTTCACCGGGCAACAACCCCTACGTGATTACCGTCGGGGCGCTGACAGACAGCTGGACACCCAAAGATCGTCGGGATGACTACATCCCCGATTTCTCGTCTCGAGGACCGACGCCAATGGGACACATCAAACCCGATTTTGTCGCACCCGGCGGCCACATAACGGGCTTGGTACCTCCAGACTCAACGCTTGCCATCGAAAACCCCAATTATCTGCTCACAACCGGTGAGTTCGTTTCAACAGGGAGTTCACAGAGTGCAGCGGTTGTATCTGGCATGGCCGCACTTCTTCTCAGCGCAAAACCTGAACTAAGTAACGACGAGATCAAGTGCCTGCTCATGACCAGTGCGGAGCCTGCTATTTCGCGAGACGGGAGGTTAGCTTACAGCCCCTTCATTCAGGGGAGTGGCAGCGCCAATGTTGCAAGAGCGTTGACCCTCGGTGACACCCACTGTGCACAAAGCACCCTTGATATTGACTTGGCTATCAGTGAAAAGGATAAGCTGGAGGGGCCCGCAACTCGTGACACAAAGGGTGCGCCGTCGCTCCCAAATATAGATAACCTTTTAAGCCCCATAGAGCCCTCTCGCGGTCTCAGTGATGATCGGCGCTGGGGAGTAAAAGCGCATTTAGAGCGGTTAGATCCTGAGAACGATGCCCCTCAGGCAACGGGAGTCCCATTTGATTGGGGTGGCGCTTATAAGCGTGAGGCCGAGAAAATTCAGGCGTTAAGCGAAGAAAAATAAGAAAAACAGCAAATATTTAAGATTTATTAAACGCCTGCCAACAATACTACCCCATGTGGGTAGGTGCCTCGGTGTAGCCCACTTCTTCACCTCCCTAGGATGAACTCATCAGCGTCATGGATGCACGCTTTCCGATCAGTGGCATGGAACGACCCATTATTAATTTGAGTAAAGGTGCATACAAATGAAAACTAAAACATTGATTTCTGGTTTAGCTGTTTCCTTGACAATAGTAGCCGGCCCTGTTCTTGCAGATGGCCAACTACGCGGCGCGATGTCGGCCGTCAGCAATGTTGCCGGCGCCATTCAGGTGCAAAATGATTACAACAACTTCAAGTGGAACAATAAGACCACCGCTACCGGCCCTGTGGTCAACGCCAGCGATGCGAAGCGGCACTCCGGCTTTCGTTGGGCCACACACCCCAATGCAGAGACCAACAGCCGTACCGCTGCGGTTGAGGCTGGAGCCGATGCTGCGCAGACGGGCACTCGCTGGATGATTAGAAGTGACGTAGATCAAGCTGGAACCCGATGGATGATCAGAAGTGACGTGGATCAAGCTGGAACCAGATGGATGATTAGATAACGTCGACCGTTGGCGCCATAAAAGCCCCCAAAAGAAATTACTCTTGGGGGCTTTTTTATTGCTATCGTTTAACAATCCGAAACTTACTGCCAACATCAGAGTCAGTTTGATGAGACGGTTGTTAAAAAAAATATTTTTATACGCATTTGCTTGGCCAATTTTTGTAGGAGCCAGTACTGCAAGTTCCATTGCCGCCCCAAATCTAATTTTTTGGGATTCGCCGGTGACTGGGAAACTCAGCCAAACTGTCGTAACAGACATCTTTCAGGATTCGACAGGCTTAATTTGGTTTGGCACCCAAGAAGGCCTAAACGTTTATGACGGCAGAAGAATAGAAACTTATCTGCCACAAATCGATGAAAAATCATCCTTAAACTTCGGCAGCATTGTTGGTGTAAAAGAAAGCAGAAGAGGCATCACTTGGATAATTACGGAAAACGGTGTTCAAATTTTTGACCGCTTACAACGCAATTTCAGTACGCCTGAAAGCCTAGAAGATTTAAGGTCTGAAATTCATGATTTTGATCTGGATACAAACGGGAACCTCTGGCTGGCTCTAACTGGGAAAGTTGGCTTCTATGACTCTGAGAGCGCCAACTATGTCGAATACGATCTACCACCAAAGTTAAAAGCCGGAGGAAAGGCCGTTACCTCTATAGTGCTATCTGATCAAGCCGGGGGCTATATATCGGTTACTGAGGAGGGTATTTTTCAAATTGAGCTCACCTCAACACATCTTAGCTTTGAGGCCGTAAGTTCAGATAACAATCTGATCTCCAGCTCTACGCACAGATTAAGCGTTAACAAAGACAAATTGTGGGTGGCGACTCTTGATAGTGGGATCTTCCTAATCGACTTATTTGATTATGCTGTACGCCAAGTTTCCTCAGGTCCACAGCGAGACGATCTTCCCTCCAATAGCATAAATACCATAAGACATTTCGATGCTGATACATGGGTGGGTACGGCTAAGGGATTGGCGATCACGAATGACGATGCCAGAACGTTTGAAATTTATACCGATTTCGACGAGGGATTAGCAGATGGACCCGTTTTCAGTCTTGCTCAAAGTTCCGACGAAACTTTCTGGGTGGGAACGTACGGTGTGGCACAAGCTCGAAAGAGCATTTTTGAAAACGTCAGTTCTTTAAACAGTAATTTATTAAGTGACACGATTAACGCTGTTGATGTATCGGCAGATGGCACTATCTGGCTTGGCACCGATGCTGGCCTCGCTTTCCAAAGTCCGGCGGCACTTGCATTTGAGCATTTAAACTCAGCCTCTCATCCGATCCTACAAGACGACATAGTAATGGCTATAGCCGCTGATAAGGATCTGGTTTGGATTGGTACATTTGAAGGCGGGCTATACAGATACCAAAGAAAAGATGAAACCCTAACCAAAGTATCGTTTGATCCTGAGGGGGCGTTCAGCCTCCACAGTAACGCCATTACATCGTTACTAGTTAATTCTATGGGCCATTTAGTGGTTGGTACTTTCGGCGGAGGAATAAGCCTAGTTAGTAGTGATGGAAAGGTTTTAAGAACATACCGGGCGCCAAACGGAAGTGCGATTAGTGACAGAGTATTTGCACTCTTAGAGGATACAGACAATGGAATATTAATCGCTCACGAAAACGGTATGGCAAAACTAAGCAGTGACTACTCCACGTTTTTCGAAACCGAATTTTCCGAATATGTAAAGCAAAGCAATCCTTTGATATCCGCGATTAATCCCGTAGATATCCAACACGCTTATGGAAATGATGTTTGGGTGGGTACTTTTCAGCTCGGCCTCTTTAAGGTGGAAAGGGACAAGGACTTAGAGATAACGGCTGTCGATAACCTCTCCAGGTCACTACAGCTTCCCAGTACCTCAGTGATGGCTATACATCCAGGCAAAGACGGCAATCTATGGCTCTCACATAATGCCGGAATTACCTATTTCAATCCGGATACTCTGGACTTCCGTCACTTCAATACGCAATACGGCGGTGAAAATAATGAATTCATCGTTGGCTCGTCAGACCACATCGAAAACGGACCGATTTTTTTTGGCGGTTTCAAAGGAGTGGCGATCGTCAACCACGAAAACTTTATAACTGAAACAAAACCAGTCCAAATAGGCCTCTCCGCAATAAAGGTAATGGATTCCTACTTACCGTTCCCTCGTGACTTAAAAGACTACGTCCTAGACCTCAGTTATGAAGACAAGATTGCTACTGTGGAATTTTT
>CAXPOA010000167.1:0-2964 GCA_964218505.1 Luminiphilus sp.
TGCTGGTGGCGGGCTGTACCGACAAGCCCGGGAGCGAAGGCTGGTGCAGCGCTCTGAGCGAGAGAGACAAATCCTCATGGACAGGCGAGGAAGCCAAGACCTATGCACGACACTGCATTCTGGAGAGCACCACCGTGGGCAGTGACGCGTGGTGCGAGAACCTGGAGGAGACGCCCAAAGGGGACTGGACCACCCAGGAGGTTGCCGACTACGCCCAGTACTGTACTGTCAAAAAAATGACTGGCGACTGACCAAAGGTCGGCGACGAGAGGCAGTTTAGGGGCTAAAGGAACACAAGCCCCCCCCGCAAATCGGGTCCACCGGCACAGTGACCCGAAATCTGTGTATGTCAGCGCCTGCCTCTGAGCCCACCCTGCAATGCAGCTGCTTGAGCGCAACACTTAGACGGCCACAACGCCGCAACTTGTACTCCAATCAAAGTTTGCTAATGTGCTTGGGTTCCGGAGTACCAATGGATCCCAAGAGAGTTGAGACATGATTGATAACGTCATGAAAGTCATGCAGGACGACCTCGTCATGATGGCCCTGCCGCTGTTTTTCCTCGCACTGCTGATCGAGTGGGTGTGGGCGCGAAAGCAGCTGCGCCCCATCTACGAGCGAGCTGATTTTCTGACCTCCATGGGCGTGATGGTGCTCACAGTTTTCGTCGATCTGATCCCAAAAATTCTGCTACTTGTCCTGATGTTCGTCTGTTACGAGTTATCGCCTTTTAAAGGCATGATCGACCGAACCCTGCCCTGGTGGGTTTTACTGTTCTTCCTGGACGATCTCACGTACTACCTATTCCATCGGGCGAACCACGAAGTCCGCCTGATGTGGGCGGGCCATGTCTCCCATCACAACTCCCAGTACTACAACCTGGGCACCGCCCTGCGGCAGGGGGTCGGCGAGCGCGTCGCAAAATACCTGTTCTGGTGTCCGCTAGCGCTGCTGGGCTTTGACCCGGTCATGATCGTGACCATGCTCAGCATTAGCCTCATTTACCAGTATTGGCTGCACACCGAGGCGGTGGATCGCATGCCACGCTGGTTCGAATTTATTTTCAACACGCCATCTCATCATCGGGTCCACCACGGGTCCAATGTTCGCTATCTAGATCGAAACCATGGGGCGACCTTGATCATCTGGGATCGACTGTTCGGTACCTTTAGTGAGGAGTTAGAAGCTGAGCCAGTTCGCTACGGCCTTACCAAAAACATCGAGACCCACAACGTCATGCGCGTCGCCTTTGATGAATACAAAAACATTGCCCATGACATGAGGCGTGCCTCGCGATGGCAAGACAAACTTGGCTACATCTTCAAGGCGCCGGGTTGGTCCCATGACGGTGAAGACAAAAGATCCGACACCTTAAGAAAAAAATCTCGCGTTGAATCCCTAGCGCTTTGATAGAATCCCTTTAAGTTAGCCTTCACAGCTACAGCTGTGCCTTCGTTGATCTGCTGCCGCACCGGGGCGTACTAAGGCAGCTCCAAACTGTATTTCTGAAAAGCCGTGTCAGCCTGGTAACCCAATTTCAGGTAAAGACTCTTGGCTGTCTGATTGGTGTATGCGGTCTCAAGGTCCAGACGGGCAGCGCCGTCTTTTCGTGCGAAATCTGCCGCAGCGTTCATCAAGGCAGTCGCGACACCATGCTTCCGCGCGGCGGGGAGCACAAACAGATCGTACAGCACGTAGTACGGCACTAGGTCCACGGAGCACAGCGCTGGGTAAAGCTGAGTGAAGCCTAGCGCGGGATGCGACCCGGGTACCTCCTGAGGAGTCTGCTGATTTCCCTCCGCAGCTGAACCGGCCTGTGCCTCTGCCATAAAAATCACCGACCGATGCGGATCAAGGTTGTCAGTGAGCCAAGTAGAGGCTGCATTTCTATCCGATGGGCACTGATAAAATTGACGGTAGTCATCAAACAGAGGTGCCAGAGCCGGAACATCCTGCAGCACCGCCTTCCGACAAATGAACTGTACTTGGTCTCCGAGGAGGTTGGACATAGGCATTCTCTCCAGTGGGCTAGCGGCCCACTAAAACTCTCTTGCGGAGAATAATGCCCCCCTTTTGTCACCTGACCAAGTGACGGACGCTGCATCAGCGAAACCCCTACTCAATGAGCTAAACCCCATGAAAAATCTAGTGGCCGCGGGAGTTGGGCCATATTAATTATCAAAAACCCACACTCGTCAGAAGACGGCACTTATCAAAAGCCGACAGAGGGGCTGACTGAGGATCAATTACCCGCAAATGGGGTTTACTGTTGTCGCGCCACTGGGTTGAAAGGCATTGCACCTGTAGCGCGTTTCTATTGCGCACGATGCAATCGCGATCAAGACCCAACGTAAACCGGCAAACGTTGCTACCACCATGGAGATCACACCAATGAAGCCAACCCAAATCCTCGGAACTCTCATTTTTTCTGCTGCGCTTGCGCTCACCTCGACCGCACACGCTAAAGGCGCCGGTGATGAGTTAATGGCCGCGATGAAAGCCTGTAAGGCCGACAGCAAGGCCATGAAGGCTGCTCAGAGCATGATCAAGAAGCACGGCGGATCACCAACCGATGATCAGGTCGATGACTTCATCGATACCCTGGATGATGATCTGATCGATTGCATCGATGACAAACTCGACTAATCGGAAACCCGTGCAGTCCTGATTTGATTATGTAGCCAAGGCCGGTAAATCCCGGTACAGCTTGAGGGCTTCGGGATTTGCCAGCGCATCCGTATTTTTCACCTCGATCCCGTGAATTACATTACGCACGGCCAGCTCTACTATCTTGCCGCTCAAGGTCCTGGGGATATCTGCAACCTGAAGGATAACCGCAGGCACATGGCGGTTGGTCGTGTTTCCTCGAATCGTCTCGCGGATCTGCTCTGATAGCTCACCGGTCAGTGTTAGCCCCTCCCGAAGCACGACGAACAGAACCACTCGAACATCATCGCCCCACTC
>CAXPOA010000168.1:0-5488 GCA_964218505.1 Luminiphilus sp.
TCAGTTCCTGATTGGAGTCGTGTCTGGTTCGCGTCATGTTATCAGCCACCAGAGAGGTCAGCAGGCTGTCGATAGAGCCAAGGACCGCCAGAATGAATGCGGCCTCCACTACCAAAAACATCGCGGATTGCTCAAACACGGGCATATGGAATTCAGGTAGCCCGCTTGGGATATCACCCAGGATGGGCAGCTCGCCGAGAAACAGGGATAGCACCGTCCCCACGATCAAGGCGGCCAGTGCACCAGGCAGATATTTGCCCCAGGCGGTTGGCCACGTGTAGAAAACCAGCAAGGTTACAGCAGCCACCGTGAAGGCCGAAAAATTTATGTCTAAGAATGCAGTCGGGAGGTAAAGCAGGGCTGGAATCGTGCCGGCAGGAGCCATGTGGCCCACGGTGGCGTCAAGCTGCAAAATAATGATGATGACACCGATGCCGCTCATGAAGCCTGATACCACAGGGTAGGGGACCAATCGGATAAAGTCGCCGATCTTTGCCACGCCAAAGGCGATCTGGAAAAGCCCGGCGAGAACGACCGCGGTCAATATCAAGCCCACGTCGCCGGACAGGCTCGCAAAAAGGCCAGCCAGAACAACCACCATAGGACCTGTCGGTCCCGATACATTGGTAGGGGTGCCGCCAAACCAGGCCGCAAAAAACCCCACAATAATGGCGCCGTACATGCCCGCCATCGGCCCCAATCCGGAGGCCACACCAAATGCAAGCGCCAGTGGAATGGCGACTACCCCTGCGGTAAGACCCCCGTAAATGTCCCCACGAAGATGGGTTAGATCAAATTTAAAAGCCGACAGCATGTGGTTTACCGCTCCAGTGTGTACCCGGTGCGAAGAGTACGTGCACTTATATATGGACAGATTTACCATTTTTGGATAGATTTTATCTATATAGTGAGTTCGCTCGAATTTAATCTAGGAAAAAGAAAGTAAGCATGGCCTCTCTACGCCAAATGGAATATTTTGTTGCTGTCGCCGATACAGGCTCTTTGCGTCAGGCAGCTCGGCGCTTGGGCGTTACGCAGCCAACACTTACCGTTCAACTAAAAGTGCTCGAGGAAACCCTAGGCGTGCAGCTCTTCGAGCGCACGCGAAACGCTACATTGCTCAGTCCGGCAGGTCGGGAATTGCTACCGGACGCCATGAATCTGCTTGCCCAGTGGCGCAATATTGTCGAAAGCGCACACCTCCTTAGCGACAACGCTCATTCCACCTACCGGCTCGGAGTCCCGCAAACCCTGGGTCCCTATTTATTACCTCAGCTTCTTCCATCCATTCATCAGCGTTTCGGGAGCCTCCGTCTTCACGTGCGTGAGGAGGTGCCTGATGGGTTGTTACAGGGTCTGGAGGAGGGTCGGTTCGACTTGGTGATAGGCCCAATTACCGTCGAGTCGGAGTCTATTGTCCGGGTGCCGCTGTTTCGCGAACCCCTGTTGCTGGCGAGCCCAGTGGATATGGATGTCGCACCCCTGGGGGATTTGGCGGAGAGTGACTTGAGTGGCTTTGAGGTGCTGGCGGTAGACGAGCGACACACGCTACGCCGGGAAGTGGAGCGGATTTGCGAACAAACGGGTGCCAAGCTCAATCGAGATTACGAGGGCACCAGCCTTGATACCCTTCGGCAAATGGTGGTGATGGGAATGGGGCTTGCGTTCCTGCCCGCGCTTTATGTACGCAGTGAAATCCATCGACCCGAAGAGCTGCGTATTCAAGAACTGAAGGGACGGGCTCTGTTCCGGGAGCATGCCTTGCTGTATCGGCGACAGGCACCCTCAAGGCGCTTTTACCGCCAGCTAATCGACCGAATTCGTGATGTCATTGAGTTGGAGCTTAGTGACACGGTGACGCCGTTGCCGCCAGAGTAGGGCTGTTCCTTGTGGAGCTTGAGGCTCATTACTCTCAATTTTTTCGCCGAGAGATTGAATTTGAACTTCCAGTATGTTTTTCTTCCGCTCGGTTTTTGCCGGTCAGGCTGTGAGCCGAACGAGTAACCGACCCCATCACTCATCGGTCCAGCCAGACGACCCACCGTATTTTCATTAGGGAGGAGCTATGACTCACTCAGCGTTCATTTACGATGCCGTTCGAACACCCCGCAGTAAGGGAAAAAAGGACGGCACCCTTCATGAGGTAAAGCCCGTTGATTTGGGCGCAGGCCTTTTGCGCGCTTTGCAGCAGCGTCAGGATCTGGACACCTCCTATGTCGATGATGTCGTTATGGGCTGTGTCACTCCGATCGGCGAGCAAGGATCCGATATCGCGAAGATGATCGTTCAAAACGCGGATTGGGATGAGTCGGTCGCAGGGGTTCAGCTCGATCGCTTCTGTGCTTCTGGTCTTGAAGCGGTCAATATTGCAGCGCAAAAAATCGCCTCGGGCTGGGAAGATTTGGTGGTCGCCGGCGGGGTTGAATGCATGTCTCGGGTACCGATGGGATCAAACGGTGGTGCCATGGGATCCGATCCCGGGTTTTCCATGAAGACCGGCTTTGTGCCTCAAGGAATTGGTGCCGACACCATCGCAACGCTCGAAGGGTGGAGCCGAGAGGACGTGGATACATACGCGGTGACGTCTCAGCAGCGTGCGGCCCACGCCCGCGACAGTGGCTGGTTCGATGGCTCTGTTATCCCGGTCAGGGACGAAAATGGAGTCACAATTCTTGAGCGTGACGACTTTATCAAGCCTCAAACAACGCTGGAGGGACTTGGTAACCTAAAACCCTCCTTTGAAATGCCTGGAGGGTTAGGCTTCGACGACATCATCATCGCCAAATATCCCGAGCTCGATCGCATCAATCATGTGCACACCCCAGGAAAGTCCTCGGGCATTGTCGATGGTTCTTCAGCGGTTTTGATCGGCAGCGAAAAGGCGGGCAAAGATCTGGGTATGACGCCGCGGGGTCGAATTGTCGCTACCGCTGTTCTCGCTACTGATCCGATCATTATGTTGACCGGTCCCGGCCCTGCAGCCAAAAAATGCCTCGAGCGCGCGGGTATGAAGCCTTCGGACATCGATCTATGGGAAATTAATGAAGCCTTTGCCTCGGTGGTATTGCGCTACATGAAGGACTTGGACCTCGATCTGGAGATCACCAACGTTAATGGTGGCTCAATTGCGATGGGCCATCCTCTGGGAGCTACCGGTGGTTGTCTGGTAAGTACCGTCCTTGATGAGCTGGAGCGTCGCGATGCGAAGCGCGCCATGCTTTCACTCTGTGTCGGTGGCGGCATGGGCATCTCAACAATTATTGAGCGCGTGTAACGCGACGTCACAAGGAAAGACATCACATGAGTGGATTTAATTACGAAAAAGATAGCGATGGCATCGTGACGGTAACCATGGATATGGCGGGCCCCGTCAACTCCATGAGCGAGGAGTTTCTTCCTCTGTTGGCAGAGACCGCCACCAAACTCGAGAATGAATCGGGGCTGACAGGCGTTGTTCTGACCTCGGCAAAAAGCACGTTCTTTGCCGGCGGTGATTTGAACATGCTCTCACAGGTGACCGATGAAACCGTGGAAGCTTTTTTTGAAGGGGTAGAAGCAACAAAAGCGGAAATGCGCCGCATGGAAAAACTGCCGGTACCTATTGTCGCCGCGATTAATGGCGCTGCATTGGGTGGAGGCCTTGAACTGGCGCTCGCGTGTAACTATCGCATCGCGGTTAATCATAAGTCGGTTCAGCTTGGTTTCCCCGAGGTAACCCTCGGCCTGTTGCCTGGCGGTGGCGGGGTTGTGAAGGGCATCTACTTGATGGGGCTGATGGCCGCCAATGAGTACTTACTGGAGGGCAAGCGTGTTGCTCCCGAGCAGGCACAAGCTGCCGGATTGATCCACGAGGTTGTCGCAACTCAGGAAGACCTGCTCCCACGTGCGAAGGCGTGGCTTTCAGAGAACAAGGACAACGAGGCGGCGAGAACCCAGCCCTGGGATACCCAGGGGTACAAAATTCCCGGGGGAAATGCCACCCATCCGGCGGTAGCCCAAATGTTGCCGGTAGCCGCGGCGATGCTGCGTCAAAAAACGCGCGGGCTGCTGCCCGCGCCAGAAAAGATTCTCGATGTGGCCGTCACTGCACTGCGGGTTGATTTTGAGACCGCAATGCGTGTCGAAAGCCGGGGTCTGGCCTATCTTGCCAATACCCCCCAAGCAAAGAACATGATCAACACCTTCTTCTTTCAGATGAACCAGATCAATGGCGGGGCATCGCGCCCACAGGGAATTGAACCTCAAGGGACCAAGAAGGTTGGCGTTCTCGGAGCGGGCATGATGGGGCAGGGAATTGCCTACGTATCGGCCATGGCGGGTATTGAAGTCGTACTAAAAGACCTCACTCAGGAAGCCGCTGACAAAGGAAAACAGTATTCGGAGGCCCTGTTAAAGAAACGCGTCGACAAGGGACGTATGACTGAAGAAAAAGCGCAGTCTGTGTTGGCGTTGATTACTCCAACGGCCTCCAACGAAGACTTGGCGGGCTGTGACCTTATTATCGAAGCAGTATTTGAAAACATCGGTCTCAAGCACGAGATGACCAAGGAGCTCGAGGGTTATCTCGCTGATGGGGGCGTATGGGGCTCTAACACTTCAACTCTACCGATAACCCGATTGGCCGAAGCGAGTGACAAGCCTGAAAACTTTATTGGCATCCATTTCTTCTCTCCGGTCGATAAGATGCCGCTGGTTGAAATCATCATGGGTGAAAAAACTAGTGATCTCGCCTTGGCCAAGGCTTTCGACTACACCCAGCAAATACGTAAAACCCCTATCGTGGTGAATGATTCACTGGGATTCTTTACCTCACGCACATTTGGCACTTATCTTGATGAGGGCGTGCGTCTTTTGAAGGAGGGCGTCCACCCCGTCAAGATCGATAATATGGGCAAAGCGGTGGGTATGCCTGTAGGCCCACTTGCCGTTTATGACGAAGTGAGTCTCGAGCTCTCGCGCAAGGCGGCGGAAACCTGGAAGGAAATGGGCATTGAGGATCCTTGGGGGGATGGCAGCATTGTCCGAGAGGTCGTCGAAACGATGGTCAATGATCACAAACGTGGTGGTCGTCACCATGGGGGTGGTTTTTACGAGTATTCGGAAGATGGCGGTAAGAAGATCTGGCCGACACTACTCGACCTCTATTACAAATCTGACGCCGCTATTGGCGAAGAAGATATCAAAGATCGTCTCTTGTTCCGGCAGGTGATTGAGGCGTTGAAGTGCTACGAAACCAATGTGCTTCGCTCAGTGGCTGATGGCAACATCGGGTCTATTATGGGGATCGGCGCCCCTGTCTGGACTGGCGGACTCATTCAGCACGTCAACACCTACGGTCTCGAGCGTTTTGTTGCGCGGTGCGACGAGCTGGTGGCCGCCTACGGGGACCGATTCTCGGCCCCCGCCATTGTGGTCGAGAAGATCGTAGCCGGGGAATTGTTGGTTTAAGTCAGCGACTCGCCTTTCTCTCTTAGGGAAGGCGACAGAG
>CAXPOA010000169.1:0-5693 GCA_964218505.1 Luminiphilus sp.
TTGTAGGTATGACAGCCTGCGCAAATACCCTGATAAACCAGCTTGGCGCCATCAGCGTCTACGGTAATCACTCGGGGCGCTGCGGGCTCGGGTAGCATTTTGGTGGTGACGTCCCGGGTAGTCCCTGCTATCTGCGGCGCGTCTCCAGCGGCATCAGCGGCGGTGACGGTCGGACTGTCACAATCCCCCCACTCATCTAAACCGAAAGTTCGGTAGGCTCCCTTGCGGCTAACGCAGCTACCGCGCTCGGCTTCTGCAGCACCCTTATAGGCCATGATGTCAGGGCCCGTTGTGGAGAATTGAGTCAGCATCAGGACTTTCACGTCGGTGGCTGGATCATTGCCATTGTCATACATCACATTGTCGCGAATCTGCACTCGATCGGGATTGGGCTCCGATTCTGGATCCCCCGCCACATCGGTTGCGAAGTCCTGACTGGTGACGATGATGCCTGCCGTGTTGTTGCCGCTAATGATGTTGTCTTCAATGATCACGTCATCACCCGCCAGAACGATCATGCCAGTGCCCGCGGGGATGGTAGAGACCAAGGATCCGGGAATGGCGAAGTTGGGGGTGTTGTTGTCGATCACGGTGTTGCGACGAATGATCGCATCGTATGAGGTTTTGATCGGCAGCCCGGGAGTAATGAACACCAGGATGCCGCCCGTGTTGTTGTGGGCGATATTTCCCTCGACCAGCGCGTGACGGCTGTTCTCAATTTCGATGCCTGCGACATTATCGAACACCCGGTTGTTGCGCACATCAATGTGGTCACACATGCCCACGTAAATGGCAGCGTCCTCGATACCGCTGAGCACATTGTTTTCAATCAAGCCGTTCTCGCCAAACTCGGGGAAGATGCCGTACACGCCGGTATCGATGATCCAGTTGTTCCGGATCGAAAAATTATTCCCCGCCTGTCCCATGATGGCGTTGCCTTTGTAGTTCGTAATCTTGAACCACTCGACGGAGAAACCGTTGCCCGAATACAGGATGGCGTCGTTGAGTTGCTTGTCGCCCTCGAGATTTGGCCACTCACCGTCCTCGACGACACCCTTCAGGGTGATGTCATCTTTATCGACGTAGACGGTCTCCCGATAGGTGCCGGGGTAAACGAGGATAGTGTCGCCGGCTGTGGCGGCTTTCACTGATGCCTGAATTGAATCCCCATCGCGTACTTCGTGAATGGCCGCGTGACTGAGCGGTGCCAGAACCAGCAAGCACACTGTAAGCCAGAAAGGGAGAACGGCAGATCGCAAACTGTTGTTGGGCTTCATGAGCATGCCTCTTTTATAGCAACCGGTTTTATTAATCTCTGACACGGGCTGTGGCCATCACAGCAACCGCTGAACCGGCTTCGCTGACTGTTGTCTCGGTGGCGCGACCGGGCGCCAAGCCAGAGGGTAGTGTAACCGGTATTTCAGGCATAAAGGACTGATCGGTAAGAGCCCCCAAAAAGTCCACTACCCGATCCAACTCCTGATCGGTCAGCTGTGGGTCCCAAATGTGCCAGTGGAGCTTTAAATCTTCCCCTTCAGGCACCGCATGACCTCTACCACCTGTGTAAAAGGCGACTGTTTCTCTCAGGGTGTCGAAATTACCCGCATGCATATAGGGCTTGGTTAGCACGACGTTGCGTAGGCTGGGCACCCGAAAACCCGCTCGCTGACTCGGGTCGCCGCTGGCTGCTGCAGCACCAGGGTCAAGAGGACGGCCATCCTTTTCGGGTACGCCGAGCACAGCAATCTGTTGATTGGTAAAAAGCGGTGGGGTGTGACATTCAGCACAGCGCGCCACGAAAGAGCGGAAGACATTGAGCCCTTCGATTTCCGGCTCGGTTAATGCGCTATGTACCCCATGGGCATAGAGATCGTAGCGACTGTTGAGCGAAATCAGGGAGCTTTCAAAGGCAACCAGTGCGGTGTAAATGCGATCGAGGGTGATTTCACTCTCTCTGTCACCTTCACTCTTGCCCTCACCCCCGCCATAGGCTTCGGCAAAGAGTGCCGGGTAGTGTTCGTTTTCTGAAAGTTTTTGGACAAGCGAGTCGGGACTGCCGGCCATTTCATCCTCTGCGTACAAGGGCCCCAGCATTTGCTCCTCCAGAGAGCGCTTGCTTCCGTCCCACAGGAGTTTTTCCAGAAAGGCCACGTTCCACAAGGAGGGTGCGGAGCGTTGTATTGGCCCACCGGTTGCCCCGATGCTTCGGGCCCTGCCATCGCTAAAGCCCAAGGCGGGGTCGTGGCAACTGGAGCAGGCGACTTTATTGTTGCCTGACAGCAGTGGATCGAAAAACAGATAGCGTCCCAGATCGATTTGCGCCGGTGTAAAGCCATCCCGTACCGCGGGCAGTCCGGTTTTGAGACCGCCCACCCCTCGGTCGTAGAGGGAGCCATAAGCGAGGTATTGGCTATGGAGCCGGCATTGACCGGACTCATCCAGACGAAGTGCAGGGGGACAGTGCTCAGAGAGAGTGAATTCCTCGTTTGCTTGAGAGACCCCGATCGGTCCCCCAACCATCAGCAGGAGTACTAGGGTGCCAAGTTGCCGCATGGTCAGTCGCTGACAGGAAGCGTCGCGTGATAGCTGGCAATCGAAATCACCACATCCTGGGGAATTGAGGGGGCGAGTCGGTGCATTTGTGCTCCCCATTGATCGTCGGGATGGGCACCACGACGGCCGGCTCTAAAGTGTTCGTATTGGGCGACGAGATACCAATCATTGACCCCCGCAACCGCCGGCGCTGACAGGGCTTCATTACCCAGCCCATTGGAGCCGTGACAAGCCGCGCAGAGATTGAGGTGGTAGTCCTTCCCCTGCTTGAGATCTCCCGCCAGCGTTGCCTCAATGGAAAGCGGGGGGAGGTCAGCGACGTAGTCTGCCAACAGCCCGATATCCTCGTCTGACAGGTTCGCACTGGCGGCGGCCATTAGCTTGCCGTGAGTATCATCTTCATGAGCGCCCCTGACGCCATCACGGAAATGGGTGAGCTGTCGCAACACGTACCAGGCATCCAGGGTAGTGAGGGAGGGCGCTTTTAACTGGGGGTTACCCGAGCCGTTACCGTTGTGGCATTGGCTACACTGGGCGCCATACAGCGCGGCGCCGGGGTGTCCGGTATTGATGGTATTTACTGTGACAACCTGCTGGGCGCTGGAAGCTCCAGCATCGGCTGCGTTTGGTTCATCGCTACCACAGCCCACTAACGCAAGGCATAACACGAAACCTGCCACGAGCCCGGGTGCTGAAGCGAGTTGAGCCTTTTCTCTCGGGTGGCTTTTGCCGAGGGAAGTCATTGCCAAGTCGCGCATCCAGAAAATCCTTTTTCGCTGTTCGGAGTTAGAAACGATAAATACCTTCGATACCCCATGTTAGCGGATCCTGGATACGGAAAATGGGCGTGCCAAAAACGGCGGCTGTGGTCTGGCTGATACCGCCTATGCGGTTGTCATCTAAAAGGTTCCTACCCCAGAGCGCCATCTCCCAGGTTTCATCGGGGTTGGTCCATGACAAACGGGCATTAAGCTGGGTGCTGTCATCCAAATACCCCTCGATCCTCTCGTAGTCCGGGTTGTAATTGGCATCACCGCTGTCGCGAGTGTTCTCGCCGAAGATGTATTCGGCGCGAAGTAACATCTGACCACCGGCGACCTTGGGCTGCCAATCCATGGTCAGGGTGTAGTTCGTTGCGGTGTTTCCTGAGGAGTCAAACTGCCTGAGCTCGCCAACGGCGTTGTAGAACTCTTCCGATTGGGTTTCCTCTTCCCGATAGGTGGTGAGCGCACTGACTAGCAACGTATCGGTGACTAACCAATTAAGCGTTACCTCTACGCCCTGCACGCTACTGTCCACGTTAATAACTGTGGGGATCGCATTGTCCTGTCCCGGTGGTTTGGTATCCACAGAGCGCTGGCGACCAATTACCTCAAGATCGAAGAAGGAGAGCTCAACTTGCAGTCGGTCGGTGAAGAAGTCGCCCTTGATGCCCAGTTCAAACTGCTCGGATTCCTCGGGCTGCAGCGGCTTCTGGCTGGTTTTGATCGCCAGAGAGTCAAACCCGCCTGCTTTGTAGCCAGTGGAGTACGAGGCGTAGGTCAGCAAGCTATCGGTTAGACGGAAGGTGCCCACCAGTCGCCCGGTTAATTTGCTCCAGCTATCGCTGGCCTCCAAGGGAGTCGTTTGCGCCGAGGCATACTCACCTCGAGCATCGGTGAAAATCTGACTGGTGACTCCTGGGCGAAGTGCGTCGAGAGAGGTATTGGGGATCAGCCAGCTGAAATCCTTGTTGTCCTCACTGTAGCGCAGACCGGCGATCAGGCTCAGTCGATCCGAGAAGCTGTATTCGATGTCGCCATAGACACCGTAGTTTTCAAATTCACCTTCATTGATGATGGCTTCATTCCACACCTCTCCCGCCAGAGACGGGCCATAAAGCATCGGCTCACCCAGGGCACCAGAGATCAGGTCATACCAATAGTCGCCAGTTGATAACACCTGCTCTTCTGTTAGCGGAATACCGAGTGCGCTCAGCGTCGCGGCATACTCATCCGCGTTCCAAATGTGATCAAGACTGAGCCCGAAGGAGGAATTAAGGTCCTGAGTTACGAGGCGAGCAATAGAGTCCGCCAGTGCGTTGGCATCGGTGCGCTGGAAGGTGTTCTCGATGCTATAGGTAGCGCCCATCACGGCGTTGATGCGATCGGTATTAAAGTTAAATTGAAGCTCGGTGTAGAAAATGTCCGAGT
This sequence comes from Luminiphilus sp., assembly GCA_964218505.1. Lineage (GTDB taxonomy): Bacteria > Pseudomonadota > Gammaproteobacteria > Pseudomonadales > Halieaceae > Luminiphilus. The sequence goes on from CAXPOA010000169.1 coordinate 4,746, forward strand.
CTTCAATGTTGTTGGTATCGAAGTAGCGTGTGGGATCTGCGGTGCCATCCTCGTCCTGGCGGTTGGTGGTCTCAAAGTCTCGATAGTTAACGATAGCGGTCATTGACCATTGGTTACTCAGTGTCTGAAACCATTTTCCGGTAATGCCGTACATGTCGCGGGTCTCTTCACCGTTGATCACGTCGTTGGCGTAGTAACCGCTGTAGGGATCCTGATTAAGGGAATAAGGGCTGACACCGATCGCCATACTTGGGGCTTGGTTGAAGTGATCGATATCTACCGCGAGTTGCAGTGCCGTGTCTTCCGACGGCTCCCAGCGCGCAGCGATACGGCCCGCCCAGTTACTTTTCTCGCCGGCGTCAAACTTTGCTGACTCAACGTTTTCGGAGATGCCGCTGCGCTGGTTGGTCAAAAAGTTGGCGCGGACAGCAAAGGTATCGCTGAGGGGTACATTGAACATGCCCTCAACCCGTAACAGGTCGTAGTTACCTGCCCGCAGTCGCGCAAAGCCTTCCGCTTCATTACTCGGCGCATTGGGAATCAGGCTGACAACACCCGCCGCGGCGTTTCGACCAAATAGCGTTCCCTGGGGTCCTCGCAGCACTTCCACACGCTCCATGTCAGCGAAGGCGACGGTCGTTGCGGCCCGGGGAAGATAGGCACCGTCATAAAAGGTAGCCACCGAGGGGTCTCCGCCGGTGGAGATGTTGGGACTTGAGATACCGCGTATCGAGTAGCCCTGCTGGGTGAAGGTCTCACCTCCTGCGTCAAAGCCTACGATATAGACATCGATATCCTGCAGATTCAGCGCGCCGGTTTTGATGATGTCTCGCTCTGAGAACGTCCCCATCGAAATAGGGACATCAATCGCCTGCTGCTGACGTTTCTGCGCGGTAACGATAATTTCTTCGAGCAGCACGTCGGCGGTTTGTGCCGCCACCTGTACGG
>CAXPOA010000170.1:0-11592 GCA_964218505.1 Luminiphilus sp.
CATTACTGACCGCAATCGGGAAACAGCTATAGAAGTCAAACAGGTCTATGTCCGCCGCATTCACCTTCGCGCGCTGCAGAGCAGTGTTAAGGGCGAGTCCTGCTGAGGGCGCCTGCCCCATATCAGGTCGCAGGGTGACCGGCTGCTCTCCCGCGGCCGCTTGCCCATGCAGGTAAACACGCCGCTCCAGAGGGATACCCAGGTCATCGGCCAATGCCGTTGAGGTGAGCACCAGCGCCGCACTCTGGTTCACCTGATCTCTGGCAATAAGTCGCTGAGTGTACGGTGCCACCACCATCCGATTTCCATCAACGAGCGCTAACAACTCGTCAGGCGAGAACGCTCGCTGATGTTGCGCGGCAAACGGATTACCTGCGGCGATCTGACTGAGCGGGGAAAAAAGCGACGCCATTGCCTGCTGCCATTGAGCTATGCCAGCACCTGCAGAAGCACGTCGCGCATTTTCCATCAGCCCATGAAAAAGCGGCGGTGTAATAAGTCCGTTTGCCAACTCGTCGTGAGTGAGAAAGTCGATAGCAGCTCCCCGGTCATCCACGGGTTCGTCTATATCCTCTGACCAATCCACGGTCTGCCCTGACTTAACCAGATGACGCCCGGTAGAGAGCGCCTCTCCGCCACAGAGAAGTGCTGCTGAAACCTCGCCAGAGGCAATACGATCACAGGCCTCGGTGACCATTTTCTGCGGGGAGTCACCACCACTCGCAGACCAAACAGCATGCGCTGGTTGAATACCCACTTGGCGGCATACCGAGCGAGGAAAGTTTGAGGCTTTACCAAAAGGGAATCCCAACACCGGTGCTGAATCCTCAAAGGTCCGTGTCGTCATGACCAAATCGATATATCTTTCGACACCGCGCACGCCCACATCGCTTAGCGCGAGCTGCGCCGCTCTGGCAGTGATGCCCACCGGTGACAACTGCTCATAGCCGGGATCATCAAGACGATCGGTGAACTGTGCAGCACCAACGAGCACCGGGGTTTCTTTATTAATGGCCAATTTGGGAACTCTTAATGACAGCGGATTAATAACTCGGCATGGGGTCGCTCACGCCACTCTCAAATTTAGCAGATTTACGGGAAGACAGCGTAATTTCACACGAAGGGGCGAATTGACATAGTATGTTTGAGGGTGAAACAAGCGAGGCCGCCCGATGACCGAGCTACTAACCGGACAAGATATACGCATCGCCATAGGCGCTGATCCGTCAATCGACGTAATTCGCGCCGCGGTGCAGACGCTCCCCTTTCCAATTATCACCTGTAAATCACTGGAAGACGTTTCTAGGTCGCAACCCGCCGTCATCGTTCTTGATGAGACAATGCTTTCATCTGGATCTGTTCAGGATTACAGATCTGTCGCCAATGGCGGCGTGTTAATGGCGTCACCGGAAATGTCGCTTGAAGCAGAACTACCAATACCAATTAACAACAATCAGGAAACCATCATTAGGCTGGTAAATATTGCCTGCGAGCTTTTTATTAATCGGCGCAGTGCTGCTGAGGCAAAGTTAATTGCCAGGACCGTGGAGTCCGATCTGACCAAGCTTACGGAGATCAGCGTAGCCCTGTCGGCTGAAAGGGACACAAATAAGTTATTGACCCGTATTCTGGATGCGGCGCAAAACATCTCCATGTGCGACGCGGTCTCGCTGTTCCTGCTCGACAGGGAGCCGGACGTGCCGGAGCTCGTTTTCAAGATGACTCGAAACGACTCCGTAGAGACCACTTTTTACGAACAGCGATTTCCAGTGGACAAAAAATCAATCTCGGGCTTTGTGGCCGTTACAGGAGAGGCAGTGCACTGCGAAGATGTGTATCTGATGGGACCCGAGCAACCCTTCCGGTTTAATCCTGCCTTTGACAATGAGGCGGGCTACCGCACCCGATCGCTTTACTGTGTGCCTATGCGAGACAACCGGGACAACGTGGTTGGAGTACTTCAGTTCATCAATCGAAAATACGACAGAAAAGAGATCGTAACCCCCGAGACAATCGATTCGGTGGTCCGAGATTTCGATGAACAAAGCCGGAAATCGCTGCTTGCACTTGCCAGTCTATCAGCTGTTGCACTGCAGACTCGTACCTTGGTCGATAGCATCAATAATCTCTTCGAAAATTTCGTGAGAGCATCAGTCACTGCGATCGAACAGCGCGACCCGACCACAAGTGGACACTCATTCCGCGTGGCGGATTTAAGCGTTGCGCTCGCAAAAGCCTTGCCTCAAGCAAGACGGAGTGATCTCGTGCGCTTTGAAGTCACCGACGCGCGACTTCGCGAATTACGATACGCCTCGCTTTTGCATGACTTCGGAAAGGTCGGTGTTAGGGAACATGTCTTAGTAAAAGCAAAAAAGCTAACCGAGACCGATTTTAACGAGCTTCGTTATCGCTTGGCGTTAACGAGGCAGCGACTGCGCGCCGACGCCGCTGAAAAGATCATCAGCCTACAATCCGCCGGACACGCAGATTCCGCAAAGGTGATGGAAATTCGCTCGGGTTTTGAACTTGAATCTGAGCGACTTGACCGATTTCTGGAAATTATCACCGAGTCCAACCAGCCCTCAGTGCTCGCAAGCGAGTGCAAAACAGGGTTGGCAGAAATGAGCAGCTACCTTTGTGACTCGGACTCAGGCAACTTAATCCCTCTTCTGTCTGACCAACAACTGAACGCCCTAACGATTCCCAAGGGGAGTCTGACGGCGGAGGAACGACTAGAAATCGAGGGCCACGTGAAGCACACCTATGATTTTCTCAAACTGATTCCGTGGACAGAAGATTTGGCTGGGATTCCAGACATCGCGGGAAAGCATCACGAAAAAATCGACGGATCAGGTTACCCTGACGGCCTATCAGCAGCAGATATCCCGGTGCAAAGCCGCATCATGACAATCTGTGACATCTACGACGCTCTGACTGCGTCCGACAGGCCTTACAAAGCCGCAATGCCTGAGGAAATCGCCTTTCGTATCCTTAGAGAGGATGCGCACAAAGGCGCGTTGGACCCCGATCTAGTCGAATTATTTATCGGAGCGGATGTTTTTCGAGCTGTGCAAGGCAAGGAATATCCAAAAATACAAAGCGTGCACGCATCAAACTTTTTTAACTCGGTCTGCGATCCTGATCATCACCACTGATGGAATCTATCCCTCAAAGTCTGCAGGATTTAATGGGCCGCTTCGGCGATATCGCACCGCACGTCAGAGAACGCTACGAAAAGATTTTTCAGAGTACACGCGCTGAACAAGGGCCTGACTTTTTATTCGGCCTAGCAAGCAAACTGCATAAATCAGGAGAAAATCTGCTGGCACTGCTTGTGCTGGATAGAGCAGGCCCTGATCCGGGCGAACAATTAAATATAGAAAAATACCTCGGACTGATGTTATTGAAAATCCGAGTCTTGCACGGCCTCCATAATTACGACCAAGCGCGATTGCTCGCGGAAACCATGTCGTCAAAAATCGCTGAACCGAATGCTGAACTCATCGGCAACTTAGCCAGCGTCATCAAGTCTCAAGCCGTAGCGGCCGGCAACAATTCGGAAAAAGAAGCCTATCTTCGTGAGTCGATGACGCTATACAGCCTGTGTTTTTCTCGACCCGAGTTTTCGGACAGCTTTTGGCTTGGAGTTAACGCGCTAGCGATTGGGGTCTGCCTGCGTGAATTTGAGTTTGTTCGAGCAAATATTGGAACAGTACGCAGCGCCTGCAGTGCCGCATTGCAAAAAGATCCCAATGATTTCTGGATCATCGCCACATTGGCGGAGCTTAAGCTGATCGAGCTGCTGGCTGGAGAAAAGACAGGCGGGGCTGCCGAAGAAGAGATGCTGGAACTGTATCAGCACGTTGAGGCCAGCTGCAGCGACTTGCAGCAGCGAAAGTCTGCGCGCAAAAATATTGGCCTCATGCTGTCCGCGTTAGAAGACCACGATCCAAGCAGAATCCAATGCTTGGCGGAAAAGATCGATAAAGCCTTCAGACCGACACGCGTCGTGGTTTTCAGTGGGCACCGAATTGATAGCGACACACGTGAATCACCACGGTTTCCCGCCTCACAAGCTGACAAAGCCAGAGAGGCCATCATGGACTGGTTTGTTCGCCATCCTGCCGATTTGGGAATTGCATCCGCGGCAAATGGCGGTGACATCATTTTTCTTGATCTGCTGCTGCACACAGGACGAGCCGCACACGTCATCCTGCCTTTCGACGAGACGCAGTTCCGAGAACACAGCGTGAGTAGCGACAGCCCTGAGGACAATTGGTTTGAGCAATATGATCAGTTGATAGCCGGAACGCGCGCCGGCGCCGTAATCTGGCACGCCACTCAGAGCTACATCGATCCAGATTTTGCTGACGCCTATTACGACCATACAAACAAAATTATTTTAGGAATGAGTCTTCTGAAAGCACAGGAACTTGACGCAAAAATTAGCGGATTGGCGCTTCTCGTGCCGGAAGAGGATCACTCAGCTGTCGGGACCATGGCTGCGGTGCAACTCTGGCAATCTCATGGACTGCCAATCGATTACTGGTCACCACAAACAGAGCAGTGGCTTCAGCTAGAAGAGGCCAAAGATGTTCCGCCTAAATCTGCTCCAGAATCCCTGTATGTCAGCCGCACCATTCTCTTTGCCGACGTCATTGGTTTCAGCAAATTATCGGAGCGCGCGATTACAGGATTTTGCGAGGGCGTTTTAACAGCAGTTAGCCAGGTCCGCAACCAGTCTCTAGAACACCCTATCGAGATGAATACATGGGGCGACGGGATCTTCGCTGTTTTCGAGACCGCCACGGGGGCGACGGATTTCGCGCTGGCGCTTTGCGAGCTGATGGAAACCAATAATCAGAATGGCTATTGGGAACGCCAGCAACTGCCGAGCCAGATGGCCATGCGTGTGTCACTTCACAGCGCTCCTGTTCAGCAACTCACCAATCCATTGACGGGATTGATTAGCCACTGGGGCCAGAACGTCAATGTTGCGGCCCGTATTGAGCCTATTACGCCGCCAAATCAGGTGTACGCCTCGGCCTCAACAGCCGCGCTAATGGCTGCAGAGGGGGGCGGAGCTTTCCGAGCAGATTTTGTTGGCATGGTGCCCCTGGCCAAGAATTTTGGCACGCTGGAGATTTTCCGCATCCGGCGTTAATGCCCAAAGTGCGACCACCACAGATCTCGCCCTGTCCCCTGTTCTGAAGCTTGAAATGCCTGAAACTCAGGCCCTGAGCGACTTGCTGGCGTTGGAGTGACTGTTATTCTCTCACCTAGGTAGGGTCACCTCAGAAATAAAATATTGGCGCCTTTTATTAATCGCCTGTCGTTTTTTATTTTTTTCTCAAAAATCTTCTAAAAACGTAATTTTTTTTGTAACGTAATGTTTGAACCCGCACCGGCTGGTTCTCATCTCTCTGATGAGTGTGCGCAAGCTTTTCAGCTCTGCTGAAATTAAACAGTTGCATTGAGACACAGTCAGGGAGGTTATCATGCAACATTCTATCTTGCCTTTTAGCGGCGGCGCGGGGTTTAAACTCCCGTTGCTCAATACCGTTGTAGTCCTAATCATTGCATTCGCGCTTGGCTCGCCTGCGTCGGCCACGGTCGTTGGTGAAATTGTGTTCGTTGGTGGCCAATGTCCTGGCGGATTCATTCCTCTCGATGGGCGCGAAATCGACGGGGACGAGTACCCCGAACTCGCCGCGGTGCTCAACACCGACCTAATCTCGCTTCCTGTGATTGCCCCACGTGTCGACATCGACTCCAGTAAAAACGAAAACAAACCGGTGAAGCAGATTAAGTTTTTCGTTTCCAAACCCGGGTCTTACAGCGAAATCGACGGCATAGATGGTCCCGTTGCTTGCACGGATAAGTGTGGTCCAAACCCGGGCAATATCAATGGCAATAACGGCGGTCAAAGTGGTGACAGCGGGGGCGGTCAAGACGGTGGCAATGGTCGAGACCTAGGCTCCATCCAACCCCAATACTGCATTGCAACGGGTGGCGATACACCGCCCCTGGTTGAGATCGGACTTGAGTACGCACCGGGGCAGGATAGCCTCGAGTTTGTCAGGGTCAACGTCAGTGGATATAACAAACTGCCAGATGGTTTTCGGGAGGGCGACATCGACCTCGGAGAGCTTGGCAAACTGAATCCAGGCATTGGACGCCCGAATATTTCTTTTGTGTTAGTGGGCGAAAATGTCTGTGTTGCAAAAACTACCGCTGGTCAGCCCTACCCTGGCGAGCTTCGGATGAGCGGCGTTCAAATCTCCAAAAACCCCGAAAACAGGCCAAAAGAAGAAATACCATGGGGCGACGATTGGGAGGCACAGTCGAAGCTCCTAGAGAGAGGTGAGTTTGCTGTCCTGGAAAGTGACTTCGCCTACTCCAACCAGCGCGATGAGGCAGGACGCCCTGGGTTTTTAGCGGTGGATGTTATCGATGACCGCAAAATTATTTTAGAAACTCGAAACATCAATCCGGGAAGCTTCCAGTATCGCGTGCAGGCCCAGTGCGGCGATCCTGGGAGTGAGTACAACGTCTACTATGATCCCTCTATCAGGCATGATGGTCGTGGTGGTGGTGGATCAAACTACTAACACTATAGGTTTTTACGTTTGGTGATTCTGACTGCGCCCCCTGTGGGCGCACACCACACTTCATGATGCATGAGGGGCCATCGCATGGATTCACCACCATCCGGCTTGAGGCCGGGCATTTCAATTCGCTGGCATCGGTAATGTTAAAAGGGGTTACCGATAAAATCTTGACTAAACCCGATCTGACCAAAGGCAATTAGCTGTCAATCCTCGTCGAGCTCGCTAAATTGACTGTTTTTCAAAATAAGAAACAGCACCGCACGTTCCAACCTGTCTTCAATGCCATTTCCATTGGAGTCCAACTGAGAGGCGCTGCAGCCTTTGCTGTTGACGGATTCATTAGGCGCCGTCTGTGGGCACTGGTCTCTATCGTCACTGACTCCGTCATTATCCGAATCAAGCTGGCTCTGACTACAACCTGCTGAATCCGTCTGGAGACCGGCCTGAGTCCCCGGACATGCATCGAGAGCATCATTGACCCCATCACCATCTGTATCTCTTTGGCTATCGCTGCAGCCTGTCTCGTCCGCTGGTGAGGTGTCTGTATTGGGGCAGGTGTCATAAGCATCAACCACCCCATCGCCATCGCTATCCACAGCGCTTACATAAGACCACCCCTCCAAATAAAAGTAGAGGTCTCCCGCAGGGGTGGCAGGAAGGATGTCAAAACGATTCAGTGAAGGCGGATTCAATGGCCGAAGATTAACAACCACCTCTTTCCATGCGTCGAGGCTCCCTATCGTCACTGCATCGCGCCAGACTGGCTGCTGCTCTCCTGCCTGATAACCAACCAAAGTCAATTCGATGGCACCCACAAGGTAAAACTCGTTCGTAACCACTAGCTGATGAGGCACGAATGACATAGTTTGATTGGCAATGGTAAACAGGGTGGTTGCCGGGTTGCGTCGATACCCCACATACAGTCCGCCGGGCGGTGTCACATATTTGAGGGAGCCCTGCACAGAGTAGCTGAACCCATCGGCCTGCTCGATACCCTCGGAGGAGAAACCCGTGTGGTTTGCGACTTGTGAGTCGTTTAATTGCAAATTGTCGAAATCAATACTGGTTTGAGCACAGACAATCAGAGGCCAAATGACTGCGAGGCAACTGATCAGAACAATCGCCACCGACTGTAACCGCCTCACGTCACGCGCCTAGTGTTAGCGTCAGTAATTAGAGCCACCACCACCGCGCCCATCGTGACGAATAGAGGGGTCGAAGTAAACGTAATAGGCGCCTGACAGCACGGTCGTCTCTGTCGTTGAAGACTTTGGGTACCCATCTTCCCCATGAGGAGGCACCTCGTCATCACCGCACTTTGCCTGAATACGGTAACGATAAGAGGTGTTACTTACGTTGCGTGTTTCCATAACGAGAGTGCGCTCGTCGATTGTATCCACCGCAATAAAGCCTCCTCGCCCGTATTCATCCTGCCGCAAGGTATAGACGAAGTCGGGGTCAACACTCTGGGCAAATTGGGCATTGCCCCAAACGATCCGATCCTTTTCTTCGTCTTCTGCAGCGGTTGCCACCTGAACCCCCGTCAGGGTGAGCTCAGCATTGTACTGATCTCCATAGACACCCTCGCCGTTATCAAACGGTGTATAAGTCCTATAAGCGCTGCATAGATTGTTGCCGATTAACGTGAAGCGGATATTCGGTCGGGTGATTGTTTTATTGGCGCTTTCCAGTTTGTCCAGGCAGAGGGTCCCCGTGACGCGACTCTGGCTATCTACGAAGCAGTCATCGCTGCCACCTGGCTCTACACCACTAACGTCAATCCGAATGGGCTCCAGTTTAGCTGTGGTGGGAGGCGGATTATCGGCCTCGACAAACTTGAGACCAACCTCAATCAGCGGCGCGGTATCCCCTCCCGATGCAACACAGTACTGCATGTTGGTAAACGGAGGCAGGATCCCTGCCTCAGCACTTTCAGTAGAGGTCTCATTTGTTTTGGTGACATCCGTATCACCGCCCATGACTTCGACATCATCGAGGTATGCGCCTGCCTCTGAGCTCACTTTATAAATAGCGGTTCTATTGGAGTCAGCCAGCATCGTGTTACTGGTGGGGCTAGCTCTATCCCCAGACTCGGTAGAGACACCCAGTCTGCCACTCAACCTAACGCCATCCAGACTGTGGGTGTGAGGCGGCAAATTAGCGGCGCTGAGGGCCGCGCCCCCCAAATCACCGGTGTCATTCGACGAGGAAGCACCCCGAGGAAATCGCTGAGTCAAATTTGGGAGCGCGAAGGAGCCAGCAGCACAGCCGGGGACACCCTGAGCGTCACGTGGACAGTGGGTATCAGCTATCGCGGCATAGAGTTCGGGATAATCAGTGATCGAAAGCTCTGAGCCATCGGCAGTGAGCCAACCCGCGGGGCAGACGCGTCCGGCATAGAGCAGCACTTGACCCACAACCGGCTCTGCCATGACAGCACCTGGAGTTAAAAATAACTGGCAGACCATGGTGAAGACCACGCCGCGTCCAACTCGGAAATTTTGAGGTGATGTCCATTTCACGATAATCCGACCTCCATCAAGCCCTTAACAATCTATTTGTCTTGTCGCACCGCGTAGTCAGCCCGACTAGCACCACCGTTGAGTTTCTAATGACCAATCTCGAGTCAATAAATCAATCACACTGCCAGCGACTCCAGTTTTTAATCTTTTTAAACAAAAACAGGGACACGTTACAGTGCTACCATAGGCGCCGTTGGGTTTCAAATAATAGGGTGGCCACGCCAGAGGATTACTTTGGTTACATACACCATGAAAACGTCTGAAAACACAGCAAACCCGCCGCGCTATGCTGCTTTTATCAGCTACGCGCACAAGGATGCTCGGTGGGCATCATGGATTCAGCAAGCGATTGAAACCTATCGCCTTCCTCAGGAAATTGCAGCGAAACGCGGCATGGATCGAAAAATCGGCAAGGTTTTTCGTGATAGGGATGAGCTTACGGTCGCTACTAATTTGGGAATCCGACTCAACGAGGCTCTTGATAACAGCGATGCGCTAATTGTCGTCTGCTCCCCGAACGCAGCCAAATCTGAATGGGTGGCAGCGGAGATCAACTACTTTAAAAGCCTTGGTAAATCAGACCGGATCTTCTGTCTGCTAGTAGGTGATCCAGCCAACTCCTTCCCGGAAGGCGTGCTCTACGACAACACAGGAGCTCCTCTCGAGCCACTTGCTGCGGATCCGAGAGAAGAAGCCGATGGTAAGCGACTCGCAAAGTTAAAGCTCATCGCCGGTTTAACACAGCTGGAACTCGATCAGCTTGTGCGCCGGGATTTAATGCGTGAGAGGAAACGACAGAGCCTTTATCTGAGCCTTGCTGGAGTTTTCCTGGTTTTGGCGGCTGGGTTCTTCTGGACCTGGCAGGCTCAAAAAAGAGAGGCTGCGAGCAGCCTGAGCCTGGTTAAATTCGTGTCGAGCAAATGGGACCAGTTCCGGGAATTCGGCCTGCCACTCGACATGATCATCTCCCTTGCGGATGAACCCTTGGCCTACTTAAAGGACCGTGGCACCTCACGCTTGGATGACGAGGGTAAAAAAGCCTTCGCCATCCTCTTGCGACAGCAGGGCATTGCCTATATGGACCAAGAGGATTGGGAGACTTCGCTGAAACTCTTTCGCGAGTCTTCAAATCTGCTGGCGGAGCTCTCCAGCGCTGCGGATGACGAACAGGATTTGGCTTACGAGATTGGATTGGGACAGTTCTGGCTAGGTGTTAACAGGTTCTATGTTGGAGATTACAAAAACGCCATTGATCCTATAGTCACATATACCGACACAATGCAGCGGCTTTATACCGATAACCCGAGCGATCCCTTGTATGTAAAAGAAAACATAGACAGCCAGACCCTGCTATTCGAGCTCAAAAGGAGGTCCCCCGAAAGCCTACCTTCTATGAGTCTGGATACACAACTTCAGCGCGTTCTTGATGCGGCAAATGCTGGCTACGAGACATTCCCTGAATCCCCAAACATCCTAGAAGGATTTCTCACTGCTAACTCTTTCGCCATGGAACACTTCATGGCCTCGTGCGCCGTTGATCGTGCCTTACCACTGGTCGAAAACTCCTACCGCGCCGCGACTCTAGCGGCAGAGCTTGAGCAGCAGCAATATAAAGTCGTCGGTTTGGAGCGACTCAAAGATTGGGCGACAAACTCAAGTAATTTAGGGAACATGTATCTAAACGCGGGATCCATTGAGCTAGCCAAGCGATACTTCACGGAAAGCCTGCTGCTGCGGCAGCGCATCACAACAGAGGATCCGACTAACGAATACGCGCAAAAGCGCCTAGCTGAAAGTCAGCTCGACCTATTCAGACTCTCTTTCCTCGGGCCAGAAACCTTTCCCACATCTCCGCTTGATCAATCTCTACTTGAAAATATCTCCGCGGCTGTAAAAGACGAGTCAGATGGCTCGCTGGGATTAGAGCTCGCTCGCTTGCAACTGCTAGCTGAAAACTATGTTTATCTAAAAGATTTTTTAAATGCTGAAAACGTAATCATTCCCCTACTAGAAAAGTTAGGAGCTGAAGATCTGAGTAATGAGCGCTATGCTGGCTATGCGGCTGTGGCTTATTGGCTATCGACCGCTGCAGAGGTAACTCTGGATAACCCAGAGTTTTTTGTTAATTCACCAATAGACAATGCCTCGAGTAGCTGTAAGGGCCTTTTCGTTCAATGGAGCTGGCACCTAGCCAACGGCAACACTGACAAAGCCGACGCCATCGCATCAGAACTCTGGTCAAAAGGATACAAACATCCGCGCATGGGCTTTTACGCCAAGCTTGCTGGTGCTACCTTCCCCCCCGCAGAAACTTCAGAGCAGTAACACCTCAATGCAATTCTCATCCTTCGCCAACCGGTATCGGCAAAGCACGGGCACTGTACAGCTCATGGAAGATTTGGGTAAGGCCACCACAGCCCCGGGCCCGATCTACCAGCTTGGAGGCGGTAACCCAGCCC
>CAXPOA010000171.1:0-4630 GCA_964218505.1 Luminiphilus sp.
TTACCTGCGCCGTAATTTCGATCGGGACGATGTCGCGCATCTCCCCGTCGTACTCGTATTGCAACGGGTTTTCCGGGTTGAGTTTGAGCTCATAGAGGCTGAAGCGATTGGCGTAGGAGACCGTATGGGTCCACGCTACATCCTTGTTAAACCCGATACCAATAAACGGGAATCCCTGCAGTGCAGCACCCGCCACATCGTATTCCCCCGGCAAGGTGAGGTGAGCCTGATACCAGGCACCGGCACCAAACCACGGCTGATGAGGATTACCCAACAAGAGACCTGTGCCGGTCTGAGAACTGTCACTTCCCACGGCAAGCGCATTACTGCCCTCCTCCATGGATATCAGCTCGCTCAGATTTGCCGTCAGATCTGTAGCGAGGGCCGACAGGTCGCCACTGGGTGCTATCCCCGTGGCTCCATCCTCAGGTGGGCCTTCGACTGATAGCAAGGCAGATCGAAAGGTCCCATTGTCTGAGCTTCCCCGCAGCGCCTCTCTACGCAGGTACAGAAATAGGTCTGTGGTGTCTATCGCCGAAACCCACTCGGCATCACGACATCCATAATCGCCCTCGGGCAAATTCTCAACGCCTGTTTCCTCAAGATAGCGGTTCATACCCCGGGCATAGCCCTCGGCTAGCTCCCGGGTAAATTCGGGTAGTTGACTCACAAATTTTTCTTCGAACTCGGCCTTCTCGCCATTTAGATAGCGAAAGAGAAAATCTGACCCCAAGTTACCCATGTCTTCACCCATCAACTCCGCTGAGCGGCCGCTGGCAAAAACAATTTCACGCATGGTGACGCAGTAATTATCCTGTGCGTAGGTGTAACCAAACCCGTATCCCAGGCTCTTCCAATCATCTGCCTTGATGTGGGGAATGCCGTATTCGGTCCGGCGTATTTCCGCGCTGAGTTCGAAGGTTGGCTCAGGCGGTGGTGGTGGCGGCGGTATCGGCTGGGCCTCCTCAATGCTCGAATCATTACAGGCCGAGAGCAGTATCACGATCAGGAGGAGAAAGAGTTTCTTATGCATTTGTGTCACTTCCAGATACCAAAGCACCTGAAAGTACGCAGACACCGCATAAAACACAAGTATGTGGGGTAGTTAGTTAACCGGTGGCACCAATATTTATGGTCAAAGCCAGAACGTTATGGTCAAAACCAACACAGCTCAACCGAGAGACGAATCAGTGAGTGGGCTACAGGGCCAGCCCTGCGTTATCAGAAATACCCAGCACCTGCGGCTGATTTACTTCCAAAATATCGATAGTTTTTTTGGAACGAAGCCAACGAGCCACCACATCCCAAACGGGCTCGCCCTCAACCTGCTGAACCGATGCCCAGCCGGCTACCTTATATGTACGTGAGGGATCAATATTTTGACCAGCGAGGGCCATGGCGTGAACGCGATTACCGGCTTCCGCCATGGGTGCAATACTGTAATCAAGGCCCCCCACCCGAACCATATCGCCACCCTGCTGATAGTAAGGATCAGGGTTGAACAGGTTATCCGCAACATCTTCAAGAACCACCTTGAGGAAGTCACCCTTCATCTCGGTCAAGGTCACTGCCGGATAGGTGATCGCGACCTGAGACATCAAGTCTTCCATCGTAATGCTGTCGCCGGGCAATACGGTCGTGCCCCATCGGAATCCCGGCGACAGTGATAAATCCGCATCCAGCTCATCGACCAACGCGTTACAAATAAGCTGGTCAAAGCTGCCATTGAAATTGCCGCGCCGGTAGAGCAACCCCTCTGTCGTTGCCAGCACCTCATTCAACTGAGTCTCATAAGGGGCTCTGATGTCAGTGATTAGCTCAGCCATTTCCTGATCGGGGGGCAGCATGTCGGCGAAGACGGGAAGCAATTGGTAAGACCAGTCTTTGATCTTGCCATCCCTGACATCAAAATCCAGGACGCCGAGAAATTTTCCATTTGAGCCGGCATTTGTTACGAGTGTCATCCCCTGCGGGTTTTTGACTTCGATTGCTCTTGGAATCGCATCGTGGGTGTGGCCTCCCAAAATAGCATCCAAACCCGTTACCCGAGATGCAAGTTTAATATCGGTATCCGCACCGTTATGAGAGAGCAGCACAACGACCTGTGCGCCCTCAGCTCGCACCGCGTCAATTTTGGTCTGCAGTTCGCGCTCCTGAATGCCGAAAGTCCACCCTTCGGTCAGGTACCCGGGGTTTGCAATCGGCGTGTAGGGAAAAGCCTGACCGATAACAGCGACAGGCACGCCGTTCATCTCGCGAATGGTGTGCCCTGGAAAGATCGGATCGCCAAAATCGAGGTCTTTGATATTGTGGGCCAAAAACTCAATATGCCCATCGAGATCCTCCTCGACGATCTCAAGAACTCGATCGGTGCCGAGAGTAAACTCCCAGTGACCGGTCATAATGTCGATGCCCAGTAGTTTAGAGGCGTCGACCATATCCTGACCCTGGGTCCACAGCGACGTTGCTGACCCCTGCCATAGGTCGCCGCCATCGAGCAACAAGGCCCCCGGACGGTTCGCTTTAATTCGCTTCACCAACGTGGCGAGATGGGCGAAGCCCCCTACACGACCGTACTGCTCGGCAGCGGCAACGAAATCAAGATAGGTAAACGCATGGGATTCGCGGCTTTTTGGGGCAATCCCGTAGGCACCCAGAAGAGCCTCTCCCACCAGATGAGGCGCCTTGTTCAGTGCACCATGAAGCCCGATATTCACCTGAGGTTCACGGTAATGAACGGGCAAAAGTTGCGCATGGGCGTCGGTCATATGCAACAAATGAACGTTACCGAAGCGCGCTATGTCATAAGCCGCCTGCGTCCGGGGGGCCATTCCCGGAAGGGTCAAACCTGACGCCAGACCAAGCGCAAGCATCTTGTTAAATTCCCGGCGATCCATCGATGCCTTGCCTCCGCTCTAGCTACTCGTGAAGGGAACTACTTGAGTGTCTACTCTGCCTGGTTATTGACCGGTGAATCAGGGTCAAACAGAAATGCCATCACATCCTTGAGCTGCTGTTCGGTGAGAATCCCCTGTGCACCAAAACGCGGCATGTGAGAGCACACGTTGTAAGCATGGGTATTCCAGAGCTTGGTCCAGGTGTACTCCAGCATCACATCACTTTGACCCCGCGCACCGTAATTAGTGAGGGAGGGACCCAAATTACCGTATGCCACCTCCGCTGGATCGAGCTGATGACAGGCATAGCAATTGCCGCCGTTTGCTTCCTCGGGATTATCCGAGTACTGGAGCCCTTTGCCGTTGTTGGCCACCTCCTGTCCCCGCTCCCAACTGCCCAGATATTCTCCGTTGCCGGGTAACACCACACTGGCCAATGCGGTCTGGCGAAGCTCGGCTGCTACTGCAGCATCGCCGGGTTCCTCACGAGGTTTACTACAAAATGCCTGTAGTGTGTCCTGCTCAAGACGATCAAGGCCCACCTGATTAATGGCTTTAAATCCCCCATTTAAGGCAGAGGACATATCTTCAGCCTGCACGAACCCGATACACCCCGCCAGCCATAGAACAAACGTTATTGTAATCTTCATCTCACTCACCTCTTCAGTCCGGGAGCCGCCATCGGCGCTCCTGCAGCGGTGACTGCGAGATAGGTTTGCAACGCCACGGTAACCTCGGATCCCATATCTAGCAGCGGAAACCGTTGCTGGCGGAAGCAATCGCGCATGCGCCATCCCATCGTGCGCACAACACCTTCGGAAATTCGGTAGGCGGGCCAGCCACTGTAGGCCACCGCAGCGCCCTCATGGGTCGTTAGATCAGGCAGCGCCTGAAGGCGAATGCGCATCCCCTCCTGACCATGACAGGTTGCACAGGAAAAATCATGAGGGCCCGCGCGATAGTAGAATACTGCTTCACCCAGAGAGTAAGCCTCGCGCTCCTTATCGTGTTCCTGACCCGGGGCAATTGGCAGGTCTCTGGATTTCTCCGCCAGCCAAGCCACCAAAGCCTCCATTTCCGTGCCAAGATCCCCGCGCAGGGAATAGGGACGGTCGTCAACTTCTTCCGGCGTTCTACCTTGTAGCTCCTCCATGCAAAAGCGCAGTCGGGCCTCTACATCCATCACCCGATCGACATCCTCAAAATAGCGGGGTAATCGCGCGTAAGCACCATCGACCACGCCCGGACCAAGGCCCAGATCGCAGGCTTCAAGCGTGGCCTGTTTAGGGCCTTGGGATGCAAACCAGAATTCCTCACCTTCTTCGATCACAAAGATGGCAGGATTATCATCACCGAACATGGCCCGGTATTCATCGAAAATACCGGCCTCGTCTGCATGAGCAGGGCCGGTCAGCATGACTGTTGCCACTAAGCACGCCGCTACATTAATTATTCTGCTATTTGGCATACCACGCCCCCGGGTTTAAATGTTATCGAATCGTTGTCTCGCCCTCACCGGTCTCGCCCGTATTGCCGCGCCAGCTGACCGTAACCTTATCTCCAGCTTCGCCACCAGCAAACCTGACTCCCAGGAAAGGATTTGCGGATACCGCTGCCCCCCAGTAACCATGCATCACAACCTTGTCGTTATGTGTCACCGTGACTTCTTCGATGTAGTTGGCAGGAATCGGCTCTCCCGCCTGATCCTTGCGTAGACCTGTTTCCATCGGATG
>CAXPOA010000172.1:0-3582 GCA_964218505.1 Luminiphilus sp.
CTGGTGCTGACGGGTGGGATTGGCAAACCGTGCTTCCGTATTTTCAGGCCTTTGAGGCGC
This sequence comes from Luminiphilus sp., assembly GCA_964218505.1. Taxonomy (GTDB): domain Bacteria; phylum Pseudomonadota; class Gammaproteobacteria; order Pseudomonadales; family Halieaceae; genus Luminiphilus. The sequence goes on from CAXPOA010000172.1 coordinate 61, forward strand.
CTCTGGGCATCCTGAGGGAGCCTGTCACCGGGGAGAGGGGAGGTCACCTCAAGCGATCGAAGCGGGCGGACAATCCCTGGGGAGATCGCTTTATTACTGCCTGTGAACAGGTGGGCATCCCGGCCAGAAATGATTACAACGATGGAGAGCAAATGGGTGCTGGCTACTACGAGCACACTCTCTGTCGGGGGGTGCGTGAGAGCGCCTACCGCGCCTTTCTCCAGCCTGTGCTGAAACGAGCTAACCTGTCGGTGAGCGATCACACGTTAGTTGATGCTCTCGAATTTGAAGGGGGCAGAGCGGTTGCCGTCAGAGCCATCACCAAGGGGCGGGCCCATCGTATCGAGGCTGGCACCGTGGTCTTGGCAGGGGGTGCCGTGGGGTCACCCACTATCCTCCAGCGTTCTGGGGTCGGTGATGCAGGCCTGCTAGCCAGTCTGGGCATTGATGTCGTGAGGGATATGCCCCAGGTTGGCGGAAACCTTCAGGACCACTACGGAGCAATGGTCAGCATGGCGGTGTCCACTGGTGGAACCGTCAAGGGACTGATGCGCCCCGATCGCGCGATCGGCGAACTCTGGCGCTATGTCCGTCGAAGGGAGGGGCTTCTTGCAATGCCATCTGCCGACGTCTTCGCCTTTCATGGCTCACCTGAGTCCCCTTCAAGGCCGGATACCCAGATTCATTTCACGCCGGCGTCAGGCTACAGGGATGACGCCGGGGTCACGCACATTGACCCTGAAGAGGGTATTACCGCGATTACCTATCCGATGCGTCCAACCAGCCGGGGTAGGATCCAAGTGGTATCAAAAGATCCCGCAGATGCGCCTTCTATTACCGCCAATTACTTGAGCACAGCCCATGATCAGCGGGTAATGGTAGAAGGGTTAAAGACGTTGCAGCGCATATTCGGCGCGCCGGCATTTAAAGGACAAACGTCTGCCGAAATTCGCCCGGGGACTCAGAGCCACTCCGATGAGGATTTACTGGCTTATGCGCGTAAGAATGGAACGACCGGCTATCATCCAGTCGGTACCTGCAGAATGGGTGGCGACCCCGAGGCTCCGGTGGATGCCCGTCTCAAGCTCCGACACATAGACAACGTTTACGTTGCAGATGCGTCCATCATGCCCATGTTAGTCTCGGGCAACACGATGGCAGCAACATATATGATCGCAGAGCGGGCCAGCGAGTTTATTGCTCAAGATATGGCTTAACACACGAACGAGGAATCCAGTATGCCAATGCCCAACGATGTGCCAATCATTGATTTGATGCTTGCGGTGCCCAACGATGACACATCCAATTTCTACGATTTTATTCGTCCTCTGTTGATGGATGAGCAGAGTCGTCAGATGTTCAAGATGCCAGCACAATACATGTTTAAAGATTTGCCAAAGGTTGGAAAGCGAGATGACTACATTGCTTATACCTTGGAGAAAATGGACGAATTCAATATCGAAAAAGCAATGCTGGGTGTGGATGAGGGACAGTACGAGACACAGAATGAGGCCGTCAAAAAACATCCGGATCGTTTTTTCGCGTCCTATGATTGCAACCCCAATAACGGAATGGAGGAGGTTAGAAAAATTCGCCGCCTCAAGGAAGAGTACGACATCAAATCGGTAAACGCGTTTCCTGCTGGACTCTGTCCTCAGGTGTCTCTCTCAGACAAAAAATGGTACCCAATCTTCGTCACCTGTATTGATTTGGATATTCCCTTTTGTCCCTGTGTGGGAGTACCCGGACCGCGCATACCGATGGAGCCGCAAAAAGTGGAGCACCTCGATGAAATTTGCTGGTTTTTTCCCGAGCTTAAGGTTGTGATGAAGCATGGTGCAGAGCCCTGGACTGACTTGGCGTGGAAGCTCATGCTGAAATATGAAAACTTGTACTTTATGACCAGTGCCTTTGCCCCCAAGCACTACCCCAAAGACATCATTCATTTCGCGAACACCCGGGGCGCCGACAAAATCATGTATGCAGGCTATTTTCCGATGGGACTGAGCTTGGAGCGGATCTTCGAAGACATGCCCAACGTGCCATTCAAGGATGAGGTCTGGCCAAAGTTTTTACGAGAGAACGCCAGACGAGTCTTTAAAGTTTAAAACCCTCAGGGATAAAAGATAGAAATCGTATCCACGATGCAGGCGGGGCGTTCCGCCCCCTCTGCGGAAATGGTTACCCTGATTGTGGCTTTGAAGCCGCCCTTGTTTTCCTCTACCTGAATAATTTCACCGGTTGCTCGGATATTGCTGCCGACAGTGACAGGCGAGGGGAAACGGGTCTTTTCAGTGCCGTAGTTGACACCCATCGAGACCTGCTCGACTTCGATTAATTCTGGCAAGAAGCAGTTGGCCAGTGAGAGGGTGAGATAGCCGTGGGCAATCGTGGCGCCGAAGGGGCCCCCGGCCGCTTTGACCGGGTCGACGTGTATCCATTGATGGTCTCCCGTCGCATCCGCAAATTGATTAATTCGCTCTTGGGTAATTTGCAGCCATTCGGTGGGTCCTAACGAGGTGCCTGTCATGGTCATGAGGTCGCTGGGTTGGGCGACAACGGTTTTAGTCATGGGGGATTCTCCGGCGATGTGTGTGGGTTGAACACGCGACAGTGCGTATCGCTCCGGTTGCCTACGCTTGGAAGGTGATACTCTCTTATCTTAAGGTGTTTCACCATCACTGATTCAGACGATGTTGAGTCCTACGCACAGTGCCATGGTGTGACAGTCCTAGCAGGAGGAAGTATGAGCGAGCACGAAGGCAAAGTTGTCATCGTCACCGGGGGTGCGGGGCACATCGGCAGGGCTATTTGTGAAGCGTTTTTGAGCGAAGGTGCCAACGTTATTGCCTGTGGACGACGCGAACCTGAAACCCCTATCTCCACGGCTGGTCGTGAGGCCGTCTTTTATTCTTGTGATCTCAGGGATCCCGATCAGTCTCAAGGGCTGGTAGATTTCGCAATTGAAACCTTTGGTGGGATCGACGTGCTTGTTAACAATGCGGGAGGCTCGCCTCCGGTTGATGCCGCGTCTGCTAGTCCCCGCCTTACCGAAAAGATCGTAGCTTTAAATCTAGTTGCCCCGCTGGTACTGGCGGGGCAGGCACACAGTGCCTTGGCGGCGAGCGATAAACAAGGCTGCATCGTTAACATCGCAAGCGTCAGTGGTGCGCGACCTTCGCCCGGGACCGCAGCTTACGGCGCTGCCAAGGCGGGCCTCCTTAGCAGCACCAAATCTTTGGCAATGGAGTGGGGTCCTGCTATCCGCGTGAATGCGCTCATTGTCGGTCTGGTGCATAACGAAGCCGGGGTAGCCCATTACGGCGGCGAGGATGGATTCAAGCGAGTCGCCGATATGTTGCCGTTGAAGCGCATGGCCGAGCCCTCAGATGTGGCTAATGGGGTGCTTATGCTCTGCGGCCAGCAGGCGAGCTACATTTCGGGGGCTACCCTAGAGATTGATGGAGGCGGTGAGGTGCCCGTTTTCTTGCATCTTGCTAAAGCGAGGGCTGAAGCCAAATA
>CAXPOA010000173.1:0-2598 GCA_964218505.1 Luminiphilus sp.
TAAGCAGGCACCAATCAGGACAGTGAGGCCTCAGCAATCAGACTGTCCCGCTCTGCAATAAGCGCCTGCTTCCCCTCTTGCAATTCCGCCGAACTGCGGGAAAAAGGAATTCGGGCCTCCATCGCCACATCAAGACGCCGTCTACAATCGTCGCTGGCCAACGGCAACACATCTGTAAGACCACACATATCCTCGTATCTCCCCCAGCAGTTGAGCGCGACATCGCAGCCCGCTTGCACTGCTTGTAAACCCAGCTCAGGTATCGATCCCTCGAGCGCCTTCATGTCAAGATCATCGGACATCAACAAGCCATCGAAGCCGATTTGTTCACGAATGACCGACCGAATGATTGTTGGCGAAAGCGTCGCGCAGTGAATGTTGTCCCACGCTGGATATCGGATGTGGGCGGTCATCGCCATAGGCGCGTAGGCCAGATCCTTAAACGGTGCAAGATCAGTGGCAAGCTCCTCGGTGCTGGCGGTGACTTCAGGCAGTGCCAAGTGACTATCTGCACCTGCGCGCCCATGCCCCGGAATATGCTTAATGACCCCGACGACACCCGCCGCCGCCAGACCTTCCAGCGCCGCCGCACCAAGATGGACGATGCTATCTACACTGTCACCAAAGGCGCGATCCCCGATAATGTCATGGGCTCTCGGCTGGGGAACATCCAACACAGGAGCACAATCTACGGTGATACCAACCTCGGCAAGCTCCAAACCCAGCGCCTCAAAATTACAACAGGCCGCTTGGCATGCCAGTTGAGGATCCTTTTTATAGGCGGCGGCGAAGGTTGCTGCCGGGGGCCATGAGAGCCATTCGGGGGGACTTAACCGAGCCACGCGCCCTCCTTCCTGATCGATCAGGATAGGAACGTTATCTCTCCCGGTGACCTCGCGAAGCGAGTCGGTGAGCGCACGCAACTGATCGCGATGCTCAATATTGCGTCCAAATAAAATAAACCCAAGGGGATTCACCCGCTGAAAAAGACTGCGCTCCTCCGCAGAGAGGCTCGCGCCCGCCAGACCAAAAATAGCCGGCAGCACTACCGGGCTTTGTCCTGTTCTTTAGTGGTAACTGCCTCAGGGGAGTGGGCTTTTAGCGTCCGCGCTCGCTCGGTGTTGAGGAGAACCGCGAGCGCCTCATCAGCACTATCTACTACGGTGAGCTCGCCCAGATCCTCCGGATCGATAAATTCTCGCCCCCCCTGAAAATCCATCATCCAAGTAAGCAGATCCTGCCAGAACGCCTTGCCCACCAGCACAATGGGGCGACGCTCCGCCCGATCGGTGTTGTAAAGCACCAGCAGCTCGAACAACTCGTCCAAGGTGCCGAAGCCCCCGGGGAAAACAACAAAGCCATAGCTGTAGCGGGTGAGCATGAATTTTCGTGACATGAAATAGCGAAAGTGTGCACGACGGTCCAGATAGGGATTTTCATGCTGCTCACGGGGCAAGGCTATTTTGAGACCAACGGAGAGACCACCCCCCTCCCTTGCTCCACGATTAGCCGCTTCCATAATGCCCGGACCGCCTCCCGTAATAACCGGCACTCCTGAGCGGGCAAGTCCCAAAGCGATTTCCCGGGCGACTTCAAATTCGGGTTCATTGTCTTTCAGACGAGCACTACCAAATATGGTAACCGCAGGCGCAATGCCATCGAGCACCTTGGCAGCGGCAATTAGCTCTTCATGCAGACGATTGAAGGTGTCGATGTCCTCGGGGCACGGGCCCCTTGAGGACTCAGGGGACGACATCGAACAGTAGCCTTACCTTGCCCAGCTTGATTCGAACACCCGGCTCCAAAGCGGCGGACTTCACGCGCTCACCATTAACCTCACAGCCATTGGTGGAATCCTGATCCTGAAGCTGCCAGCTGTCACCGCTTTTGGAAATCACTGCGTGCACGCTGGAAATTGTGGGATGGTCGATACGGACTGAGACGGCTTCACCACGGCCAATAGACCAGGAGGGGGCATCCTCCTGCTTCAACAACAACACCTGATTAATATCATCCTGCTGAAGGGTCATCAGTGCCGCGGGGGCCTGATCGTAGGTAACACCTCTGTGTTTGAGCAAGTCCTCCAGAAGCTGTCGCTCTGCAGCGGGGTCGGGCTCGTCGTTGGCCATCGCAGCCACATCGTCAGAGGTCCATCCCGGAGGCAACTGGTAACCTCCCCGGAAGGTGGTTGTCTCATCCTCAGACTCGTCGAGCACGACAGAGGATTCGGTATTCGCCATATGGGCACCCAGTAAGGTCACATCGTCGGGGGTCGACTCATCTACCACCAGCAAACTCACCCCACCCACGAGAACAAGCTGGCCCACCTGCAAGTTGCTCTTCCCAACTTTGCGGCCCGCCACCTTAATGCCATTGGTGGACCCCAGATCTTCAATGCTGACGCCCGCGCCCGCCACATTGAGTTGCGCATGGCGACGAGAAACCTCCGAGGAATCCAGCACGATGTCACAGGCGCTGTCCCGTCCGATCACCAGGCCATCCACGATGGGATATTCCTTGCCAGTATCCAAACAACGTAATCGCAAATTGACTGTCATAACGGCTCCCTTAGTCTCCGTTGACGAAATCGGCGTTACC
>CAXPOA010000174.1:0-3155 GCA_964218505.1 Luminiphilus sp.
CGAATCGCGGGATTAGTGACTTGTCGTCAACGCCCAGGAACCGCATCGGGGGTGGTATTCCTGACACTTGAGGATGAAACAGGGAATATCAATGTCATCGTTTGGCCAGCTATTCAGGAACGCTACCGCCAAAGCTTGATGACGGCCCAGCTACTCTTGATCAAAGGCACGGTGGAGTCACGTGAGGGCGTGACCCATGTGATTGCCGGGACGCTGGAAGATTTCAGCGACCAACTAACCACTCTATCTGTACAATCGCGCGACTTTCACTGACGAGGCAGCCTTAATATTTAGCGAGCCCGTGAAGCGCCATAACGGCAGCGAACCTACTCTGCGTCGGACCGCACCTCGGCTTCAAGCCAACCGCCCGCACTTTGTCGCAAACTGAATTCAATCGGGCGGCAGCACACCTGACAATCCTCGATGTACTCCAGACCAACATCTTCAGGGTTGAGTAATACCTCGATAGACTCTCCGCAGTAAGGGCAATAGACGCTGCTCTCCTGCAACCCGGGCGAAGCCATGGGCGATTAACTCGCCTCCTGCAGCGCTGGGGCGGCCACCGCAGCGGCGCGCTCTAGAACCAACGCATTGTCCTCGATGGGATCGTCCCGGAACATCTTACGATCTCTGCGATAGTCCTGAGGGTTCATCCAGGGTTTCTGGTCTCCCTGTTTGGGAAAGCGATGCATCATTCGCTGCATGTACCCGGCAGAAAAATCATCGATCCAGAAACGCCGAATCATTGAACTCGCAAGGTCATCGGAGATCCTTGGTGTAGCCGTCGTTACATCCTTTTCCCGCATGTGGTTGAGCAAACGGCAAACCCATCCCGCAATCAAATCAGCACGCAGGGTCCATGAAGCATTGATGTAGCCGAATGTATGGACCATGTTGGGAATGTTTGAGCACATCATGCCTTTATAGGTCCACTCATTCGCTAGATCGATCGCCTGACCATCCAGAGTGAATTCAGCCCCCCCCAGGATCACCAGCTCAAGTCCCGTCGCACACACAATAATGTCTGCATCAAGATGCTCGCCCGAAACCAATTGCACACCCCGCTCCGAGATGCTCTCAATGTGGTCTGTCACAACAGACACCTTACCGGATTGGATAGAGCGGAAAAGATCATCGTCCGGCACCAAACACAGACGCTGATCCCATGGGTTGTATCGCGGGGTGAAATGCTTGTCGACATCAACCACTTCACCGATTTCTTCCCTGACTTTTTTCAGCAACGAGCGCTTCACCACACCGGGTGCTACCCGGGTCAATCGATACATCCATTGTTGCCACACGGTATTACGCCAACGCACGATATTATACGCCAGCTTCGCGGGCAGGCGCTGGCGCAACCAGTTCGCAACACCATCGATGGAAGGGCGGGAGATAACGTAGGTCGGCGAGCGCTGGAGCATCGTTACATGTGCTGCCTGTCGCGACATATTAGGAACCAAGGTCATGGCCGTCGCGCCCGAGCCAATAATCACCACTTTTTTGTCGCTGTGGTCCAGATCTTCCGGCCAGAACTGGGGGTGCACCCACTCTCCCTGAAAAGCATCCTTACCCTCAAACTCCGGTTCATAACCCTGGTCATAGCTATAGTAGCCGGCACACATCAGCAGAAAACCGCAGCGATACAGCCTGGTCCCTTCCGGCGTCTCGACAGTGAGCTCCCATTGGCTTCGTTCGCTACTCCAATCGGCAGCCAACAGTTTTTGACTGAACCTTATGCGGTCACGAATGCGGTACTCGTCGGCTGTTTCATTGACGTAGCTAAGAATCGAGGGGCCGTCGGCGATGCTTTTATCGGCCTCCCAGGGTTTGAAGTCGTAACCCAAGGTATGCATATCGCTGTCTGAACGAATACCGGGGTACCGGAACAAATCCCAAGTCCCGCCAATAGACTCGCGACGTTCAAGCAGGATAAAACTGCGATCAGGGCAATCACGCTGCAGACGCACCGCAGCGCCAATCCCAGACAGCCCGGCTCCAATGATGATGACATCATAGGCCTCCGCGTCGGAATGTTGCATGGCAGTTATATCGACACCTGAATTCATTGCAATTTCCCTCAGTGACTCACAAGGCCCGTTGGTACTATCACGCCGACAGTACATGAGCCTTCATCAATCGCCTACACACTGCAAGGGCGAGAATTTGCTCACTATCTGGGCATTAGGTCTGCGGGTGGCACACCTCGCTCCGCTTGTTCCCGCCTCAAGACCAATGTATCCATGCGCTTGCCGGACGGCCCTGTATATAGGGCACAGCGCCTGGCGCTTCTCTCACTCTACACGGTTTTTTGCAGTCCTGTGTCGACTCCGTTGGCGTGCAGCCACCTCAGCCTATTGATGCCGTCGCCCCTTATTTGCCGCGATACGTAAGCGCAGCGCATTGAGCTTGATAAACCCTTCCGCGTCCTTTTGGTCGTACGCACCGCCATCCGCTTCAAACGTCGCGATGTTCTCATCAAATAGGGAGTCTGTTGATCGACGCCCGGTCACCGTGACATTACCCTTGTAGAGCGACACCTTCACCTCCCCGTTGACCACCGTCTGAGTTTGATCAATCGCTGCTTGCAATGCATGCCGCTCGGGAGACCACCAATAACCGTTGTAAATCAGCTTGGCGTAGCGCGGCATCAGTTCGTCCTTGAGATGTGCCACTTCACGGTCGAGCGTAATCGACTCGATAGCGCGGTGCGCGCGTAGCAGGATACTGCCACCGGGGGTCTCGTAACAGCCTCGCGACTTCATGCCGACATATCGATTCTCAACAATATCAGCTCGGCCAATGCCGTTAGCGCCCCCCCGTTGATTCAGTGTCGCCAGCACTTTTGCCGCCGTCATGGCTACACCGTCAATGGCTACCACATCTCCTTTTTCGAATGTCAGCGTGAGCTCCTCAGCACGATCGGGGGCCGCTTGAGGACTGACCGTCCATCGCCACATATCCTCCTCGGGTGGCATCCAGGGGTCCTCCAGCACATCGCCCTCATACGAGATATGAAGCAAATTCGCATCCATAGAATAAGGGGATTTTTTCCGGGCCTTGGCGAAATCGACCGCTATATTGTGCTGTTCACAGTAGGCCATCAGTGCCTCGCGGGAGTTGAGCTCCCACTCCCGCCAAGGTGCGATCACACGAAT
>CAXPOA010000175.1:0-26373 GCA_964218505.1 Luminiphilus sp.
GAGAACATGCTCCGCGTTTGATGCGGCGAGTCGAATGTCCTCATCACTCCAGGTTTTACTGTCGCCATTGGCGGGTGCGTTAATCAGAACCAGTAGGCGCTCAGGACCCGTAGGCCGCTGGTCGCCTAATCGGTCTTGCGCACAAATGTAGACGGTAGGTCGCACCGGCAATCGCTGACGGCTGAAAATGGCGTTGAATTCTTCGGGATAATCCTGATCAAAGAAAACGTTGTGATAGCTCAATGGAAAGTCACCTACATTTGCCATCAAACACCACGTGACAGCAGACAGCCCGCGTTTGTCTGGGTGGTTCTTGCTTGTTGCGTCGATAACATCGTCCCCCAATACGCCACAGGCGAGGGCATTTTGGTCTCCGTTGAAGATAACCGCGTCGGCCGGCAGGTGTTCACCTGTCGTTAGTTTTACGCCTGATGCGCGGCCACGGGGGGTTGTTATTCCAGCTACCTCGGTATCAAAATGAAAGGACGCACCGTTGTGCTCTGCCAAGCCCTGCACTGCTGCTGCGAGTGACGACATACCGTCAGGCAGCATCCACACACCGGCTTGTTCTGCGTGGGTTATCAGCATCAGTGTCGCTGGGGTGAGAAGGGGGGATGAGCCCACGTAAGTTGCATAGCGTCCGAACAGTTGGCGCAGCCTGGGGTCCTCAAAATATCCCCCAAGGGAATCCCACAGGGTTTGATGGGAGCGGAGTTTTATCAATTCGTGCAGCCGAGTTAATCCCACCCGGCGAGCGAGTGAAATGGGCGATGGTTTTGGTGCGGCCATAAAGGTGTCGCGCAGGGTATTAAAGATTGCCTCAGAGTCCGCGCAGAGTCTTTGGTAGCCCTCGGCGTCAGCTAATCCTGAAAACGTTTCGATTTCCCTCGCTGTGTCTTCAATGTTGACATGAAGATCAAGTTGCGATCCTGTTGTCCACCAGTGACGGGCCAGCGTGTCGGCCTTTTGGAGTGGTAGGGTTTCAGTTAGGTTGAAACCTGCGTCCCGAAATAAGGATTCAAAAACCCAGCGCATGGTGAACACCGTGGGTCCCGCGTCAATGTGATGGCCATCAATTTCGACTTGACGCATTTTCCCGCCGGCTCTCGATGCTCGCTCGAGTACGGTTACGTTGACACCGGAACGCGCAAGATCTGACGCAGCGGCAAGTCCACCCGCGCCAGCACCAATCACAATCGCGTGTTTGCTAGAGCTCAAGCGCGGGACCTCGTGGTCTAAACTGGCGCGTTACAACTCCCTGGTGATAGATAATTAACCCGAGGCCAGTGACCAGAGGGATCGCCCATAGAGCAGGTGTAAGCGCGATTTCCGGCATCAGTCGTACTGCACCGAATGCGAAAAACGCCGTATACACTGAGATTCCCGCGCCGACCAAACTCTTAATGTGTTCCTTGATGTAGTCGTGCGCTTTCGGTGAGGGTTTGTAGATAAACCACAGATTGGTGCCAACCGTGGCGAATCCAACCAGGGACATTGCCATCATCATAGGCTGATGCAGCTGAAGACCAACAGCTGCGCAGTTGGCCGCCGTGATAATTAAGGCAAGCTGGAGGAACAGGTTAAAGGGAGTACCGGTTCTGCGATGATCACGTCGGTGTTTTAAGCTGAGACGCCCCTGCCACACAAGATTTACTGTAAGTGAAGCCAGGTAGAGCATCATCCAACCGAAAACCCCCGCAATCATGTCAGGGTTGCTAAACACGGCGTGAGTGGCAAGGTGGGGGTGAGTGCCGCTCGGGTCAGTCAGTGTGGTGCTAGCGATGCCAATAGCAGTCAGTCCTGTCAGCAGCAGTGCGTTACTAAACAGTTTTCCCGCCTGTCGATGCAGTCTGCCGCCCTTGCGCCCAATGATCGGAATCCAGAAGCTGAGCAGTCCCACCGTGCCCGTTACGATATGACAGGCCACCAATACCTCAAAGACGAGATGGGTCGACAGCATCACATCAGCCTCCCATACTGGGCCCTTCGATCGTCAGGAAAACACACGTGAGTCCTAGCACGCTCTTCATCCCACCACACCCGAGGCCGCTGCCCGCTTTGGCTGCATTGCTTCGGGTTCTGCGCTATGGGGATGGCAATTTGCTGGATCTCTTGCCTGCCGCTGCCTATCGTTTTGACGTGGGTAATCTTGGATACTCGAGACGAGGAACTGTGCTTTTCAATGACCCCGAATTGATCCGGCTTATCTTGAGGGATGACGGCAGTGCGTTTCCGAAAAGCGATTTGATGGTCAATGCCCTCGAGCCTCTTATTGGAGAATCGATCTTTGTTACCGATGGCGACAAGTGGCGTCGGCAGCGTGCCATGATTGACCCAGCCTTCAGTCACATGCGGGTTAATCATGCCTTCTCCGCTATGAAAGAAGCGGTGGCGGACCACTCGGCGATTCTCGATGCCAGCGCAAATTCCGGCGAGGCCTTTTCTCTGGATCTCGCGATGAGCCACCTCACTGCAGACATCATTTGTCGAACAACCTTCTCGACGCCCCTTGAGTCTCGTGTCGCTAGTGAGGTCTTTGATGACTTTACCGAGTTTGAACGGTCTGTCGCTCAGGTAGATGTTTTTCGCCTGATTTTTCAGAAGGCTTGGGCCGAGGTGGCACAGCCGGATACGGTTATAGCGGCCTGCCGACGTATCAGGGCGCATCTGGGGGATCTCATTGATCCTCATCTGGTCTGTCCTGCGGATTTCAACGACATTGCAAGCGATGTCATTGCTGCACGAGACGCGGATACCGGGAAGCCCTTCACCCGCGAAGAATTGATCGACCAACTCGGCGTCTTTTTTCTCGCCGGCCATGAAACCTCGGCGAGTGCTTTGACCTGGGTTTTCTATCTTCTGGCGGTCCAGCCTGATTGGGTGGCCAGACTGCGAGGGGAAATACGGGAGATCGTTGGAGAAGGCCCCGTCGAGTTTCAACACGTAAAACAGTTGCCCTGGGTAAGAGCCTTCTTTCGCGAAACCCTTCGGCTGTATCCGCCGATCACTTTTATACCGCGGGTCGCCATGGCGGATTGCAAGGTTGGGCCTCGCAGAGTAAAGCGGGGTGCTCTGGTGATGGTCGCGCCGTGGACGCTTCACCGGCACCAAGACTACTGGGAGCGGCCGAGCGCTTTTATGCCTGAGCGCTTCGTTCCGGGGGAGGGGTCGGACTATAGGGAGGATGCTTATATTCCATTCGGAGCAGGACCACACACATGTATTGGCGCTGGCTTCGCTCAGGCCGAGGCGATATTGATCATTGCTGAGTTTGTTCGCCGGTTCGATTTTATATTGCGTGACAACGCGCCCGTCCGACCCGCTGCGAGATTGACCACGCGGCCAGCAAGGCAGCTCATGCTTCATTGCCGCTATGCCTCAACGTAGCTTCCTCAGTTGCCTCCCATAAGGGGGCAATATCCCGCTGGCAGGCTTCACCCAGTGACATTCCCTTGAATAGGGCGCTTTTGAGAATTGGCCATGACAGCGGCGTCATCAGCATAAATGGCAAAGGATCTCGCCAGCTCCACACCACATCCCGGCTCGATACTAACCATTTGAAAATACCCAGAGCTTCCTGCCACTCGCACCGGAACAGCGCTGCATAGGCTTCAGTTAGGGTGCTATATCCCCACTGCCATCGGTCGATGGTATTGCTATAGACCGCTCGCAGCGGGAAGTTACCTGAGAGTGCATCACCGAGAGAGGTGCTGTCGAAAAAATGCACTCCACTTGTTAGCCTGGGATTGCACTCAATCGGCCACGCAACATTGTCGTCATCAACGATAAAGTCAAAGGCGATGAATCCTTCGTAGTCGAGAGTGGCGATAAATTGTTCGACCCAGCTTCTGACTGAGGTTTCTTTCGGGGAGCCTTTTGGGCAGGCCTCGAAGCCGACTGCGACAGTACCGGCGAACACCCGCCCTTCGTAAATGCTAGTTCCTACGACAGAGCCCTGACGAATAAAACTCAGGGTGCTGATGCTGGTCCCATCAATGCGCTCCTGTATGACTGAGTCGCCAGCTGTGTTGCTGTGGAATGTTCCTGCATCGCACCAGGTAACCCCCATGCCGGAGCAACCTCGGCTAGGTTTCTTGATGTGCGCTATGGCGCCCGCTAATTCCATGGCTTCAGCGGTATCCGCCGCGTAGGTACGAGGTACACGTAAGCCCGCGGCGGCTGCACACTCTATGAAATGAAGCTTGTGGGATAGTGTTTCATAAAGTAGGGGTGCTGGGCCTATCAGCGCAACGTTTTCCGCGAGACGGGGTGCTAGGGGTAGCACATGGTGCGCCTCTTCGGATACGGGAACGAGAAGATCGACGGATTCGTGCTCGATCAGTGCTAGCAGTGTATCCCGATAGAGTGCTGGATTTTCATTAGGGGAGGGCAGCTCGTATGTGGCATCGACAGACGTTGACGCGCGTGACACGTGCCATTTGAAAGGCTCCGCAATAACGACGCGATAGCCCCGGCCCTTCAGTGCTCTGGCCAAGGCCAGCGCCTTGGGCAGTCGTCCCAGCGTCAGGAGTGCGGTAGGCACCTGAGATTCCTCTCCGGTAGCGACGCAGGTTTGTGCACAGCCAAGCCCTGCCATTCAGCAGTTTCTCGCGCTTCTACGTCGCGTCTTTCTCGTGAGTGTTTAAGCAACTCAGACCCCTTGGCCACTTTCCCTTAACATGACATATTATTTTGTCAAAAAAAAGTGACAAAAAGGACGCAAATGAGCGGTCTAAAGCAGGCCTAGATCCTCCAACCCGGTAGAGTGGGCTGGGCGGTGCTGACGGTCCCGAGTTAATTTAGCTGTGCTTTGAAGGGGGTAAAGTCAGGGCCTCTCCTGAGTCCATGGCCGCCGTCCACGCCAATGCTTTGTCCGGTAATCCATTGTGACTCCGGGCTGATCAAGAATCTAACCAGACGACCCACGTCTGCCGGTAGGCCTACATCGGCCATGGGTGTGTTTTCGATATAGGACCGGTACACATCGCTGTCTTTTGGAATGCCTTCCATCGTTTCTGTGGCAATAAAGCCAGGTCTAACGGCGTTGAAGCGGACTCGGTGGCAGCCATTCTCATCTGCCGCGTTGCGCATCATCGTTTCAATGCCTGCTTTGCTGATTGGATACGCGCCCATCCAGGGGTGCGTAACGTGGCCAGCAAGAGATGACATGCCCACAAAGGATCCGCCCCCTGCCGCAATGAGGTAGGGCAGGGTGTGTTTGATACAGAGCATTGTCCCCAGCACATTGAGACGAAGCACGCGCTCAAACTCCTGAGCATCCATATCCTGATAGCCGGATAACATGCCGCCGCCGCCTGCGTTGGCGACGCATCCATTCAATCTGCCAGTCGGTTCCGCCGCAACGTTCGCCGCAGCCGCAATGCTTGCTTCATCGGTAACGTCCGCAACAGTAAATCGAATACTGCCACCATGAGAAATTCTCTTGGCTATCCGGTCTGCCGCCTCTTCTAGGACGTCTTCTCTACGTCCGCAGATGGTCACATGGGCACCATCGGCGACGAGCTCTTCCGCGCATCCCTGCCCAATACCTGTGCCCCCGCCGGTTACCAGTACCGCCATTCCGGTCAAATTGCCGCTGTAGGTTGTAACGACATTACTCATCGGCTGATTCCTCAGAAGGGAGTGGTAGGGTTGATGCGACGCAGGGTATGGGCGCCCTGATCATAGTCACCCATGTAGACGCCGTAGTCGCCACGGGCATGATCCCGATAAAAAAGATGGATTCCCTCCACCACGTCGGGATAGGCATATTGGTCAAAGTCCACTTCGTGATAGTCCAGAAGGCGGACATCAATAGCCTCTGCCGTCGGTCCGAAAATAGGGTGTTCAAGAGGTGCGCGGTATACCAGATAGATTTGATTCATTGCGGGCAGAGCCCCGATGAGAAACAGCTGTAGGCTATTGGGATCCACTGAGGCGCCGGTTTCTTCATGAAGCTCTCGGGCAGCCGCTACCGTCGGGGTTTCGCCGGGTTCTAGAAACCCCGATGGTAGTGCCCAGCATCCCTTGCGCGGCTCCGTGGCTCGCTTGATCCAGAGGACCTTGCTTCCATGGGTCGCGATGCAGGAGGTCTGGATGGTTGGTTTATCAAAATGGGTAATGCCACACCCGCTGCAAGTTCGGTGGCTGACCAGGCTCACTACCGGAGGCAGCTTGTTACCACATGCGGAGCAATAGTTCACGGCGGGTCAGGCCACTGGAGTCAGGGTTAGAACGGGAGCCCGTCGTCGATGGCGTGGTTCCGTTCTTCCGGGGTTTCAACACCGGGTACGTGGTAGCTGCCATTGAGGGGTGATTGGATGGCGGCTACTGCTGATTTTTCGGCGTAAAACTGGCCATACCACTTTCGATTGTTGAGGAATGGCCCTTCAGTTTTCATGGCCATGGGTTTAATGGCTGGCGCCTTGTGCTGCCAGATCTCGAAGTCTTTTGAGAACGCTTCCAGCGCTCCCGCCTGGATCGCTTTAGCGGTCGCTTTTTCTTCGTCGTTTATTTCGCCACTGACAGATTTGATCAAACAGCCATGCCACGCCTTGATGCGCCCGTCAGCAACCGGGGTGTTTGCAATCAGCTCAAACTGTACGGTGTCGCCCCAGACCTGTTTGCTTAGCAGTATTCCCGGGCCGGTATACCAGGTTGTGGTGTAGAGCATGACCCCGCCATAAAGGGTCATTGGTCCGCCTTGACGTTGAATCAAAATGTGGTCCTTGATTTCATTTTCAAAGTACTCGCAGGGCGCGCCGTGGGTGGGGCCCAAATGCCGGTTATCCGCCATGTTATCGAGTACTTCCTGAGGATGAATATCAAGTTCCGGTAGGTGGTCGAGATCCCAATGGATCCAGCCTGCTTCATCCCATTGGGGCAGGTAGGGAGGCGGGTAGTCTGGCGTCTCCCCATGTTCATCAAACCACATCATGATACAACCCATGTTGTCCACGACCGGGTAGGAGCGAATAGACGCTGATTTTGGACAGGGGCCGTCGTGGTAGGGGATATCATCCACATGACCCTCTGCGTTATATCGCCAGCCATGATAAGGGCAGCGGATTGAATCCCCCTCAACGTGGTTACCGCCAACTCCTGCAATCACAATCATTGCGCTGGTGTTCTTCGCTAAATGCGTTCCCATGTGCTTGCAGTAAGCGTCGAGCATGACAGGCTTGCCACTCTCGCCACGATAGAGGGCAAAATCACGGCCAAAGAAGCTTACGCCGATGGGCCCGTTATCAAGTTCGCGACTCTCCGCCACGACAAACCAGCCACGCGGGAAGGTATTGGGTCCAAGTCCGTAGTCTGCTGCCTTTGCCATCTTATTCTTGCTCGTCCGGTTGGTGTTAGTTTGCGTCTGAGGGTATGTCTCCCGCGCTCGCCCGATATCTGCTTTCCTGAACCTAACGGTAGAGGATGTTAGGTATTCCGGTCAAAATTGCCAGCGCGGATTTCTAGACAAAAAGGACGATGACACACCGGTCTGTCGAGTGAACGATGTCTATCCAAGGCCTGACCCCCACACCCGTTACTCTGCCACAGTATCAAACCATGACAGAAACACATGATTTAGAAGAATTCAGGCTGCAGCTTCGCAGTTGGCTTGAGACTAATTGTCCGCCCTCCCAAAGAAAAGCAGTCGTCCAATCGGAGCAGATCTGGGGTGGCCGCCGGCGGCAATTTCCAAGCGATGATGCAAGGGCTTGGTTTGAGGCCTGTCGAGATCGGGGTTTCACTGCGCCGGACTGGCCAGCCGAGTATGGCGGAGCGGGCTTGTCCGATGATGAGGCTCGAGTTCTCAAAAAGGAAATGAAGCAGCTTGGGTGTAGGCCCCCTTTGTATGACCAAGGATTATGGATGCTGGGACCGGCCTTGCTGGTCTATGGCACAGAAGAGCAGAAACGAGAGCACCTCACCGCTATTGCCAGAGGCGAGATACGTTGGGCTCAAGGGTATTCAGAGCCCGGGGCTGGGTCGGATTTGGCGAGTCTCAAAACCCGGGCGGAGGATGATGGGGATTGCTTTGTCGTTAACGGTACAAAAATTTGGACTACGAAAGCAGACGAAGCGGACTGGATCTTTTGTCTGGTTCGCACCAACGATCAAGCGCCAAAGCAGCAGGGTATCAGCTTTCTACTGATCGACATGGAATCGGAGGGCGTTAGCACGTCGCCCATCCCTTTGATTAGTGGTGAATCGGAGTTTTGCCAGACCTTTTTCGACAACGTGCGGGTGCCCAAGAAAAATTTGGTCGGCGAGTTGCACCGTGGTTGGGCTGTGGCCAAAGAGCTTTTGAAGCATGAGCGCAAGATGATGGCTACGGTAGGAGAGATGACCGAAAAACCCAGCCTAAGCTTGATAGACCTTGCCCGACAGTGTGTTGGAGCGGAGGAGGGTGGTGCCCTCGGTTCCACGGCCTTGCGAGACCGGATGGCGCGGCATCTCATGCGCGAGCAGGCAATCGAGCGTCTCGTTGAGCGAATTTTTCTTCAGGGTAAAGCCGGCCAGTCAGATGCCAGGTTACCTCTGCTGATGAAATATCTGGGGACTAGTGAAATACAGACCAAAGATGAGCTCGTGCTTGAGCTGCTGGGTGTCGAGGGCTTGTCGATGGAAGATCCCAGTATTTCCGAAAGCAACCGGAAAATGGTCAAGCAGTGGGCGTTTGACAAGGCGCTGACCATCGCCGGCGGCACCTCAGAGATTCAACTCAATATCATTGCCAAGCGAGCGCTTGGAATGCCGAGTGTGGATGAGAAGTCATGATATTAACTGAAGAACAGCAGCTATTTCATGACGCCATGACCAACTTTTTCTCTGAGCATGCATCAATAGATGCGCTGCGCCGGCTGCGCGAAGAATCCCCAACCACCGCCTTTGACAGGGAGGTTTGGGCCGATCTTGTGGAGCTTGGCCTATCGGGGATAGTTGTGCCAGAGGAGCACGGGGGATTGAACTTCGGTTGGCTTGGTTTGGGTGCCATCGCAGGTGCATCGGGTCGCCATTTGGCGCCTACGCCACTCTTGTCTCACGTCGTTCTCGCCCAGGAGTTGTTGCTCAACTGTGGATCGACCGGGCAAATCGCTGAGCATTTACCCATGCTCCTTTCCGGAGAGGAAATGTGGACCGTGGCCATCGACGGCGACCGGTATTTCCATGGAGGTGACGATTCGGTCGTTGAGCTCTCGAATACACTATCGGGGAGAAAAGTACTGGTGCCCGAGGGCGCAACGGCTGATCGTATTTTGCTCCCTGTCAGGCGTAGCGATGGTCGGCTGGGTGTAGTCGTTTTGTCCGCCCAAGCAGAGGGAGTCAATATCGAGGCCACCCGTATGATGGACGGTCGGCAGTATGCCAACATCACTATTGAAAAACTTGATGTATCGGCTGGAGAGTGGCTTGAGGGCAGTTCGCTGGAGCGCGGATGGGAGTTGACCTTGAATCGTTCGATGGTCGTATTGGCTGCCGAAATGGTAGGAAGCGCGAGGGAGTTGCTTGAAAGGACGGTTCGGTTTCTCTCTGAGCGAGAGCAGTTTGGGGTAAAGCTTGCGACCTTTCAGGCGCTACAACATCGATGCGCGAAGCTCTACTGTGAGCTGGAGTTGGCAGAGAGCGTCGTACTGGCAGCGTTAAGCGCTATTGATCAGGGGGCATCAGAGATTGCAGCTCAGGCCAGTTTGGCCAAAGCGATGGCGAATGACTGCCTCACCCTGATTAGCAGTGAAGCGGTGCAGCTACATGGGGGGATGGGTGTGACTGACGAAATGGATATCGGTCTTTTCCTAAAGCGTTCCCGCGTTACTAATCAGCTGCTGGGCACTTCAGAGTGGCACAGAGAGCGCTTCGCTGGACTAGCAGGATTCTAATCCCCGCTGGGCAGGCCAAGCTGCCTTAGGCGGACGGCTCAATCAGAAACTGGCTATACCAGCGTCGATATTTGGCGAAGGGTCCGTCGCCATCGCAGAGAAGAGGTTTTTCAAAATACTGCTTCCTGTCCCAAATGATCTGGTCTTCTTCCATCTGCTGACAGATATTCGCGATGATAGCTTTGCCCACGGTTTGCCCGAGAGAATCCTCGGTCGCTTTAGGTTGTAAGAACGCATACATCGCCCGGGTTTTTTCGGGCTCCACTGGGGTAACACTTGCTAACAGTATAGTGTCGTAAATACCCGAAAACCGCACGATCGAGAGTCCGGCGCCAAAGCTTTTTGTCTCGATAGCGCCGTCGACAACACCGCGGGGCGTTGGTTGTTTGGTAATGAACTTTCCGCGACGTTCGTGCCCGTCGAACTCCTGAAAAGCCGCCTCAGGCACGTCATCCGTGCCGTGCACGAAGTGGAAGTGAGCCGCATCCACAGCGTTTTCTCCCATTTCCTGCATATGGGTGTTGATGTCCCAGGTATGTATTTTAAAGGCACTCCATTCCGTATTGTCGGGGCTCGCTTCGGGAATGGCCTCGGGCTCCCAGCTCGGTGCTTCATTTTGGGGGTGGTACCACACCAGAATTTGTTGGTTGACTTCGCGAACCTGCCAGGCGCCGAGTATAGACTCTCCTTTCTTTACTCGCGGGGGTTCATTCTTTGCATAGGGAATGTGGGTGCACTGTCCTTCACCATTCCATCGCCAACCATGGAAGGGGCACTCGATGCTGTCGCCAACGATCCTCGGCCCCTTGCCTGTATTTTCCCGAATGCCATAGCCCAGGTGCGCACCCATGTGTGGACAGAAAGCATCCACCACCTTGGCATGTCCATCCTCGGTTCGAAATGCAACAAGCTCCTTACCGAAATAATGAATGGGTACGGCGTCCCCTGGAGTAAGTTCTGCGGAGTACAACACCTGAAACCAGCCAAATGGCATGGGTAAGGGGCATCTCGGTGTGTCGGTTGCAATCATGGATTGGGTGTCCACTGACAATTAGATGAGAGACGCGACGTTAAACGAGGATCCGAGGTTTGACCATAGTCCATTTTAAGGCCGAGGGAGTCGACATCAGATTTCGCCGCTAGGCCGTCGTCGGCCCGCTAAAGGCCATAACCCCCATCAACCGGAATTAATTGCCCGGTGGTATAGCCGGCTAGATCCGAGCCCAAGAAGTAGGCCATTCTTGCTACTTCCTCGGGTTGTCCAAAGCGCTTGAGGGGTAGCGCATTCTTCACGCTGGAAACCCACTTGTCGTCGAAAACACCCTCTTTCTGTAGCCGTAAAAATATCCCTGTCTCAATCACGCCAATCGCGATGCTGTTAGCACGAATATGGTTCGCTCCCTCTTCCTTGGCCACGCCTTTGATGAGTTCCTCGATTGCCGCTTTTGGTGCTACAGACAAGATATCGAGCGGCGGGTATTTCTGCAGTCCTGCTGAGCTAATGTGCACGTAGCTGCCACCGCCGCCATCTCGAAGGTGGGGCAGGGTCCCATGAATCAGATTAAACACGCCCTCCGCATCAGAGCGTAAAACTCGCTGCCAGAGTTCCGGCGTAAGATCAGAAATCTTTACCTGAGGGATATCGTAGCCTGTAGCGATAAATACCGTATGTAGGCGGCCGAGCTGTGCGACTTGTTTATCGATGATCTCGGCAACGGAGTCTGCATCTTGCAGGGTCATCTGTACGGCACAAACCTCGATGTCATGCGCTCGCGCTTGCGCGGCAATGTCCTCGGCGCGCTCTGCATTTGAATTATAGGTCAGGCATAGATTGACGCCTTGTTGCGCCAGCTCCAGCACAATGTGGCTACCAATGCCTCCACTGCCGCCGACGACAAGCGCCCACCCCTCGGGGTAATGGGTTTCCTTTTTCGTCATAAATGATTCGCTTGAGCTGTCTGTTGAATTAATCGGGGAGGATATCAAGACCCGCGCGATGGCGGGTCTTTCATGCCTTGTTTCCTTACAGGTCTAGACGGAAATCTACGCCGTAAGTTGCAGGGTCACCCCATTGATGAACCGGCAGGCCAAGATCGGCCCCCAAGTTATAGCCAAAGGTTCGGTAGTCCTCATCTGTGATGTTTTTGCCCCATGCCGAGATCGAGAAGTTGGTCCCGTTGTCTCCCAAATAGGAGTAGGTGAGCCGCGTGTTAACCAGGGTTCGCGACTGGTTCGACGGTTGTTGGAGGTTAACCGGTATTTGTGGGGCGCCCCGCGCTGTGTAGAGAGATTGTGACGCGCCAATACTGACAGTTTCATCCTGATAATTTCCCGACAGCTGGAAATTCACATTGTGCTTGCCCGCTCGAATAAGATCCCAGTCAAGAGCGGCGTAGAAGGAGTTTTCAGGTGCCAAACCGTCTGTTGGAGTGATGGTTAGCCCGAGGTAGGGAGGGAAAGAGTCGTAGCTACCACCGATATAGGAGTAGTTCCCTGAAATTTGAATGCGATCGGTGATCAGCCAGGCGGCCTCTAATTCAAAGCCTTCACGACTGAGTTCGGCGGCATTATCGATCTCTGTCGAGAGGCCGTCGGCATCACTTTTCACCGTGCTGACCTGAACGTCTTCATACTTGTAGTAGTAGGCAGCCGCGTTAAGTCGAATCTTTCCATCGGCGAGTAGCGACTTAAAACCAATCTCGGCATTCGAAATCGTCTCTTCATCGAATGCATCCCCAAGGCCCGTTGCCTTGTTGAAGCTGCCACCATTAAATCCGCCCGAGCGATAGCCCGTGGTATAGCTGGCGTAAACATTCATGTTGTCGTTGAAGTTATATTGCGCCACGAGACGTCCGCTCACATTGTCGAAGTCCTGCTCGGCACTCTGTCCGTAAACTCCCTCGGTTTCGGGCACGCTGTCCAACTCATCGAGTGACCACACGTAACCGCTTGTCAGGTCCCTGGGAATGTTGATGGTCACGCCTTGAAGCGCCTGAGCGGCTGCCTCGGCAATCGCGGCTGCCACATAGCCACCCACGCCACCCAGCGCTGCATCTCGCCACAGCCAGGTCATGTCCTTGGTCTCTTCGGTGTACCGAAGTCCCGCGGTGAAGGCCCACTTGCTGTTGGAGGGTCGCCAGGTTGCTTCACCAAAAACGGAGAATGCGTCTCCACCGTTGTCGAAGCCACGACTCTGGGTGCCGTTGGCTAGTGGGAAGGTCGGATTCTGTACGTTCCGAAAGCTCCCTTCATCGTCCCAGTAAAAAAGGCCGGCAGCCCAATCAACATTTCCTGTGGTGCCAACCAGCTGAAGTTCGTGACTCTCCTGTTTGTAATCATCCTGTGCGTAGGTCGAGAAAACGGGCGCGCCTCCCTGTGCGTTGATGGTGTCCACCATTAATAACGCCAGGGAGAAATTCTCTATCTGATAGTCAGGTATCGGAAGGATAAATCCTGGCGCGAGCTCGATTTGAGCTGGTACAACGGCGGTCAGTAAAGATCCACCAATGGTTTGCAGGATCAGGTCGTGCTGGACCCCTGAGCCGACAGAGTTGTCCATCCCATCGAGATCCTGGCTGGTGTAGGCGCTGACTTCTCTGCGGCCATAAAGGTAGTTGATGTCAATACTGTCGGTGAGCTCGAACTGGGCTTTGAAGGTGTGAGCTTCCGCACGCAGATTGTTGAAGCTGTCAATATCGGTAGAGCCAGTTTCGGGGTTGTTCTCCATATTGGCAATGATGTTGTTGCCCCAGGCAATATAGTCATCGCTCCAGCCGAGGTACTGCTGCACCTGCGGAATATCCAGTACAAACGGCGGCATGAACTGCTGCACAAACCCAGCGATTCCAGCCACAGTTTGCATGCGAGCGCCGCTATCGATAGGGACATTTGTCAGATCGCCGCCTGCAGCAGCGTAACCTGCAACTCCGGCGTAGGTGGGGTTCAGCCCGCTGACAACGCTATGGTTATCAAGCTCGTCATTAACCTTGTCTCTGCTGTAAATATAGTCAATCGACAGGCGGTCGGTCGCGTCCCATTGGAAAGCGCCCCGGAATCCGCTCCGATCCATGTTATTCATGCCTTCCTGGCTCGGGTTGGTGTTTTCCCAAAAGGGATCACGCTTTCGACTGTACATGGAGAATGCCGTGCGGAAGTTCTCGGTAACCGGTAGATCTACACGACCCGAGACCGAGCCCATTTTGTAGTTCCCCGCTGAGCCAGTGACGGAGAGCTTGAATTCATCCGCTGGCGCCTTGGATATGAAGTTAATAGCACCCGCAATTGAGTTTCTGCCGTAGAGCGTGCCCTGGGGTCCCTTAAGGATTTCTATTCTCTCGAGATCGTTGCTATCCATGCCCGAACCGACGACCTTGCCCAAGTAGATGCCATCGATGTAACGCGCGGTACTCGGATCCGTTGCCAGATTAGGAGATCCGTCAGCAACACCACGAATGTTGATCCCAACGTAGGATGTCGTTCCCGGCGGCGTGTAACCCTGCACCCCTGCGACCTGATCAACCAGGTCCATGGCGCTACGAATGCCGCGGTCTCGAAGTTCTTCAGAACTCAATGCCTGTATGGATAAGGGCGTGTCCTGCAGACGGGCTTCACGTCTTTCGGCAGTGACGACAACCTCTTCCAGCTGGGCTAGCGCAGATTCTGCACAAAGTGCTGCGCAAATCGCGACCGAAAGAAAGGTTTTTTGTTGGGTTAGCTTCATGGGAATAACCTCGATTTATGGTGTTATGAAAAAGGTTAAGAATTCCGTGATTCTGAGAATTATCCTATCGATAAACGCTTAATCCGCGATTGCCTCTTTTTGGTGTTTATTGGCATTCCGATTACAAGTATGGCATCTGAACAGTCGATGCGTTGTCGACCCTGATTTCTGCCCCGTTTATATGACGGGCTTCGGCAGTCGTAAGGAAGTGAACGACGTCGGCAATGGCCTCGGGCTCGCAGGCAAATTTAAATGCTCTCTCGGCCTTGGCTGGGTCCATCTCCGGGAAGTCGCCTTTCATGGTGCTAATCATGTCGGTGAGTATTCCATCGGGATGCACCGAGTTGCATCTCACCCCATAGTCCTGAGTTTGACAAAGTGCGGCGGTGCTCATCGTCAAATTTCTAACGGCTGCCTTGGTCGCGCCGTAGGCAGCGAAATGGGGGTAGCCTGCGACAGCGGAAGAGGAAGACAGGTTTACTATTGATCCCTGAGGGCTTGCTTTTAACAGTGGCAGAGACATTTTCATCCCAAGAAAAACAGAGCTCACGTTAACATCCATAATGCGTCGAAAGTCCTCAAGGGTGTGCTGCTCAAGGGTGTAAGCCATGAGTATGGCAGCGTTGTTTATGAGTGCGTCCAGACGGCCTATTTCTGACTTGATCATTTCAATTACGCGCGTCCAGTCCGCTTCTGATGTGATATCTGCCTCTTGGTAGATCACCTGACTATGAGCAAACAGATCCTCCCTCAACCTGATGTCGGTTCCAATGACGATATGGTCCGACGAAACAAAGCGTTTTACGCTGGCCTGGCCTAGTCCGCCGGCTGCCCCGGTAATCAGTACCACTCTTTTGGGTGTTTCGGTCATATCGACGTGTCCGTTTTCTTATGGTTTGTTTATCGATGGAGCACCTGGCTCGTTGGCCCCAAAACATCTTGCCCGGGTCGCTAGATCGCGAGGATAAGCGGGAATCAAATAGTTCGTCTAGCTCAGTCAGACTATGGGCCGAATATACGTGTCACGGCTCTGGAGAATTTGGGCTAAGCTTCATTAAATAATGAAAATAACAGCGACATGCAGGAGTGAACATGCTGCTCAAAGACAAAGTGGTGGTAATTAGTGGCGTTGGTCCCGGTCTCGGCCAAACGATGGCCAAGTTGGCCTGTGCTGAGGGTGCAGCTGTCATTATGGGAGCTCGCAACCAGGATTTTTTGGCTGAGGTTGCCCGCGACATTGAGGCATCCGGTGGTGAGGTATTTGCACAATCGACCGATGTTGCAGATACCAGCCAAGTAAATGCACTGATCGCAGCGGGCGCAGACAGATTCGGTCGGATTGATGGCTTGGTGAATAGCGCCTATATCCACGGTGACTGGGCTCCTGCTGATGTCGCTGATCCAGATAAGGTAGGGGAGGTGGTCAACGTCATTTGCCAGGGTGCTTTACGCATGGCTCAGGCCTGTTTGCCACACATGAAGGCGGTAGGTGGGGGTAGCATCGTCAATGTGTCAACCCAGTCTACGGTCAAGCCTTTTGCGGGTGAGGCAATGTATGCGGCAGGCAAAGGTGCGCTCAATGCACTTACGCGTCACATGGCCAATGACTTTGGCCAGCACGGCATCCGCGTCAACGCCCTTCGAATGGGCTGGATTGGCGGAGCGCCCGTCTATGCCTACATTGACTCTCAGGTGGCTGCAGGGATGGAACGAGATGTCGTGGTTAAGAGTATTACTGACCGCATTCCACTGGGTATTATTCCTCCCGAGGAGGATTGTGCTCGCGCGGTTCTGGCATTCCTTTCTGATTATTCTCGCGTCATCAATGGGGCGTCGGTCGATGTAAATGGCGGCGAATACATGGCGCCCTAGCCGTGACGTTAGAGGAGTGTTGATGTGAAAGAAGAAGACAGGCTGGCATACGACCCCAATGCGGTTGTGGTGTCGCAAAGAGTCGTCATTGATGCGCCGGCTGAAAAAGTCTGGGATGTGTTGGTAGATTTTGGGGGCTATCGAGAGTGGAATCCTTTCTGTGTGGCAGCGGAGGGAACCCTCGCTCTCGGAGAGCCTCTCAAGATGACGCTCAAGAACTATTTGGAACCGGGAAGTTTCTTTGAAAATACCGAATTGTTCTGTGCCATTGATGCCCCGAACCTACTTTCTTGGGAAGCCCCCTGGGTTGACGAGTGGCCCTATCCGGCTCGCCGGGATCAAATTGTCGAATCTCTGAGCGACCGTCAGTGTAAGTATTATTCGACCGACGCGTTTCTGGGCCCTTACGGTATACACGTCATGCGTTTTGCTGGTCCCTGGGTGAAGCGTGCTTTCGATGACACGGCTTTTGCGCTTAAGGCGCATGTTGAGGCGATGGGGTGACTGTTTTGGTTCTCTCGCTGAGGGAGCGTTAAAAATAATGGCCAATGTAGGCGCTGAACTGCTCGTTGATGAGGCCCTCTGACAAGCCGAATTCCTCAAGGGTGTAATGGTGCTCAGGGCGACTTTCCCGCGTATTCAACTCCTGCCATGAGGTCATTTCCTCCAGCGCCCGTTCGGTCAAGTTTTCATCGATAAAGTCATAAACACGCTCTATCTGGCTTTTTGGATCTGCCAGCAGATCAGTGAACGCGAGGTCCAGATAATCGAGAGAGAGCCCTTCATCGGCGCGCGCTGCCATCGTTGCGCTCAAACCACATTGCCATTTGTTAGCCCAGTGCGCTGTCATGGCTGCTCGATCCAGATGATCGGTAAACGGTGCGGCTAACGCGCACATCATACTGCCGTAGGACGGGATGACGTCCAGCGGGTGCCTGTGGGTCTGCACCACCTTTGCACGAGGGAATACCTTTGCCAACGAATGGGGGTAATGCAGGTGGTGCGGGGTTTTCAATAACCATCGGGTCCCCGTCAATCCCCGCTGACGTTTTTGCCATTGCAGGAACTGCAGTAGACGGTAGAGATATTCATAGCCGGGTGTCTGCTCCTGTTCATAAAGCCAGTTGCCAAATTCGGGCAGGTAGGCGTAGCACTCGGGCACCGTACTCATGAACGAGTGTTCCAGAAGCATGATTTCCTCATCCGGAGCGGTTGCATCCATCGGATGAATAGCAGCTAATTCCGGCGATGCGCTCAGGATAGCGGCTACCTCGGCTTCGGCTTTGGGAATTCTGGCGTCACTCTCAACGAAGCTTTCAGAGAGGGGAACAGGATTTCTCACCTCGTACCATAGGGGTGCCAGCAGGCGACTGTCCGCGGCGATGGTACGGTGTAGCAAGGTCGTTCCTGTTCGGGGTAAGCCCACCACGACAATCGGATCGCTTATGTGTTCCTCGTTTATCTCCGGATAGCGCGCGAACCATTGTTCGATGGCAATCCGGTTCGTGAAAATGTCCACAAGCCGCTGGCGATGAAAGCCAATTCCCGCCGAATTTAGTCTCCCGCTGCTGTTGAGCGCCTCCAGCAGCCGGGACAGAATTTCGGACTCAAAGGACGTGAGGTCTAGGGACCCTGAAGCCTCTGTTTCAGCGAGCTGTATTAGAGACGGTACCGTTAGATCCACGTAAATCTCCGGAGCAGGGTTTGCTTGCGTGTTCTTGGCCCAGTGTACCGCCTGACATTGATGAGGGGGAGCAGGGAAGGCTAACGAATGGCATTCAAATGCATGATTCCCTATATTGGTGTGTGGAGTAATCTGACGCTATGGATTCTCTTTTTAAACAATTAATAACCAGAAAAGCGCGAGGTGTATTGTGCCATTGGTTAGCACGAGTCAGTCTCAGAGGTTTCCGTTCCCCATTCCTTTCGGTTGGTTTCATATTGGGTTCACCGCTGATCTAAGCCCCGGTGAGCAAAAGGTACTTGCCCGCTTTGGTCAGGAGCTTGTGCTGTGGCGATCACTCGCGGGTGACTTCGTACTGCAGGATGCCTACTGCCCGCATTTGGGCGCGCATTTTGGTCACGGCGGAGAGGTGACGGAAAAGGGCATCAAATGTCCTTTCCACCATTGGGTTTTTAATACTGATGGTCGGGTTGTTGAGATACCGTATGCAAAGCGACTCAACGAGAGAGGTTGTGTACGGACTTATCCGCTCGCCGAACGCCACGGCATCATTATGGGGTGGTACCACCCTCAGAATGACGCCCCCTTATATGAATTGCCCCACCTGGAGGAGTTTGCCAGCGAGGCTTACACGAGTCCCATTTCGACAAGCCATACTATCTCAACCTGTCTTCAGGAGATGGGCGAAAACACGGCAGACTCAGCGCATTTTGTCACCGTACATGGGCATCCCGGTGATGCTGAGTACGGCCGTTTTGACTTTGAGCCATTCAAAATCATCATGGAAAGCACTCAACTTTTTCCCAGTTCCGGTGGACCAGTGCAAGGGACACTCAAAACCACCAACTATGGTTTTGGGTGGGCTGAGGTGCGCTACGAAACGCTCATTGATGTCTGCATGCTTACGACGAATTGCCCGGTGGACCACGGCACGGTTCAGCAGTTGTTTCATGTGTCTTGGAAGAATCCTGATAGGGACCCAAAAATCGATCGCATAGGAGAAGCTTTTAATAAAGAGGTGAATCGTCAGCTGCTGGACGACGCCAAAATTTGGGAGCACAAGCGTTTTGAACCCAATCCTGTCCTGTGTGACGGGGACGGACCTATAGCCAAGTATCGAAAATGGGCGACGCAATTTTACGCGGAGACTGGCCTTTGAATCTTGAGTTGCCCGATGGCCGCTTGCTGAGCCTGATCCTTGGCTATCAGTCAGATCGTTATCCCGATACCTGCTTTATTAAAACCGAAGAATCCGCGATCACTTACAGGCAGATGCAGGATTTGGTGGATTGCTATGGACTCTGGATGCACCAGAGCGGCATTGGCAAAGAAGATCGAATTTGCCTCCTGATGTCGAGTTGCATTGACTACGTTGCGTTGACGCTGGC
Source organism: Luminiphilus sp. (assembly GCA_964218505.1). GTDB lineage: Bacteria > Pseudomonadota > Gammaproteobacteria > Pseudomonadales > Halieaceae > Luminiphilus. Next base: position 19,540 of record CAXPOA010000175.1, read on the forward strand.
TGCGAATTCTCTAGGTGCGGTATGGATACCGATAAACACCGATTACAAAGGAGATTGGCTCCACGGTACCTTGGTTAATAGCGCGCCTAAAATAACCGTGGTCAGCCCCGAGTTTGAGGGTCGATTAGCTGATCTCGATGAGTTGGATACAAAGGTGGTCTCTACACAGGCGCTACCCCCTGTCGGATCGAATGATGCGTCTCCTCCAAGGCCCGGTTTGTACTACGGCGATACGGTGTCGGTGATGTGGACGTCGGGCACAACAGGAAACGCCAAAGGCGTAATGCAAAGTCATAACACGTGGATTCGTAGTGCGCTGAGCGCGGTCTACATGGGAGGAATGAAGCACGGCGACACCACGCTTAATGTCTTGCCACTTCATAATTCAGCGGCGTGGGTCTCTAATATTTATCCCGCTCTGCTTACGGGGGCGACCTGCGTTCTTGTCAAATCATTTTCCGCTGGGGGTTTCTGGCAGCAAGTGCGCAAGTATGAGGTGAGTCATACCCTGACGTTGGGCGCTATGCACATGTTTTTATGGGAGGCCCCTGAGCGCCCAGATGATCAAGATAACCCGCTTAGAAGTACCAATATGGTGCCGATGCCGGACAGCGTAAGAGGGCCCTTTAAAAAACGCTTTGGTATCGAATCTATTCATCAGGGATTTGGCCAGAGCGAGATCATGTATCTGTTGAGGCGGTGTGATGATGGCCAGGTCGACTGGCCTGAGAATAGCCTTGGTGTGCCAGCACAAGATATTGACATATGTCTTCTTGATGATGAGGGCGCAGAGGTGGGCGATGGTGTGGTGGGTGAGCTCTGTGTGAGGGAAAAGGCCCCTCACGTGTTGTTCAACGGCTATTTTAGAAACGACTCCGCAAATGCCAACGCATTTAGAGGTGGGTGGTATCACACGGGTGACTTGCTCAGGCGAGAAGGCGGCCACTATTTCTTTGTCGATCGGAAGAGCGACCTGATTCGATACAAGGGTCGATCGGTGAGTTCTCTCGCTCTCGAGAGTGTGGTTTTGAAGCATCCTGCGGTCACCCAGGCCGCGGCCTTTGGCATTACTTCTGCCGAGTTAGAGGCTGAACACGAGATTATGCTTGCGGTCGTGCTTGAGCGAGGTGCTGACCTCGATGAGGAAGCCCTCGCGACGTTTATTAACGATAATGCGCCTTACTACTTTGTGCCTCGTTACATTGAAATTGTGGATCAGCTACCGCTGACACCCACCCAGAAAATACAGAAACACAAGTTGCGTGATCGCGGTGTGACGTCGTGCACTTGGGATGCTACAGCGCAGGGGTTTAAGGCGGAGCGATGACGCAAAAATCCTTAAGCTATCTAAGCAAAAGAGCGGGCACCCATGACTGGGGTGAGGCAATAGAGCTTTCCGATATTGGCGGCGAAATCTCGATTGTTGGGGTCGGGGAAACGGCTTTTACCGGTGCCTCCAACCGTGACAACAAGGCGATGGCACTTGAAGCCATCGAGGCAGCTTTGGAAGACGCGGGGATTTTGCCAGGTGAGGTTGACGGACTCATGGTGAGCTTTGGTATTGCCAAACAGCTCGAGCCTCAGGATTACCGAGATCACTTTGGTACTACTCAGGACATTTGGTTTAGCGACCAAGGTGGCGCCATGATATGGGCCGCAACCTGTGCTCATGATGCGGCCATGGCCATCAAGGCCAAAGAGGCGTCGGTAATAGTGAATGTTTTTGCAGTGGATTGGGCAACGGCACGGCAGCAGGGGAGTGCCTCACCGGGTGATTGGCATGCCTCTGAGCCACTGAAGTCGGCACTGGAGATGCCTTACGGTTGGCATCCTCAGCCTCTTTATTTTGCAACCTTTATGCGCCGGCATATGCACGAGTTCGGCACCACAGAGGAGCAGTTGGCTGCGATTCCGATCACCTTCAGACAGCATGCCAGTACTCATCCAGGTGCTACGCTACGAGAAAAGGCGCTACCTATGGAGGCCTATCTCGAGCAGCCGATGATTGCTGATCCTTTTCGCGTGGCGGATTGTTGCCTGATTTCTGATGGGGCCGCTGCCTTCGTTATGACCTCGACCCCGCGTGCTCGGGATTGTGCCCGACCACCTGTGGTGGTGGCGGGGGTTGGACGAGGGGTCATCGAGGGTGCTCCTTACATCAGCCAGCAAAAACAGCTTACCGCAACCCCACAAACATTCTCGGCACCTTGGGCCTATGCGATGGCAGATATCACACCAAAGGATATCGACGTTATTGGCGTTTATGACTGCTTCTCGGGGACAGCCCTAATGCAAATCGAGGATATGGCATTTTGTGAGAAAGGAGCGGGAGGAGAATACGTGGCAGAGGGTAATTTGCATTTCGAACGGACTCGCTTGAAGGGGGGTATTCCTTGTAATACTCACGGTGGTCTGCTGTCCCATGCCTATGTTCTGGGTATTTCCCATGTTGTAGAACTTGTCAGGCAACTGCGAGGAGAGGCAGCTAATCAAGTGCTTGGAGCCGAGGTGGCAGCCTATGCGGGATTTACCGCAGAAGAGGCGTCTACTTTGGTGTTGCGCTGCGATGCTTGAACAACTCGATTTGCTGAATCACGAGCTTGCTGGACCCTTTTGGCAAGCTGCCGCTGAAAACAGGCTCGCTATCTGTACCTGTACCCACTGCGAGAAAGACATTTGGTACCCGAAGGCGCAATGCACTGATTGCAATCGAGTAACCAGTTGGCGTGATATTGATGGTCAGGCACGGCTTCTGTCATGGACCGTGGTGGAGCGGGCGCTTAACCCACACATCGCCGTGCCCTACATCCCCGCGATTGTCGAACCCCTTGACGCACCGGGGGTGCAACTGGTGACCTGGATTAGCCCTGAATTTCGCCGTGAGCTGGTCTGTGACATGGTGCTTCAGGTGACCTTTGATGTGATAAGGACGGTGGATGGAAACGAATACATGGCGCCTCAGTTTGTGCCGGCCTGAAGGGAGGATAACTACGTCATGATCACGGTAACCTCACTCCCAAATAATGTTGGCATAGCGTTAGAAGGCGTTGATTTGACGCGGCCTCTCGAGGCCTCCGTCGCAGATGAGCTCAGGGAGCTATGGCTAGAACATGGTCTGATTCTGCTCCGCGGCCAGTGTAAGACGGTTTCGCAGCAGATTGGTTTCAGCCGTATTTTTGGTGAACTCGAGATCCACCCGCTTAAACGCATTCGGCACAAGGATCATCCCGAGCTGATCGAGCTAAGCAGTGAAGATGAGCAAACCAATCCGACGTCCTCCTGGGATGGCGAAGATTGGATCGGTCGGTTGGGTTGGCACACAGATCTCATCTACTCAGGAAAGCCAAATCTGGGTGCTGTGCTTAGGGCCGTTGTGCTCCCGGAAAGTAACGGGCAGACCGGATTTGCTGATCGAGGAGCTGCCTATGATGCGTTGTTAGACTCGGTAAAGAGCGACATCGCGGATTTGGAGGTGGTGTATCGGTTCGAGGTTAATCTCTATCGAATGCCCTATCTGGATACATCAAAGTATGTCGCGGGGCCCGGTGCGCCGGATAAACCCGCCGACGTGGGCTTCCCGGATTTTCCCGACAGTGTCTACCCGCTGGTGGTGTCCCATCCGGTAAGCGGCCGTAAGGTGTTGAATGTGTGCCCCATGTTTTTAAGTCACATCAAAGGTCGGCAGGAGGGGGGTGGTGATGCGCTGCTTCAGTCCTTGGTGGATCAGGTCACCGATCAGCGTTTTTCCTATCACCACAGCTGGAAGCGGGACGACATTATTTTGTGGGATAACTGGCGCATGATGCACTGCGCGCCGGGAATCAGGCCCGGTGATGAGCGACTAATTCACAGAACAACGATCATCTAGAGGATATTCGACTGCAACCTCCGGCAGTCGCGGTGGAGAGGGTAGAGGTATGGACAAGGATCTGATGGCGACACTGGCGCCCATCCCACCGAAACGGCCGTTGTTGCCAACGTTGTCAGCTCGGTCATCACTGGCGCTGTTGTGTCAGGTACTTTATAGAGAGGGCTACAACGACCATATCGCGGGGCATATCACCTGGCGTCAGGCGGACGACACATTACTGGCTAATCCCTGGGAATTGGCCTGGGACGAGCTGGGTCAAGAGGATATCCTCACCCTTGATGCTCAGGGTCGGGTGCTATCTGGTGGCTGGAACATTACACCAGCCATAAACCTGCATACGGAGATATACAGCCGCCGTCCTGATGTAAACGTCATCATCCACAATCATTCTCGCTATGGAACCCTCTGGGCAAATGCCGGACGGGCACCCGAAATCTATGATCAGACCTCGGCCCAGGTCGATGGCCTATTACCTGTGCTCGATGAATACAACGCGCCGGTGAATGACAAAAGTGAAGGTGCCCGTTGCGCGGAGCTGCTTGGTGATCATAAATGGGCGCTATTGGCTAATCACGGCGTCCTTGTCGTTGGGAATTCCATTGAGCAGGCGTATTTGCGTGCAGCAACCCTTGAGTGGCGAAGCCGTGTTGCCTTTGAGGTTGAATTGGTTGGGGGAGGATCTCCATTGCCAGAAAAGGTCGCTTCAGTGGTCGGCGGGATGATTGATGGCAATGGGTTTCCTTTTTACTGGGAAGCGTCGGCAAGGCGAGTGCTCCGAGAACACCCAGATTTGTTTGGGTGAGCTAGGCAGGGCCAGGCCAGGCAATAATAGGGGTACTAAAAAAGGCAATAAAAAAGGGGGCTTGGCCCCCCTTTTTTCTGTAGTGCTCGAAGTTAGTCGAGGTTATAGACAAAGTCGATACCGTAAGTGCGAGGGGTGCCGAATTGAGCGTTCGAGAAGCCGAGCGCGCCAAAGTCGATACCGAACACTCGGTACTCTTCATCGGTCAGGTTTTTGCCCCACACTGAAACACGAAGGCTGCCAGACCCGAGTGGAATGTCGTTCAGGCTCGCCCGGGCACCGACAAGTGTCCAGTCATCTGCTGGCGTGTAGTCGTTCTGATAGGGGTGGAAAACAATCTCGTCGAAGTAAGACACATCGGCGCGGATGGACAGCTGTCCAAATGCCATGTCACCGAAGTCGTACTGAACGCCGGCATTCCACGTGTTTTCCGGGCTATAGCCAACCTGGGTAATACCTGAGATATCTTCGAGCTGGTTTGTCGCCGGGTTGCGCTGGAGGTACTCATCAAACGATGCGTCCAGATAGCCGTAAGACGCGTTCAGGGTGAGGCCTGCTGTGGGCCGAGCGAGGAGTTCAACCTCAAAGCCCTCACGGGTTCCCTCACCGGCGTTTACCACGTTACTTGAGGCACCGCCGGCTCCAGCTTCAAACTGTGCTACCTGAACGTCAGTGTAGTCATTGGAGAACAGTGCCACGTTCAATCGAAGACGATTGTCCAGCCACTCAGATTTCAGACCCAGCTCCCAAACAGCAACCTCTTCCTCGTTGAAGGGTTTCTTGAAGCTTGCCTCGCTCGCGGCTCGCCCGTTGAAGCCCCCTGCGTTGTAGCCGGTGGTGTACTTGGCATACACGTTGATGTCTTCGTTAAGGTGATAGGTTACGTTCGCGAGGTAGCTGACGTTATCCCATTCCTCGCTCGCTCGTGCGGTGCCAGGGCCGTTGTTCTCGTTGTAGAGGAAAGCTGTCTTCTCGTCCTCGGTGTATCGAATCCCTGCGGTAATGTCCAAGGAGTCGGTCACGCTGAAGGTACCCTGCAGGTAAACCGCCATGGATTCCTGTTCCTGGCCATAGTTGAAGTCGGTTACGCCCAGCACACCCGCATCCACGCCAAAGGGCAGACGCTGTGCGCCTATGCAAGGCCGACCAAACTCTCCCGGGCAATAGCCAAAGGCCTGATAGAGAGGAATCAACGCTGCCGCTGCAGGATTACCGAGAAGGAACTCGATGGGTAAGGCGGGCGTCTGGGGGTTGTCCTGGTAAGTCTCTTCATCGAGGAAGAAAACTCCGCCGGTGTAGAACAGCCGATCGTTCATGGCGCTGCCGATAATCTGGAGCTCATGAGTCTGTGCTTCAACGCTTTCGAAATTGGTGGCCGCCCAGAAAGGTGATGTTGCCACCGGGCCCTGTGCCCCAGCGAAATCGCCGTAGAACAGGTCACGTGCCATGTACGCGCCACCATCTAGCTCTGTGCCCGTGTCCGACCCCTCCATTTCTCTGTCGCTAAACAGGTATTTGAGGGTGACATTTTCGCTGAGATCCCACTGGGCAATGACGGTGTGGGTATCAACATCAATCTGGTTGAGGCCTACGCCATCGAGATTGAAGTCTTCCTGTCGATCATTGAGGCTGGCGTTGGCCGCCATCTGCTGGTAGAGCTCGCCGCCCAGATAGGTATAGGGCACGGGCGAGACGTTAAAGCCGTTGTTTGTGGTGGTATGAACAGCAATGATCTGGCTGGGGACCTGAACCGTGTCGATCTCAGAGTGCATGAAATCGTAGTCGATCGTGAAGTTATCAGTGGGTTCCCAACGAAGCGCCAGGCGATATGCCATATTCTCTTCTGAGCCCAAGTCTCTCTGGACCTTATCGACGATGTAGGCGGGGCCGGTGTAGTGGTTGTCCGCCCAGCCGTCGGTGTCGTTATAGCTGGCGGACACCTGTGCCGAGATATTGGCGACCTTGGGCAGGTCCGCCATGAAGCGATAACGCTGGGTACCGTAATTACCGACGGTTGCCTGCGCATTGATCGCTAGCTCGCCGGTAGGCCGCTTCGTGGTGACGCTGATCGCGCCCCCGGTGGTATTACGTCCGAACAGAGTGCCCTGTGGACCCCGAAGAATTTCAACGCGCTCTGTTGCAACTAGATCAAACAGGCCGC
>CAXPOA010000176.1:0-5184 GCA_964218505.1 Luminiphilus sp.
CGACGGCGTTGATCGCCCAATGTGCGAGCATCCATTCAGGGTAGTTTCTCATCGCGATGGCGACCCGATCACCCGGCTGAATGCCTTGACGCTGCAGCCAGCAAGCGAAGGCGGCGACCTCTGCAGCAGCCTGTGCATAGGTGCGGCGTTCTTCCCCATAAATGAGATATTCGGCATCTCCGTAACCGGCCGCAAGACGCCACAAGTCGGTCAAGGTGCCCGGTGCATTGACGTAACCGCGAAGGGACTGGCCGCGAACATCCACATTGCCTACCTCAAGAAGTGTCCCAGGTGCGGTCACCATCTCACGCGCTACATTAAAGTGGTCAATCCGAGTCATTCTGTCTCCGTGGTTTCAGTGTCATCACGGCCGTGCCGCGCCGCGCAAGCCCTGTCAATTGCGCCTTGCCTCGCGGAGCATAACCACAGCATACTCTGGGTTCAAATTTTTTTACTAACAGTATGGGGAGTCCGGTGCGAGCCAGAAATGCAGCAATTCTGGCTAATGAGGCAGGATTTTTTATGGATACACAGACACTTGATACCACACGACTTCGAGACTGGCTTACCCAACAGGTCGGGGAATTTAATGGCCCGCTTACTGCCGAAAAATTTCCCGGAGGACAATCAAACCCAACGTTTAAGTTAACGGCTGGGGGGGCACAATACGTATTGCGCCGCAAGCCACCTGGCAACTTGCTAGCCTCTGCACACGCAGTGGATCGAGAGTTCAGGGTCATTTCTTCGCTCCAGACCACCAATGTCCCGGTCCCTAAGTCAATCGCACTGTGCGAAGACGAGACCATTATTGGCTCAATGTTCTACGTAATGGAGTGTCTGGAGGGGCGCGTTTTTTGGGATCCCGCCATACCTGAGGTCGGAAATACAGAGCGAGCGGCAATCTACGATGACATGAATAGAGTTTTGGCGTGCCTCCATGAAGTCGATGTCTCCGCTGCCGGTTTGGAGGATTACGGGCGCCCGGGTAATTACTTCGAAAGACAAGTAAGTCGATGGACCAAGCAATACCGGGCCTCGGAAACCGAGACTATCGATGCCATGGAACAACTCATAGCGTGGCTGCCGGAAAACATGCCCGAGGACGACGGTAAGGTTTCTTTGGTTCACGGCGACTACCGGCTTGATAACCTTATGTTTCATCCGACCGAACCACGCATCATTGCGGTGTTGGACTGGGAGCTCTCTACCCTCGGCAATCCTATTGCTGACCTCGCTTATCAGGTCATGGCATGGCAACTGCCACCAACTGGAGGGGTCTCCGGTATGGCAGGCGTAGACCGAGAATTACTGCAGATACCAACTGATGATGAGTACGTGCGGGCTTACTGCGAAAGGACCGGTAGGGACGAGATAAAGAACTGGAACTTCTATCTGGTTTTTTGCTTTTTCCGCCTGGCGGCAATACTGCAGGGGGTCAAAAAGCGCGGCCTAGATGGCAATGCATCCAGTGCCGAGGCCGTCGAGCGCGGCAAGCTGATGACGCCCCTCGCGGAGCTTGGCCTAAGTTTCATTAGCTAGAATCGAGGATCAGTGCGTGACACGAGAAGGGCTTCGCTGTGTCGAACCCCCCTTTCCCGTGTTGGCTAGTTTTGACCCCTTGTTCTTTTTACCTGTCGCCTTCACCTTGGCAGGTTTTGAACCCGCCTTGAGCATCTCAAGTTGTTGTTTGGTTGGGGGTGGTCTGCGCCGTGAGGAGCGAGGGCGCCGATACTTTCGCGCATCGGGTCGCAGGTCGCCGTACTCAAATCGGTATAAGATTTCCTCCAGTGTCCGCGAAATGACTGTGCATCGCCTAATTGCCTCGACTTTTTCATAGCAAGCTCGCTGGCCATGCTCGACGATTTCAAGCAGCTGCTTATCTTCTACATGAGACAGTAACCTTATAGGGTTGGCCATCCGAAAACTCGGAATAATATTAATGTCTCCCGTGTACTCCTGATCCATGAGGGCGTGAAGTCCATGCATCATCATATTGAATCGCGGCCAACTATCTCCTTGTCGCTGGGCGATACCTCGGTAAAAATTTAGGACTTCTCGTCCAACGCCGACGCCAAACGTGCCGGCGGCTTTAGAGAGAGGGTGCTTGTCCTCATCTTTCGAAAGGAAAGCCGTAGCGATGGGATTTACCATGCTAACAATGTAGTGGTTGGTGCCAAATAACCGGGATAGGCGCTTGGCGGGTAGATCGTCTGCCACCGAGCCATCTACCCACCGACGGCCGGGCAAGTAGGGTTGAGCGTCACCGTGCACATTCTTGGCCATTAACATCACTGGGGGAAACACGCCGGGTACCGCGCAAGACGCCATAACGGCAGATCGGATGTACACATTGGGCGATGCGACCGCATTCAACAAGCGGGAGCGCTGATGAGGCTCTGCAGGGGCCACGGTGATACTGACCTGCCTGCCAGTTTTAGCGTACGCCTCTTGAAACGTCATATCAGGCACTAGTCGATCAACCAGCGCCTCAAGATCCTCAAGTGAAATATGGGAGCCTCCCCCAAGCATACGGCGGAAGAAGCTCGCTTCACGATCTGCCTCCCTGTGAAGTAAGGTCGGATCCTGAAGCGTGAGCAACTCGTCGTCATTCAAGCAGCCAAGTACCCCAGCTACGAGAGCGCCAGCACTGGAGCCAGAAATGACTCTGGGCAACAGGCCTTGCTGCGCCAGGACGTTGACCACCCCTAGATGTAGAAAGCCCAAAATACCGCCGCCGCTCAACATGAGCGCCGATCGACCGAAGCAGATATTGGCCCGATAAAAGAACTCAATTTTTTGCTGGGCCGGGATAATGTCGTCATCCAGCTCCGCCAGCACGCGTAGGGAAGCGTCTATCTCATTAATGTACTCTTCGATAAGATGCTTGGTGCCACATTTGGCCATGCGGTAAAGAACGCTCTGCCCCATGCCACCCATGTTTCCATGGATTCCCTCATTGAGGGAAAACAGAAGACCTTGAAAGTCTTTTCGTTTTCGAAGCGCCTTTAGCCTATCGAGTCGTAAGCGTATCTGCGCATAATCATAGAGGTCCGTCTCTTCCTCTGCTCGCCAGAGATCCATACCGCTAGCGGCGTCGTGCTCCGCTGCGATTTCAAACCAGTGCTCATAGTTTTCCGCAGCATCCAAACGCGCATCAAGATTGCGCAGCTTACGTTTATTGCCCACAAATACCTCGGTTGGCAGGACGTCGTAAGGAGTTAGTATACCTCCTAGAGGGATAGGTAGACGAATTGTCTAGGTATCTTGCTTGAGCATCAAAAGCCCATCAATTTTGGAAGAATAACAATGATTTGGAGCAATAATAGTGAGTGATTTCATAGGTTATGTGGGTCTATTGGCCAGCGTTTTTTTACTCATCTGGCTCGCCTTGCGAGGCGTCGACATCGTGTTTGCAGCGCTGCTGAGCGCCATCGTCATCATTGCCTCCAATCAACTCCCGGTGGCGGATGCCCTTCTTACTGGCTTTACCTTAGGGAAGCTGGGCGCATTCACATTTGCAGGCAAATTTTTCCTGTTGTTCACCGCTGGGGCAATTTTCGGTCGCGTGATGGGAGATTCCGGCGCCGCGGCCTCGGTCGCCATGGCGCTTATAAATCGAATGGGCGCTGAGCGAGCGCTAATAGTTACTACGTTAGCCTGTGCTTTGCTTACCTACGGTGGCGTAGTCGTGTTTGTCGTGATTTTTGCAATGTATCCTCTGGGGCTACAGCTGCTAAAAGAGGCCGATATTCCAAAACGTCTTTTTTGTGCCGCTCTGGCCCTCGGCGCAGGCACCTTTACCCTAACCGCCTTGCCTGGCACACCATCGATACAAAATGTCATCTCAGCCACCGCGCTGGGCACGAGTCTTTTTGCTGCGCCCTGGCTCGGCATCATCGGAGGTTTGACAATGTTTTCTCTAGGGATGTGCTACCTGGAGCATCAGCGAAAAAAAGCTGCCCTGAATGGTGAGGGGTTTGAACCAGGCCCACGGGATCAGCTAATTGATACGCAAACCGGATCGTTGCCACACTGGCTGCTCGCCCTATCTCCGCTAGTTCTCGTGCTATTCATCATTATGTTGCCCCGCGCCCTTGTCGCAGCCAATATTACCGTTGGAGGTGATATTGGCGAAATTCTGGCATTCGCAAATAGCCAGCCGGTCATATGGCCCAGCATTGCACTGGCGGTTGGCAGCACGCTCGCAGCCCTACTATTTCCTCGGGTTCGTCACGCCGCTCTAACGGTCATGGGGCAAGGTACTCAGGATGCCATTCTCCCCCTGATAAACACCGCCGCCGTCATTGGCTTTGCGGGCGTTGTTACTCAAACTTCAGGATTCAAGGCTTTTCTGACCTTGGCGGTTGATTCGGGACTTCCCCCTCTCCTCAGCGTTTTCGGATCAATCAGTTTGATCTCAGCGATCACCGGTTCGGCATCAGGAGGGCTACAAATATTCATGCAGACCCTAGCGCCTCAGTATGTCGAAATGGGTATAGAACCCGATGTGCTTCACCGTATAGCGACTATAGCGAGTGGGGGTTTTGACTCACTCCCCCATTGCGGTGCCGTGGTGGCAATGCTGACCATTACCCAGCTATCCCACAAGCAGGCGTATCGGGACGTAGGCGTCATCACTGTGCTAATACCAGTGCTAGCAACCCTGATAACAATCGGGGCTGCTATGGCAGGCGTTCGCTAGAATTTAAGCGTCGCGATTACGATAGGCTTCCATGAGGTGCCGCTTGTAGAGCTTACCGTTATCCATTCGGGGCAGCTGCTCCGTAAAGTCCAGCCGTTTAGGAACTTTAATAACAGAGAGGCGTTCCTTCAGCCAAGCGATTAGCTCTGCCGCCAGATCGTCAGACGCATCAGCCCACTGCGCGGGCTGCACAACTGCCTGCACGATCTCACCAAACTCCTCATCTGGCACGCCAAATACCGCCACGTCAGCGACCCGCTCGTGTCCAATAAGTACACTCTCGATCTCCGCAGGGTATACATTGACGCCACCCGTAATGATGGTGAAGTTACGACGATCAGTGAGATAGAGATAGCCGTCCTCGTCTAAGTAACCAACATCACCAATCGTGGTCCATCCTTCCTTGTTATAAACTTCAGAGGTCTTCTCGGGCTCGTTATGGTACTCGAACTTGTTATAAATCTCTGAAAACCAAATCGTTC
>CAXPOA010000177.1:0-28051 GCA_964218505.1 Luminiphilus sp.
CTTTCCGGCGGTCAACAGCTCAAAGTCAACGTCGTTCTTCTTTAGAAGCCGATGAAAGTTAGGGATTTGCGCCAATACGCCGATCGAGCCAATCACGGCGAATGGGGCGGCCACGATCCTGTCGGCAACACAAGCCATCATGTAGCCCCCGCTGGCGGCTACTTTATCGACGGCAATCGTAAGCGGTACCCCTGCGTCAGTTATGCGCTGCAGCTGGCTAGCGGCAAGCCCGTAGCTATGGACAAGCCCTCCGGGACTCTCCAGACAAACCAACACCTCATCATCTGACTGCGCCACCGGCAAAATCGATGAAATTTCCTCACGCAAACTGTCAGTCGCCGACGCTTGGATATCGCCCTCGAAGCGAAGAACGAAGAGCCGGGGCTTGGCCATCGAGGACGTGTCCGATTTCTGCTTCTTCTCTGCTTTAGCGTCGAGTTTAGCCTGCTTTTTTTCGGCCTTGAGCCGTTCTTTTGTGGCCTCAGGTGTCTCCAGAGACTCTTTTACCGCGTCCTGAAAGGCACGGTATTTTTCATTGGTCTGGCGGACCTCAATTTGCCCCTCGCCCCCTGCGCTGCGCCGCCGCTGGCTGATGGCTGCAATGCCCGCAACCACAAGCAAAATGGCGATGACCAAAATAACTGCCTGGGCAAGAAAAACCCCTATCTCAGTTAGAAATTCCATTCTTACTCCATCCGCTCAGACTCTTCGGAGTCTGCCTTAAAAACTCGTTTTGCCTGAAAGTGCTGCGTGGATCAACTGCCCAGATATCGACGCCGTTGGCGGAACCGGAGGAAGGGACTCTCTGGTGAACCACCCCGCGTCCTCTATCTCGGCGGTATCGAGCACCAGTTCTCCTCCCGCGTAGTCTGCAATGAAGCCAAGCATCAGTTGGGAGGGAAAGGGCCACGCCTGAGAGCGAAAAAACCGTATGTTGTTGATTTCGAGACCGACCTCCTCACGAACTTCTCTCGCAACGGCCGCTTCTGCTGACTCTCCAGGCTCGATGAAGCCTGCGAGTGTACTGTAAAAGTCTGCTCTTCGCCCTGATGCCGCTGCCAGCAATATTTCATCTCCGCGTGTCACTGCCACAATGATGCAGGGATTTAGCCGCGGATAGGCCTGATAACTGCAGTTTGGACAGCCCAGCGCCCTACCGTTATCTCGCAGCTCAGTCTGCGTACCGCAACGGCCACAATACTGATGGTCCCGCCACCAATGGTGTAATTGCAGGCCACGACTAAAAACATCGAAAACGTGATCGGAAACCCGCCCCAAAAGCGTATACAGGCTGCCTTTTGCATGCTCCATGAGATTCAGCTGCTGCTCGGTCACTTGAATGGTGTAGCAAGGCGTGGTGTTCCAGTAACCAACCGGTATTTCCTGTTGGTAGCTGCCAAACTCCGAGCCTATTTGGTCCCGGGTGTAAAATGAATCCGGCGGCGCGCGTAGTGAAACTACCGCTTCCCGACCGACGAAAGGTATGAGGATATCAGTGCCAGAGGGTGGTTCAGATACGGGCTGTATTGTTAGCATGCTGCGCTCCTTACTGGAGCCCGCATGGTAGGAAGTCATTCCAGGTTTCACAACTACAAACTAATGATGTCCTGATTCGATCCGGACTTGACCGCCGGCAGATAGCGGCGACACACACGATAAGGGTTTACGCATGCAAGAAACGACCTCGCAGGCCTTATGGCATAATTTTCTGGGACCCTCGCCGGTCTGGTATAAGCAAGCGATCATTGCTTTTTTGATTCTCAACCCTATTTTACTTTTCACCGCCGGCCCTTTTTTCACGGGCTGGGTCTTAATCGCCGAATTCATTTTTACACTGGCCCTCGCTCTACGCTGCTATCCACTCCAGCCAGGTGGCCTGCTGGCTATTGAAGCCATCGTCATCGGCTTGGCAAAACCTCATTCTGTTTTTCACGAGGCGGAGGCAAATTTTGAGGTCATCTTGCTGCTAATGTTTATGGTGGCCGGCATCTATTTCATGAAAGACCTGCTTCTTTTCGTGTTTACCAAAATACTGCTTAACGTTAAATCCAAGAAGGTACTGTCACTGCTGTTTTCACTGGTTGCTGCTGTGCTCTCCGCTTTCCTTGATGCACTGACGGTGACAGCAGTCTTAATAAGTGTTGGAGTGGGCTTTTATGCTGTCTATCACAAAGTGGCATCAGGAAAGCATCATTCCACTGAGGGTCACGACCATGGCAATGACGACGACATTACCGATACCCACCACGACGATTTAGAAGGTTTCAGAGCATTTTTACGCAGCCTGCTCATGCACGGCGCCGTTGGAACAGCTCTTGGCGGCGTGTGCACCCTGGTCGGGGAACCACAAAACCTGTTAATCGCTACTGTTGCAGGCTGGGATTTTCAGCAATTCTTCCTGCTAATGGCGCCGGTTACGATGCCTGTTTTAGCCTGCGGTCTGCTGACCTGCCTTGCGCTGGAGGCAAGCGGAAAATTTGGCTATGGCGCCACCCTGCCTCCGAAGGTGCGATTGGTACTAGAGGAGTTTGAGGCAAAGGAGAGTGCCAAGGCGAATCCTCGGAGTAACGCTAAGCTAGTAATTCAGGCAATTGTGGCGATCATTCTTGTACTCGGCTTGGCGTTCCACCTCGCAGCAGTAGGATTGATTGGGCTTTTGGTGATCGTGCTACTTACAGCATTCAATGGCATCACCGAAGAACACCAAATCGGCCATGCATTCGAGGAGGCACTTCCGTTTACCGCGTTACTGGTCGTCTTTTTTGCCATTGTTGCCGTGATTCATGAGCAACACCTTTTCACGCCGGTGATTGAATGGGTCCTCCACCAAGACTCCCACATCAGACCCGCCATGTTTTTTGTGGCCAACGGGGTACTGTCAATGATTTCCGACAACGTATTTGTCGCCACCGTCTATATCAACGAAGTGAAGATGGCGCTTGATTCAGGAGAGATTACTCGCGCGGAGTTTGACCAGCTCGCGGTAGCGATCAATACCGGCACTAACTTGCCGAGCGTCGCGACTCCCAATGGTCAGGCGGCATTCCTCTTCCTCCTCACATCCGCGCTGGCACCACTGATCCGATTGTCATACGGTCGGATGGTGTTGATGGCGCTTCCATACACCGTTGTGCTGGGTGGCGTTGGCCTGGCCGGGGTCTATCTATTTATATGAACTGTGTGCGGCAGCACAGTTTCCTGGAGCCGTAACTAAGGCTCTGGTATGAGAGTGAGCCCATTGGGTACCTCAGGCTGGCCAGGGTAGGACCTGGCCAGCCTTCTCGCGCATTTCCGCCAGCTTTTCTTCGTGTCGTTCAAGCTCTTGGTCTGAGGCTTTGATAACTCTCAACGGCTGCCGCCCCGCAGGAAGCCGCCTAATCCGGCTTACGGATTGCGCACCATCTGAACTATCCTTGTCCTCATCGGTGAGAACAAGGGAAGTCTGCCCGCCGGTCATGGCGAGATAAACCTCCGCCAAAATCTCTGCATCAAGCAGCGCGCCATGAAGATTTCGGGATGAATTGTCCACTTCATATCGCTGACACAAGGCATCCAGACTATTCCGCTGTCCGGGATGTTTAGTCCGCGCTAATGTCAGCGAGTCGATAATATTGCAGCGTCTAGCCAGTAACGGCCCATTGGGATTAAACCGCTTAAGCTCTGCATCTATGAAGCCAACATCAAACGGTGCGTTGTGAATGATGAGATCTGCACCATCAATGAAGGATAAAAAAGACTCAGTGATTTGCTCAAACGGGGGTTTGTCCGCCAAAAATTGCTGCGTAATGCCGTGCACCGCCAGTGCTCCGTCGTCAATATCTCGATTGGGCTGGATGTACTGATGATAGTGCCTGCCAGTCAGCTTTCGATCGATTAGCTCTACACACCCAATCTCAATGATGCGATGACCCTGGGAAACCTCTAACCCCGTGGTCTCTGTATCAAGTACGATTTGACGCATGGTCGAGCCCTAACTCATCAATAGCGCGATTCGCAAGCTGATCTGCCCGCTCGTTTTCCGGGTGCCCGCTGTGTCCCTTTACCCAGAACCACTGCACGTTGTGTCGTGCAACTTCTGCCGCCAAGGCTTGCCAAAGGTCCTTGTTTTTTACCGGCTTTTTTCCCGCCGTTCGCCAACCATTCTTCTCCCAATTGGCCAGCCACTTGGTTATGCCATCACGGACATAAACTGAATCCGTTGTGAGTTTAACTGCGCAGGATTGACGCAAGGCTTTGAGCGCCTCTATTGCGGCGGTCAACTCCATACGATTGTTGGTAGTTTCGGCCTCACCACCCCAGACCTCGCGTTCGTTGTCCCCTGAGCGCAATAGGGCTCCCCATCCGCCGGGACCCGGGTTTCCACGACAGGCCCCATCCGTAAAAATCTCGACCGTACTCATTTGTCAGGAACAAGTTCTACTGACTGACGAGAAGAGATACCGCGAGCACCTCCAATAACCGGCTTTGCAACGGGAAGCCCCATCATTTTGGCCTTTACGCGCCTAAGCGGCTGTTGCTGCACATAGCCCCATACCGATTTATTGCCAAACAGAACATAGTAAGAGCCGATCGGTATGTTGTGGTCGGCAAGCCAGTGATCGACCCGCTCAAACCAACGTCCTATCTTACCTCGGTGTGCGAGAGGCACTGTGAGTTTGTGACGCGCAGGTGCCATCTGAAAATTCAGAAGGCGGAGCCAGTCCTCCAGTTTGCCCAGAGAGAGCGGCTTCGCCGTCGAATGCCGTCGGAGGTTCAGTCTTCTCAATATCGATGACACCCACCCCATGAGGCTGTTTGCGTTGGCGTCGACAATAAACACGTGCCCATCTGGGGTTAGCACACGGTGGATCTCCCGTAGTATTCGATGAGGTTCTGCGCTCAATTGTAGGCAGTTAAACATGACAACAACGTCGACACTTTCAGTCGCGACAGGCAGATCTTCACTGTCCGCAATCAGGAAGCCTGACCCCCTGATTGCCTTTGCTCTCTCAGCAATATCGAGATGAGCGGTCGATACTTCGTGGGAAGAGACGACTCGTGTAACATGACGGACGCGAGTCGCATCGTCCACAGGCAACCCCATATCATCCCCCATAATTAGGAGGTGATAACCGAACCATTGGTCGAGGACGAGCTCGAGGTCCCCGCCGATCTGACCGCTCAGGCGCCGACCAAGGACAGACTGTCGACACCAAGTGTACAGGCGCTCGCGCGGTGATAATCGGGCAAACTTTGATGTTCTGGACGGGTGCATCATGTGGTGAAGATAGCGCCGGACACCGAAATCGACAACCCAAAAACACTTAGTGAGGCAAGGTTTTCATGGCAGAACTTGTAATTCAACCGATCGAAGCCTTCAGCGACAACTATATCTGGCTCTTGACTCGCGGGGATCAGGCGTTTGTTGTCGATCCAGGGGATGCGGGCCCAGTGCTGGAGCGACTGGAGATAGACAATCTTAAGCTGCAAGGCATTTTGATAACGCACCACCACTTCGATCACATCGGTGGCGTTGAAGCGTTGGTTAGCCATACCGGTTGTCGGGTCTGGGGGCCCAAGAATACGAAGATGCCTTTCATCGATACTATCCTTGGTGAAGGTGAAGCGGTTGATGTACTGGGAACTCAGTTCGATGTGATGGAAATACCTGGGCATACCCTAGATCACATCGCCTATGTAGGGGGCGGGGCTGTGTTTTGCGGCGACACACTTTTTGTGGGTGGCTGCGGTCGCGTCTTTGAAGGGACACTGCCCATGATGCGACTGTCACTTGCCCGCTTGCGGGATCTGCCCGGTGAGACACGTGTGTACTGTGCTCACGAATACACGCTCGCGAATTTGGCTTTTGCACAAACGGTAGCGCCACAGGACGATGCGATATTGGCTAGAACCACGGAGTGCCAGGAGATGAGATCTATGGGCTTGCCGACAGTGCCATCGAGTATTGAGCGGGAGCGATCATCAAATCCCTTCATGCGCTGGGATGATCCCGCCATACGCGACGCACTTACGCTGCATGGCAGAAATATCCCTGAGGATGGGGACATCGTTTTTGCCGAACTGCGACAGTGGAAAGACAACTATTAAAAGCTCGATTATGCGAGATATGGGGACACTAATAAGGCGACCGGTCCTCGGGCTTGTTCTCGTCCTTGTCTCGTTTTTGCCGGCGTGCACCACCCCGCCCCAACGAGACAATAGGGCAGATGAGCTTGCGATGGTGAAGGTCACCGCCCTGCCCCGCCCCATACCCCCAGAGATAAGTCATGCGCTTGCTAGGCCCGCAGATCTGTGGGCAGGCATTGCCCACGATCTGAACTGGAGCTACGACCACCCGTCAATCGACGCAGAGCGAAACGGCTGGTTGTCGCAGCCATTCCTTCAAGCAACACTCTCCGAGCGGGCTCCTATACTGCTGCAATGGATTTCTGGAGAGATCCGGCAGCGTCAGCTGCCGATGGAGTTGGCGCTCGTACCCATCGTCGAGAGTATGCTGGACCCCTGGGCTTACTCAAGCCAACGCGCTGCAGGGCTTTGGCAGATCACGCCCTCAACGGCCGCCTACTTTGGTTTGGAAGTGAATTGGTGGTACGACGCACGCCTTGATATCGTCGTCGCTACCGACTTTGCCTTGAACTATCTGCAAGAGCTCTATGAGGAATTCGATAGAGATTGGCTTCTGGCCCTTGCCGCCTACAACGGAGGAAAAGGTCGTGTTCACCGTGCAATGGAGCGGGCGGGAGAGAATGAGGGAGCTCCAATTACCCTATGGGATCTTCGGCTCCCGAGAGAAACCGCTCGATACGTCCCTAAAATTTTAGCTTTAGCCCAGTTAGTTAAAGATCCTAAAGCATGGGATGAACCTTGGCCCTCGCTCCCAGGACAAACCGAGCTGTCGGTCATCAATACCCACGACCAAATGGATCTGGGCAAGGTGTCGGCTATCACTGGCCTACCCCCCGAGCAGATTCGCCGCATGAATCCTGCCTTGCTGAGGTGGTCAACTCCACCAGAGGGCCCTCACGATCTCTTGTTACCCAAGCGCCTGCATGGCCCGCTCGCTGAGGCGCGTGACAATATGAGCGCCGAAGAGAAGATGAGCTGGCACCGTTATCAAATCACCCCGGGAGATAGTCTGGGCGCCATCGCCGCTCGCTTTAACACCGAGGTACAAATTCTTCAATCAACAAATGGATTGGAGGATTCACTCATCCGCGCTGGAGATACCCTTCTGATCCCTGGCGCTGGGGGCGCTCAGATAGCCGGTCTTGGGGAAATCGATTGGCCCCCGCAGCGGAGACCTCGGCGCTACACCGTCAGATCGGGAGATTCACTTTGGAGCATTGCGCGTCGGTATGATTTGCGGGTAAGCGATATTACAAAGATCAATAAGCTCGACACTCAGGCTTACATTCAGCCTGGGCAAACGCTTTGGCTTGCGCCCTGACCCCCGGGAGGGTTGTCTCTTTTTGAAAGGCCGGGCGGTAGGCAGACTGGAACAAATCGGCTAAAGTCTCCGCCTCAGTTTCAACACAACAGGGCCTGTATATGAAAATCAAGACATTACTTCTCGCCGCACTTATCGCCATGGCCGTGCCAGCATTTGCTGCTCACCATGAGGGAGGGCATGGTGCGATGAAAGCTGAAGGTACCCGCGCGATGATCGTGGCGATCGTGGGCGAAATCGTTGCCATTGATAATGAAACAAAAGAAGTCACGCTGCAGGGGCCTGAAGGCAATCAGGTTACCGTAGTTGCTCAAGAGCACGGGGTAAAGGTATCTGACCTAAGCGTTGGCGACAGAGTGGCTGCTGAGTACCTCGCGTCTATTCACGGTGAGGCGCGGGAGCCTACCGAAGAAGAGCTGGCCAATCCCTGGGTGGTATTAGAGGAAGGGGTTGTTGATGAAGCCCCCGAGCACCCCGCCGTCGGTGTTGCGCGGCAGATCAGGGCAGTGGTTACTATTGAGGCGATCGATGTCGATGCCGGATTCCTCATGATCAAAGATAGCCGTGGCAAGATGCACACGATTGGCGGTGTCCCCCGCGCCAAACTGGATGCCATATCCATCGGTGAGATGGCCGTGGTGGTTTACACAGAGGCGCTCGCGATTGGCTTGCAGAAAATGCCAAAGGCCATGTAAGACTGCAGAAATGTGGAAGCCCACCCGCGAACGCCGGTGGGCTTTTTTTATGTCATCACGTCAAGCAAATAAAGCCGTCAATTGAAAACCTCTTTGGCTCGCCGAGGACGCAGAGCTTCGGTCGCGTGGCAGACGTTTTTTGCCGCAGCGTTGCTGTGTTCTTTAGTTGACTCTCCAGCCTGGTCTGGAGATGACAAATACCCTGCTCTGGAAGATCTAGAACCCTACGTGCTGCCCTTAAAAGTACCGGTATTTACCTACACTGATGGACGCAAGCAGCACCGGATTGAATTCTGCTCAGGAACCCTGATGGCGACTCAACCACCCACCATTCTCACCGCATGGCACTGTTTCGATGGATTACGGGACCTCACCAAGCCCCCTGAGGGGTTTGTTTCAGGCGAATGGATACCATTGAAGTTGATTGCCAGCGGCGATTCTATGAAAGCTGACTGGGCCTTGCTCATACCTTCATATAGCAGCGATGCCAATCTACCAAAAGGGCTGCCCATCACAGCAGGTATGCCGGGCGTATTTTCGGTTGCGGGCTACAACCGCAAGCAGAATGACCAAACAAAGGTATTATCGATTGACCATGATTGCGCCGTCATGGGGCAATTCGAAGGTTGGCTGACAACAACCTGCGATGCTAGTGAAGGCTCGTCCGGGGGGCCAGCGTTGGTTTGGATAGACGGCGAACTAAAGATTTTTGGTGTCATTTCCGCGAGAAACGAGGCGGGAACCCTTTTGATTACCCCTGTATCCGCAGAGATCTATCCTGCCGGGGTACTACCGTCACCTCCATGACAATCTGGAGAGTCAGGAGATGTCTGAAGCCGCGCGGTCCACTCATCTGGGGTATATAGGTGCAAAGCCAGCGCGTGAACCGGGCCGTCAATAAGATCCTGCAAAAGTCCGTAAATCATCTGATGCCTGGCAACCCGTCTGATAGAGCCGAAGGCTGGCGATACCACCGTTACCTTGAAGTGGGTTTCAGAATTGGCCGGTACGTTGTGCATGTGACTTTCATTGAGAACCTCAACGACCGCGCTTTCGATGTTTGTTGTAATTCGCTCTTCGACAATGGACTGTATGGTCATTCATACTCTCTTATTGGGGATATCGGATCTGGATCGAATGGTAACGCTGGGCGTGACATCGTAACCCCGACGCCCGGGTTTGCAAAACAGGAATAACACCGCGACAATTCCATTACGACATGTCGTTAATTTGCAGGGAGGCGTTATGGACAACACCTACGATGTGTATCTTACTGGCACGCTACTTGGTGACGGCACCGAACAGATTGCCGTTGACGGCCTCGTTGAGCTTTTTACCCTCAAAGAAGCTGATGCCAGGCGGCTGGTCGACGGCAAACGGCGCCGCGTGAAAACCGGTTGTGACAAAAGCACTGCGTTGAAATACAGGGAGCGGCTACAAGCGATTGGCATTGAAATCAGCATAGAGCGCCACCATGAGGCCGCGACTGAAGAGTCGGCACCAGCGCCGGCAAGTATCGGTGTCCAGCCAGCCAACCCTGGAAAATCTGCTCAGTTTGACTCTCGAGACCCCGGTGATAAAACGATCCTGTATGAGCCACCCCCCCACGAGAAGCCTGCTCCAATCACCGAGTTTTCACTGGCTCCGGCGGGGAGCAGACTTTCCGAAGAGCCTACAGAGCTTCCCACGCCAACAGCCATGACAGAGTTTTCATTGGCAGCGCCAGGTGATCTAATTCCCTCGGTGTCTGTGACCATTGAAGCTCTCAACCCACAGACAGACCATCTCTCATTAGTGCAGAATTCAGGTGAGGGTTCGGATGATCCCTAGTAAAGCACCATTGTGGCGACTGTTCTTTGCAATGATCTACGACGTCTTTTTGGTAGCTCCCCTACTCATGGCAAATGCTTTCGTTTGGGTCAGCATTTTCGGACCTATTGAAAGCGTTGAGGAAACTGCAGTGCCAAACTGGCTGATGCAATTATCGTCAGTTGCCGTCGTCGTTATCTTCTTTACTATTTTTTGGTGTAAGAGCGGACAGACGCTAGGCATGCAGGCTTGGCGAATTAAGGTCCAAACTACAAGTGGGGAATTATTGAACCCGAAACAGGCTCTAGGCCGCTGCGCTGCGTCGGTGTTGAGCTTTGCGTCATGCGGCCTCGGCTACCTTTGGGCCATTTTTGACCGAGAATCACGTACCTGGCACGACCAACTCAGCGGTACGCAAATGGTCCTGCTCCCCAAAACTTCTTAAGGCTGCACTAAGCCTTTCGCTGCAAAAGCCATAAGCCGCATACCCAGCAGCAAACTATCGGTATCACCGCGGACAATACCGAGGGAAACCCATAAATCAAACTAACAGGGCCAAAGAAATCTTCCGAGATCCGAAACACCACGCCAACGACAACACCCGCAAAAATGCGAGCTCCCATCGTACCACTGCGAAGAGGGCCAAAAATAAATGACATGGCCACGAGTACCAGCCCTGCCACCGCTAAGGGTTGAAGTAGTTTTCGCCAGAAAGCCAACTCGATATCTCGGTAAAGCAACCCCTGAGACTCAAGATACCGCGCATAGGGCCACAGTTGTCGTGTAGGTAAGCCTGAGTGATCAACAGCTTCTAATGCGAGTAACTCCGGGGTGATCTGGGTATCCCATCGATGGGTGGTCACTTGACTGATTCGAGTCGCTGAACCATCAAATAAGGTCATTTCCACTTGTTCAAGCAGCCAGTGACTTCCCTGAAAACTGCCACGTTCAGCCCTAAGTGATTGCGTCATATTTCTATCGCCATCGAAGGACAGCAGTTCGACACCATAAACGACTCCCTGACGCTGAACCGCCTCGACATGAACAAACGTGTTGCCTTCCCTACTCCAAACTCCAGCTGCACTGGCAAAGCCCTCATCCTCCCGCTGAGCTAGCGCACGGTGACTGACAGATAACTGCTCTGTAAGTGGCGCAAGAAACTCACCCACGGTGAACCCAAGAATTGCGATGAGGAGTGCGGGCTGCAGTACCATCAGCCCTATTTTTGAGGAGGAAAGTCCGGAGGTTTGTGCAACCGTAAGTTCACTGCTACTGGCGAGCTTGCCAAGGCCAATCAACGCGCCAATCAGCGCGGCAAAAGGGACAAACTCTTGCAGGCGCCGAGGCAAACTGAAACCGACGTAGATCAGCACATCCAAGAAAGTGTAGGTCTCGGTAATATCCTCCAATTCGTCGATGATCGCACTCAGAGCATCAAGCCCTACGATGAGAGCCAGAACACCCAACATTGCAATAAATAGTTGACCACTGATGTACCGTTGCAGCTTACCCACGGCGGACTCCGCGAACCCGGTTTGACAGGTCTTCCCAAAACAGAAGAAGGACAGCGAGAAAGGCAAAAGCCAGGTGTGTTGCCACCATCGGCCAAGCTCCACCATCTGCCTCTATCAAGCTCCGGCATTGAGTCAGGGCGATAAAATAGACAAGAAATATCACAAGAGCGGGACCTATCCGGGCATATCTGCCTCGACGAGCATCGGTCCTGCTCAACGCTACCGCAATGACTGCAACAATGGGTATGAGTAGCGGTAGCGACACTCTCCACCAAAGCGCGGCCTTTGCTTTGGGGTCTGAACGATTTAGCAGTTCTTTAGTCGGGACTGATTCAATCCTTGGTGTGCTCCTGACGCTGCCTTCTTCTTCTGGGATAAGTTCTCCAAACTGAGAAAAAGACACTACTTCGTAGTCGGCAGCCCCAGGATGTCCACGATGCCGGGATCCATTGCGAAGTTCGAGATAGCGGCGTCCTGTTTCAGGATCGATGACAATTTCGCCTGACTGCGCCAATGTGATGGTCATCTGTAGATCATCAGGCTTCCGCTCAGCAACAAAGACGTTATGCATAACGCCCAGGTCGTCAATGGTCTCCGCATAACTAACCAGTCGACCCGCTCTCTGTCTTTTAAAGCGTCCACTGGCTAGGACTTGAAGGTTTTCTGCCGCTTTAGGGGTCTCGAGCAACAAGCGTGCCCGCGCGGACCCATCGGGGGCTACCTGAAGAGAGAGGAATGCAACAACCGAAGCGGTTAAGAGTGCAGGAACAAGCGCTAGGCGGGCTAACTTGGCGGGGCTGGTGCCGCAGGCCCGCAGCACAACCATCTCGCTATCGGCATAAAGCCGGCCAAATGCCAATAGAATTCCAATAAATAGAGAAAGAGGCAGAATTAACTCAAAAAAACTTGGCAGCCGATAAAGCATTACCGGCAGCAGTATTTCCGCAGTGATATCACCCACAGCAGCCTCGGCCAAGTAGCGGATGAAACGACCGCTGAATACAACGATAAACAGCACCACCGCCACCGCAAGGGTATGGGTGAGCACGTCACTGGCCAGATAACGAAAAATTCTCATGGCAGGTCAGGTTCTCTGTGGGCAAATCACTGTCAGCAGGTTTTGTTAAAGCCCAAGGCATCATACACTACGCGCTTTTCGGCGAGCACGACCCGTCAGGAGTTAATATGACCAAGATTACTTTCAGCGCCAAGACTAAAACATCATTGGAGGCCATTCGCACTGAGTGTCTCGTCTTGCCTGTTTTTCAGAGTGGCAAGGGTGTTGCCATCAAGCCTGACGGCGGCTCCAAGTTAGTGTCAAAAATAGCTGACACCCTAAAGCTGGGCGATTTCAGTGCCGCCTCAGGAACGGCTGCGTTGATCACCGGAGACGCGGGTGTTAAGCGAGTTATGCTTATAGGCTGTGGTGACAAGGCTAAATTTGATCGCTCGGCACAACGTTTATTTGCCGAGGCCGCTGGACGCGAACTGTCCAAAGTTAAGGCCAAAGAAGCCATGGTCACTCTTCAGGGCATGTCACTCTCATCAGAGGATCTGAGATCCACGCTCGAAGACCTTGCTTCGCAGGTAGTGATGGCCTGCTACGTATACACCAGAACACTCACAAAAAGTGTGGACGGTCCAGCGTTGCGCAAGATGGGCATTACCACTGACGGCTCACTGTCAGTGCCCAAGGTAAAAGCGGCGATTGGCACCGGAGAAGCCCTGGGATTGGGGGCTAATCTGGCCCGGGAACTTGGCAACACTCCCGGCAACATATGCACCCCTCGCTTTCTCTCAAAGCAGGCCCGTGAATTAGCCAAAACTCATTCAGCACTTAAGACAACAGTGCTTGATGAGGCAAAAATGCGCGAATTGGGTATGGGATCGCTGTTATCTGTCGGTCATGGAAGCGACGAGCCATCACAATTAATCGTCATGGAATACCGTGGGGGCAAGGCAAAAGACCGACCCTATGCCCTTGTTGGTAAGGGCATCACCTTTGATACGGGCGGTATCTCTCTGAAACCCGGGCCCAAGATGGACGAAATGAAATTCGACATGGGTGGCGCTGCATCCGTTTTTGGAACCCTTCACGCAATTGCAACCATGGCCCTGCCCATTAATGTCGTTGGCGTTGTTGCTGCAGCCGAAAACATGCCGAGTGGGCGAGCGACTAAACCAGGTGACGTTGTTACCAGTCTTAGCGGAAAAACGATTGAAATTTTGAATACCGATGCCGAGGGCCGACTTGTACTTTGTGACGCCCTAACCTATGTGGGGCGATACAAGCCTGTCGAGGTAGTAGACATAGCGACCTTGACGGGCGCCATCATAGTTACCCTTGGTCATGAAGCCTGTGGCATTTTCGCAAATGATGATGATTTAGCGGAAGCCCTTCTGGAGGCTGGCGAAAGAAGTCGTGATCGAGGTTGGCGTATGCCAATCTGGGATGACTACCAACGCCAGCTGGATTCCAAATTCGCTGATATGCAGAATATTGGCACTGGTACGGCAGGTAGCGTCACTGCGGCCTGTTTCTTGGCGCGCTTTACCGAGGACTACAAGTGGGCGCATCTGGACGTCGCCGGAACAGCCTTCCGCAGTGCCCCGAAGGGGGCAACCGGGCGCCCAGTGCCGATGCTCGTTCAATATTTAAGAGGGCGCGCTGCCAACTGAGGTATGACCCGAGTCGATTTTTATATCAGCAAGGACCATGGAGAAAACGCCCGTCTTGTCATCGCGGCGCGGCTGGCTGAAAAGGCAGTGAAACAAGGTCTCGGCGTTTTCATTCACAGTGCTTCGGAAGATGAGGCAACCGCCATGGGTGCGTTGCTCTGGACAGCTAAACCCGCCAGCTTCCTCCCCCACTCCCTCGGAGATGCCGAAGCTGAGGAGCGCATCGCGATTGGCTGGGGGCAAGAGCCTGTGGGGCATAACCAGTTTCTGATAAATCTTGCGGTAAACGCGCCGCCCTTCTTCTCGCGATTTGAACGTGTGGCTGAGGTAGTGACTCAGGACACAGATCGTATTGATGCTCTAAGGTCCGCGTGGCGTTTCTACAAGGATCGGGGGTACCCTTTGGGGAAGTATGATGTTTAGTTGTAACGCAATAAATGCGAGGGGTTCGCGGCTGCATGACAATAGATAAAACGTTCTCCCCCGCAGATATCGAGACTCGGTGGTATCAACACTGGGAAGCCTCCGGGTACTTCGCACCTGCAGGAGGTGACGAGGCCTTCTGCATCCCTATCCCGCCGCCCAATGTCACGGGCTCGCTCCATATGGGCCACGGATTCCAGCAGGCCATCATGGATGCGTTGATTCGCTACAACCGTATGTCTGGCAAAAACACCTTGTGGCAGGTGGGTACGGATCATGCGGGTATTGCGACCCAAATGCTGGTGGAACGTCAGCTGGAGGCAACCGGAACATCCAGACATGATCTCGGCCGAGAGGCATTTATTGAGAAAGTTTGGGAATGGAAAGCAGAATCCGGTGGCAACATTACGCGCCAGTTGCGGCGCCTAGGTGCATCAACAGACTGGAGCCGCGAACGCTTCACCATGGATCCCGGCCTGTCTGATGCAGTTCAGGCAGTGTTCATAAAGCTCTACGAAGAGGGATTGATTTATCGTGGCGAACGCCTGGTAAACTGGGATCCCAAGCTTCACACCGCCATCTCCGATCTTGAGGTGATCAGCGAGGAAGAACAGGGCAGCCTGTGGCACTTTCGCTATCCCCTCTCGGACGGATCGGGTCATCTAGTTGTTGCAACCACGCGCCCCGAAACCATGCTGGGTGACACCGCCGTGGCCGTACACCCCGATGATGAAAGGTATGCCCACCTAATAGGAAAATCAATTTCCCTCCCGCTCACCGACAGGACGATCCCCGTTATTGGCGATGATTATGTTGATCCCGAATTTGGCACGGGGTGCGTCAAAATCACCCCAGCACATGACTTTAATGATTACGCGATGGGGGTACGACACAATCTGGATCGCATCAATATTTTAGATGCGAATGCGGTGCTAAACGACGCCGTGCCTGTGGCATATCGTGGTTTGGATAGATTCAAAGCGCGAGAAAAAATCGTCTCGGATCTGGACAGCTTCGGCTTGCTTGAAAAGATTGATGACCATCGGCTCAAAGTGCCCCGTGGGGATCGATCAGGGGTTGTGATCGAACCCTGGCTGACGCCCCAATGGTACGTAGACGCGAAGAAGCTTGCAGGCCCCGCTATAGCAGCCGTTGAAAACGGCGACATTCAATTTGTGCCAAAGCAATGGGAAAACACCTACTTCGCCTGGATGAGAGATATCCAGGATTGGTGCATCAGTCGGCAGTTGTGGTGGGGTCATCGCATCCCCGCCTGGTACGACGAGCAAGGCCACGTCTACGTGGGAGTAGACGAAGCGACCGTCCGTAAGACCAATGGACTC
This sequence comes from Luminiphilus sp., assembly GCA_964218505.1. GTDB lineage: Bacteria > Pseudomonadota > Gammaproteobacteria > Pseudomonadales > Halieaceae > Luminiphilus. The sequence continues at coordinate 15,911 of CAXPOA010000177.1, forward strand.
CCAGCTTCAGTGAACCTTAGTCAGGACGAAGACGTGTTGGACACCTGGTTTTCCTCGGCGCTATGGACCTTCAGTACACTGGGGTGGCCAAACAAAACCGATGACTTCGCCACTTTCCACCCCGCCTCGGTATTAGTGACGGGCTTTGACATCATCTTTTTTTGGGTCGCCCGAATGATCATGATGACCCTGCATTTTTGTGGCGAAGTCCCATTCCATCAGGTTTACGTTCACGGCTTGGTGCGAGACGGCGAAGGCCAGAAGATGTCAAAGTCAAAGGGCAACGTCATCGACCCCATCGATCTTATTGACGGCATCTCGCTCGATGACTTAGTGGCGAAACGAACCGCCGGAATGATGCAGCCAAAAATGGCCGCAAAGGTTGAGAAGGCAACACGGAAACATTTCCCAGAAGGCATTCCCGGCTATGGAACTGACGCCCTGCGGTTTACCTTTTATTCACTGGCATCAACGGGTCGAGATATCAAGTTTGATATCAGTCGTATGGAGGGCTACAGGAACTTTTGCAATAAGCTGTGGAATGCAGCCCGCTACGTACTGATGAATACAGAAGATTACTCGCAGTCAAGCAATGTTGCCGAGTACTCTATCGCCGACCGGTGGATCCGCAGCAGATTACAACGGGTAACGACAGAGACCACGACAGCCATTGAGAATTACCGTTTCGATCTGGCATCCCAGACACTCTATGACTTCGTCTGGAATGAATACTGTGACTGGTATCTTGAATTATCCAAGCCCATTTTGTGGGATGAGGACGCAAGCGATGCACAGGTTCAGGGCACCCGGGAAACCCTTCTTTTCTTGCTAGAGCAAATCCTTCGATTGCTACACCCGCTCATGCCCTTCATCACTGAGGAGATCTGGCAGAGCGTGGCGGCAAGGATAGGGATATGCCGGAAAACAATCATGCTGGAACCCTGGCCTTTGAGCGAGGGAGCTCTCGAGGACGATACTGCGGAATCGGGAGTGGAGTGGCTCAAAGACATGGTGACAGCCCTCCGCACAATTCGTGCGGAGGCTAATATTGGCCCGAGCAAACCTCTGGCCGTACTGGTCGCCAACACAAGCCCCGAAGATCAGTCGCGCTTGGCTGAAAACACGCTCTATCTTCGCAAGCTTGCAAAATTAGAGACCATCGAGCTGGTGGCCTCAGACGAGCCCATTCCGGCATCACTGTCTACACTTTGCCGCCAAATGGAGCTTCACGTGCCGATGGATGGTGTCATTGATGTTGAAGCTGAACGAAGTCGCTTGAATAGAGATCTGGCCAAATTTAATACCGAAGTCGATCGCCTTGCTAAAAAGCTGGCCAATCCAAACTTCGCTGAGCGGGCGCCTGCAGATGTAGTAGAGGCAGAGAGAGATAAGCTCAATGCGGCTGAGGATGCATTGCGCAAAGTAGAAGCGCAATTAGCGAGACTTGAGGGATTGCCATAGCGGCAAAGTGCTGTTAAACATTGTGCTGGTAAAATTTCCCGGAGCAACCTATGTCCGAACGTGTGACAGGCGTTGTGAAGTGGTTCAACAACGCAAAAGGCTTTGGCTTTATAACCATGGCCGACAGGGACGATGATATTTTTGTTCATTTTCGCGCCATCCAAGGCGACGGATACCGCTCTCTCGCGGAAGGCCAAGAAGTCGAATTCTCACTCGTTGAGGGTCCGAAGGGGCTTCAGGCTGAGGAAGTCGTGAAGCGCTAGCTGTCCACAGACCACCCGAAGCTGTTAAACTCCGGGTCCCCGTTTTTGGATAGCTCTCATGTCATCGCAACATCAGCTCACCGGTATTGGCCGGCTTCTACTCAATGCGCTCTTTGGTGTTGGGATTTATTTTGCTCTTACTCTGATGCCCGAATTTCCCTACGACACTCTAGCAGCTCTAGTCCTGATGGCTGTAGTGGGAAGCGTTACCGCCTCGATCTCAGTTTCTAAGCCTAAGAGAACCACTTCCAAAAAAAGCAAGTCAGGCAAGCGAACTCAGGGCAGCATCAAATGGTTTAATGGCACAAAAGGCTTTGGCTTTATTACCGGCGACGATGGTACCGAGGTTTTCGTTCACTTTCGAAGCGTAGAAGGCCTTGGCAAACGCAGTATAAAGCCGGGTCAACGGGTGAGTTACGTGACCCGCACTGGAGATCGAGGACCCCAAGCAGAGGAAGTTCAACCATTGTGAGCAAAGTGAAGAAGAAAAAGGATAGCAAAGGGCGAGTAACCGAGAGAAAGTACCGCGGCGTCGTCATGCCAACTGCGAGCCATAAGGCGATTAGAGCTGTCAAACGTGCCGGACATGAACCGTCTATCCATGGGACGAAGCTCTGGCGATCGAGTTTTCTAATCATGGACTACCTCCATAAAAATCCGCCAGATAGTGCTAATGCCGTGTTGGATGCTGGGTGTGGCTGGGGCATTACCGGTATTTGGTTTGCAAAACGTTTTGGCTCGGACGTGGTCTCGATGGATGCTGATCCTGATGTCTTTCCTTACCTAGATGCCGTAGCAGCCCTCAACAAGGTCAAAACAACTCATCTGGTTGACCGTTTCGAAAAGCTGAAAAAGAAGAAGCTCGCAGACTTTGACCTCTTAGTAGCAGCTGATATTTGTTTCTGGGACGATTTGGTAAAACCTGTCGGCAAAATGATCGATAAAGCTATTGATGCAGGGGTGGGTCAGATCGTTATCGCTGATCCTGAGCGTCCAACTTTCCATGAAATGGCTGAGAAAGCAGTCCGGAAGCACGGCGGGGACGTGATTGACTGGTCACTAAAGGGCAAGCTAAAAGCGACCGGCGCCCTACTGGTGATCAACAATCAGTAACGAGTCCAGGCTCTCACTCGATGATAGCCACTCGCATGCTTATTGCTCTGTCCTCAGGCTCTCCCTCTTGGTCGAGCGCGGGACTGAACCGTACGGACTTAAGATGACGCACCCCCCTACTACGTAATGAGGTGCGATCAGGATCCACTGGCTCGATATCGATATCCTTCAGTAGTCCCCTTTTATTGACTACAGCAGTGATGTCGTAATACTCAACTTCTCTTGAAATAAGCGCGGTGTCTCTTGGCTCAAACAGAGTTGCTGGAATCGGCATCGGTTGCCTCGGATCTGACCTACCGCCTTCTTGTCCTAGGTAACCACCCTGATTTATGAGGTCGTTGTACAGGGATAGGGCTTCACCAGTCCGATCGTGGAACCATGACCAATCGGCCAGCGCTCGAGTGAGTGCACTATTCTCGGGAGTGATTTCGAGGGCGTCATTAAGAATCCGCCTACCTCTGGACCGCACCCCCTGTTCGAGGGATCTGAGACGTTGCTCCAGTGGGGTTTGATTGAAATCGTTGTTGTACCCTAGCGAATTGCCATAGCTCGATCGCTGAACGCTTCCGTACGGATCGACCACCAGAGGGTCGACGTGATAGTCCAGCACGTAAAGGAGAGCTAGCAGCCGGAGAGTCAGCTGGGCACAAAATCGACTTGCCCAGATCTCATCCTCACACACCTCCTTGCGGAGTTCCTCTGCGTGCTCAAGTAGAAATAGGAGCTCACTTTCCCGGCCCTCCAAACGGTCTGCAACCAATAGTTCGGTACGCGCCCGCAACCAGCGCTCGGCAGCCACTAGGCGATCATCAGTCCAAGGCTTGGCGCCTCGCCCCATCAACCGATATAAATAATCGCTCCGGTTCTGATAAGCTTCCAAGTCGCCGCTCGCGCGAAGAATCCCGAGCATTTGCTCGATGACGGGGAGTTGCTCCGAAGCATTCAGCCCCTGATTGACTCTAAGGGTATAGAGACCCCAGCGATATAGCTCCATCGCCCGATCGATTTCGCCGTATTCTGCCGCTATATGGGCTGTCTCCAGCAAGGGACCTGTGAGATCAGGCGAGTATGGCCCCTGCGCGCGCTCGATATTTGCAATTTTCTCGGCAGCCAAATCCAGCTGAATCAAGGCTTCGGGGGATAAAATCTGTGGTAGTGGCGGCCGATCTGCCTCCTGAGCAAAGACTCGTATACCCCATGGTTGAGGGGTATCCGCATCTACCTGCGCCACTAATCCAAGGCATAGCAGAACCGCAACGGTGCAGGTGAGACGCGAAGGAAATTGCTGTAAATATAGAAGCGAACGGGACGCGAGGAATCTCATGTAACCATGGTAGCAAATAAAAAAGCCCGTCCAGAGGACGGGCTGAAGGAGACTCGGGACCTGGAGGGGATGCCTGCCAGCCACAGGCTGAACAGGCCGCCAAGACTCGATACGGCTAATGTCGGCTATTGCTTTACATAATTCAAATGTATTTATATTATAAAGATCATTCTTCTAAGGAATGCATCACAGCGCCGTGAATATCACAAAATTAGCCAGACTAGACCTCAATCTCCTAGTTGCACTTCAAGTGTTACTGGAAGAGAGAAGCGTGTCAAAAGCCGCCTCACGCATGGCCATTACCCAGCCAGCGATGTCAAAAACCCTGGCGCGACTAAGAGAAACCTTCCACGATCCCCTCTTCGTCCGCTCTAAACGCGGCATCCAGCCTACGCCCCGTGCAGAGTCTCTTGTCAGCGATTTGGAGAATGTCTTGGGTTCGATCGAAAATCTGCTGACTGAGGGAGAATTTTCACCGCTCTCCTATCAAGGAGAGGTCTGCATCGCCATCTCCGAATATGTTGGTCTGTCGCTATTGCCCTCACTGGCCAGCAGGCTCCAAACCATAGCCCCCAAGCTTAGAGTGAAAACAATCACCCGCGTAGAGGGCCAGTTGGAGCAACTTGCATCAGGAGAGCTAGACTTCGCCATCCAAATTGAGCGACCGTCTTACGCGCCGGAATACCGGGTTCAGCCACTTGGAAGCTCTCCGCTAGCCATATTCGTGCGGCGCCAGCACCCCCTTGTTGAGGAGGGCGTATCTATCGAAAGTGTTCTGCGATACCCAACGATCAACCTTTATATATCCGATCGGGAAAACCTCGAGTCAACCATCCAGAATCGCTATCAAGAAGTATTTGGCAGCACAGGCATGGTAGAGACCTCACACCTCCTAACGGCCTTGGAAATATTGCGGGAGACCGACTACACGCTGCTGTGCCCCGCCTACCTCGCCCGAAACGACGGCGCAACAAGAGATGTGGTGGCACTCCCCCTCCCCGCTGAACAGGCTACCGTGATTGACTACACACTGGTCGCTCATGAGAGAACCCAGCGATCGGCCCTTCATCAATGGCTTTGGGCCGAAATCATTGATACCGTCAGGAACATGCGTATGCGTACGGTACACCGCGGCTGAACAACTAGCTCTCCAACAGGGCGCTGCGCTGTGGCATAATCCGCGCCGCACTCCCTGCCTTTTGATCCCATGCCCATCAAAGACCGCAAACCCATTCCACGGTTCACGATCCCTATTATCGAGACCCATTGTCATCTTGATTATCTGACTGCGGACGATCTCGATAGTGAATTAAGGCAAGCGGCCGACGTGGGCATCGAGCGTTTCATCACTATTGCGGTGTCAAAAGGTAATTTGTCTACAGTACTGAACCTCACCAGAAAATCTCCACAGATCTGGGGTACACAGGGAATTCACCCTCATGAAGCCGCTGACTGGGACGCCGCGCTGGCACAACGAGTCACCACCGGTGCCGCTGACCCACGGATCGTTGCCGTTGGCGAAATTGGGTTGGACTATTTCTATGATCATGCGGATCGAGCCGCCCAGCGACGCGCCTTTGAGGATCAGCTGGCAATAGCGGCAGATTCGGACCTGCCGGTGGTCATCCACACCCGAGACGCGGATAGCGATACCCGGGAGATACTTGAGAATGCACTGCCTTCGATGCAAGCACGTGGGGTCATCCACAGCTTTACAAGCTCCATGGAACTTGCTGAATTCTGTTTGGAAAGCGGATTTTCACTCGGCTTCAATGGCATTTGCACGTTTAAGAATGCCGATAATGTAAGAGACGTCGTTAGGATAACGCCTCTGGATCGAATTCTCTTGGAAACAGACAGCCCGTACCTCACCCCCGTTCCTTACAGGGGCAGAGTAAATAGTCCAAAATATCTTCCATTCATTGCCGAAAAAATCGCAGAAATTAAGGGCGTAGAAGTCGACGCACTCCTCGTTTCCGCCAAAGAGAACAGTGAAAGACTGTTTTTTGGATCAGCATGAGCAATTTCCATCTTGGCCAACGCTGGGTAAGTCACGCTGACGTTGAGTTGGGGCTGGGCATTATCGTTGAACTGGAGGGGCGTCGTGTCACTCTCCACTTCCCTGCGGTGGGGGAAGACCGGACTTATGCTACCGACAGAGCTCCCCTAACACGACTGTCACTTTCCCCCGGCGATGAACTGCAGCATGTCAATGGCAGCTCCTATCTAATCAAGGATGTTCAGGAAGCAGACGGGGTTCGATTCTACGAAACAGCAGAAAATGGTCTTGTCTCAGAGCTCGATATAGATCCCTATATTCGATTGAGCTCACCCAAGGATCGCTTACTCAACAATCAGCTGGACAAGCCCACTGATTTCCCTTTGCGCTATGCAACTCTTCGGCACAGAGCACGAAACATCTCAAGCAGCGTTGCGGGTTTATTGGGTGCGAGAACGTCGCTTCTATCCCATCAGATCTATATTGCCTCGGAGGTAGGCAAGCGTTTTTCACCCAGAGTTCTTCTTGCAGATGAGGTAGGTCTGGGGAAAACAATCGAAGCCGGACTAATCCTCTCACAACAGCTAGCGACAGGACGGGCAAATCGGGTCCTCGTCATAGTCCCTGACTCTCTAGTGCATCAATGGCTAGTTGAGATGCTCCGTAGGTTCAATTTGGCATTCTCACTCTTCAATGATGAAAGACTTAGTGAAGATGGTGAAGAACTCGCCTTCGACAGCGAACAACTTATCCTCACACCCTTCTCACTCTTTGCTGCCTCCGAGATGATGCAGGCGAATGCACTTGCCACCACATGGGATCTCGTTATCGTCGATGAGGCCCATCACCTCAACTCTGCAGAATCATCGGACACTCTGTTTGAGTTTGTGTCGGCTTTATCTCGCACCACCAAAGGCCTCCTCCTGCTAACGGCAACGCCTGAACAGGCGGGTATTGAAAGCCATTTCGAAAGAATGCGCTTACTGGACCCCGATCGCTTCAGCGATTTTGCGTCCTTTCAGGACGAGCAGGCGCAGTACGCTCAGTGGAGCGACCTGATCGAATCCCTGCAAGAGGGCAAGAGACCGGAAGCGCTCCCCACGGGCATCGATGGCGGACAGCCCGCCACCGGCCAAATCCAACAGTTGCTTGATCGCTATGGCACTGGCCGGATGCTCTTTCGGAACACACGAAGCTCTGTGTCCGGATTTCCCCAGAGGGAGCTGAGAGACTACCCATTGCCGCTTCCGGCTCAATATCAGGACTGCAGGCATCTGTTATGTCCCGAAACGACTTGCCCCCCGGATGCCTGGTTGGATTTCGATCCGAGAGTGCAGTGGCTCGAGCAGACCCTGCGTGATCTGCGCCCAAAAAAGGTATTGGTTATCGCCCACTCAGCCGAGACAGCGCTGGCACTCGAGCATCACTTACATTTGCGCGCCGGGATACGGTGTGCGGCATTTCACGAAGGCTTGAGTCTGGTCGAACGGGACCGCGCAGCGGCATTCTTCGCCGATGATATCGGTGGTGCCCAAGCTCTCATATGCTCGGAAATCGGGAGTGAGGGACGTAACTTTCAATTTGCCCAGCACCTTATTTGCTTTGACCTTCCCGAGAATCCGGACTTGCTGGAGCAGCGCATTGGACGATTGGATCGAATTGGTCAAGAACAAAATGTGGTCATACACGTTCCCTACCTAGAGGATTCGGCGCAGAGCGTTCACTTCCAGTGGCTAGAGCAGGGGCTACAGGCCTTTACCCACTCATGTGCGGTAGGTTATGCGGTCTACGCAGAGTTCCGTGAAAGACTGGAAACGATGCGCTTCGCAATGTCCGCCGATGGCCTGAACCAGCTTATTCAAGATTCACGGTCTAGAACCGAGGCTCTTGAGCTGACAATGCAACAGGTGCGGGATCGCCTGCTTGAACTAAACTCCCATGACCCTAAGAAGGCCGCGGAGACTATCCGAATTATTCAGGAGAGCGAGCGACCGGAGGAAATTGTTAACTTTGCAGAACTTCTCTTCGATCGCATCGGAATCAGCCAGGATTATCACGCCGAGACAAGCTGGGTGCTACGACCCACCGAGATGCTTATTACTGGCGACCTACCGGGACTGGAGGAGGACGGGATGACGGTCACCTTTGATCGGATGACCGCAGTTTCACGTGACGATATTCAATTCCTTACCTGGGAGCATCCATTAATCCGTGAAGCTATGGATGTGGTCGCGAGTTCGGAGCTGGGGAATTCCTCCCTCGTCACAATTAAGCATCCAAAGATTAAAGCGGGTACTGTCTTGATGGAAGTCATCTACGGCGTGGATTGCCTGGCACCCGTCGAGTTGGAAATAGGCAGGTTTCTAGACCTATCACCAATACGTTACGTAATCGCACCAAATAACAAGGACGTCGCAGAAAACCTGACCCACTCCATCCTTAATCAACATGTTGAAGGTATTCCCGCCACGATGTCCGCTAATGTTATTAGACAGATTCGCAGTGTCCTTGAGGATCGATTGAAGGTCGCAGATCGCCATGCCGAACAGTCACTCAGTGGCCGCATAAACGATGCAATGGATGTGATGAAAACTGATCTTGGCGAGGAGATCAACCGACTCAAATATTTGGGTGAGGTAAACCCTGCCGTAAAACCTGCAGAAGTCACTTCCCTCGAGGCTAGGCTTGCAGACAGCGAGTCAGCAGTCGCTGACTCACGGGTTCATCTGGAAGCAATTAGAGTCATTGTCGCGGTCTAGGACCGCTCAAGGGGTATACCAAACGGAGGAGGTGTAAGCTCTCTCCTGTATCGTATCAGGCCGCCTGGTATCGACCTCTCCGCCCAGCGCCAGCTTATCCAGCAAAGAGTGTCTCGCCGTCGGAATCTGCAGCACTCTTGCGTAGTAAAACGCGGGTTCCGCGGGATCGAAATCGGGGTCGGTCCAGACTGCTCTTAGCTGGGCTGAACCAACACTGTTATCTTCCCGACCTGTGGTGATATCGACTGTATTCTCTATAGGCTCGAGGCTCCCATCCGGAAGCTCCCGGTCGGAGCCCGACCACGCAATGTCATAGATTTTCTCGCGAGTGGTTCCATCGCTGAGCAGGGTTCCCTTTATGATTTGGATGCGATCAAGATGGCCCGAGTTGGGGTCAGCCAACGCTTCAACGAGGATCACCGGGGCTTGTTGTTCACCAACATCATTTGCGAGTAGCTCCCCGCCCATCGGAACCGCCACCCCGTCGAGATTCCCAGGAAAATCGCTGGCGTCAAACATGTCATCAGAGAGCTCCCATCCCGCAAAGAGGCGCACGCCTATTCTTGGCCCTGAAGTTGCATAGACCTCACGCCGCCGCATTGCGGCGACAATGCTTTCCCGTGTGTTGTCCTCTGCCCACACTGCGGCCAGTCCCGAAGCTGACATCGCCCAGCCAAAGGTTTGATTAGCTCTATCGCCCCAACGCTGGTCCTTGTTTCTCGGAATCGAGTCGGTAGCCATTTTCCCCTGAAAGTTGTCTTCCTCGGCACTGGACAGTCCAGTATGGGCGTCAGTAGAGCCAATCACCCCAAATTGATAGGGATTCACTCCAAGCTTGCTCTGGAGTGCCAGGCCACGACGAAGCCCTGAGCGAATGTAATCGCCCTCGCCTGGTTTATATTCGCCTGGAGTTCGCTGAATAAGATACGGATAGGTTTCAAAATCGGCGAAAGGATCTTCAGGAGACAGTGCCGGATGGGTTTCCGAGTCACCTTTGATCTGAGTGATTTCGACAATGGGCTCCCAATACCGGCGCTTTTCTGCGTAAGTCACCGTCATCTCACCTCCGCGCAGAGGCTGTAAATCAAACATAAAGCCCTTGGAAATATTAGAGTTATGAGGGATTGCAAGGAAATTACCGTCGGTGTCCTGCGATGTCTTTTCCAGCCATGCCCATAGGTCCTCAGGGAATGGACTCTGATCGAGACCGTAGGGGTCAAAGGTTTGTGCTCTCTCCGCGTCAATGTCGCTGACCACGATACGGTGCAAATTGGCGCCTCCGGGAATCGAACTATACTCCCAGCCAATCAGTGCAGAAAACTTACCAGGTTGATTGTGTGTCTCGGCGGCGTCGGTAATCACCTGCCACGCATCGATTTCCAGCTCCTGCTGGGGTGGGAGCCAACCGAAACTTGGACGCCAGGCCTTTGCCGCTGCGCGCACATCGGCATCTGGCTCAGGAAGCGCGTCAATGAACAATAGGCGCGCTGTTTGTTTGTCGACCGCGTCGCGGAGCACAGCAGCCGCATACCAAGCCCTGATGCTGTCATACCAGCCCAATCCATCGGTATTGACGCCGTTGAGATAAACGCCGCGAGTGACCCCAAGCAGTTCTGCATGATCGGATAACACCAGGAAATCCAAAGGCGTTTGTAACTGTACCCGCCGCTTATCCCAAGGGTGTTCCACGGGTGCCCCCTTGGCAAACCGATATGCCACATCGGGTGTAGCGGATAAGTTGTTGTTTACAAAAGCGTCAAAGGAGTAATTTGAGTGCAGGTGTGTATCACCCCAAAGAAGCTGTTTCTGACCAGCCTCGGCGACGCCTTGGATAGCTAGCAATACGGGTAAGAAAATCCATCGTCGGATCACAGTTAGGTATCCTTATTTAGTGTTTAATATGGGCCTTGTCTCTCGCTTCCCACAAAAGAAAGCTCTGATAGATGTATGCTGTTGTCCTTGCACTACCCTAACGGCCTTTCCATTCGTAGGTACGCTTTTCAAAGAACGCTGCTACGGCGTTGGGACTGTCTTCGCTGTTTATACACTTCTCTTGTAGATGTGCCTCTTTTGTAATAGTTTCCGCAAGAGTCGATGTGGCTGCATAACGCAACGCCTCTTTGGTGTAGCGAGCGGCAAGAGGCGACCGGGAGGCTAAATCTGATACAAATTCGGCGGTCTGATCCCTAAACGTATCATCTCTGAATACCCGATTTACCATGCCCAACTGAACCGCTTTTGATGAAGACACTTTCTCACCCATAAGCATCATTTCCAGCGCAAGTCGACTGCCAATAAGTCGTTCGGTGAGCCAGGTTGAGCCTCCGTCAGGGACAAGACCAATGCCGGCAAAGGGCTGATACAAAAACGCTGATTCGGCCATGACAACCAGATCGCAAGCCATGGCATAGGAGTAGCTAATCCCAGCGCAGGGCCCGTTGATAGCCGCGACCCATAATTTCGGTGCATCAGCAATGGCAGTGACTGCTGGCCCAAACTCGTTGATTAAGGCATCCCGCGTCCGTTCACCCATCATTAAGCCGCCCTGTCCATCATCCTCCGCAAGATCGGCACCGGCACCGAATGCCCTTCCCTCGCCCGTGAGCTCGATGACACGAATACTGTCGTCAAGATTAAGTTCTCGCGCGGCTACAAGGAGTTCACGGCGCATGAGCGTGTTCATGGCATTTAATGTATCCGGTCTGTTGAACGCAATCCGCGCCACTGGGCCGGCTCTGCTCACAACAAGGGTTTCAAAGGTCGTCATGACAATTCCTCGGCTGGGTAAAACATCACTGTCCTTATCGATTCTGAAGAAAATGAATCACGTGTACGGTTTTTGCAGCGCTGCACCGACACCTCTCGCAGAGCCAGTGTAACGTAAGGCCTGATGACAGTAACTGCAGCAATAAGTGGCGCGCCTTTTCACCACACGATTATGCCGGGTGGTGGATATCTCATGTTCCCTGCAACCACACCAATAAAGATGGCGCTTCTGCCTGCGCACGGGTATGTGAGATTCGAGCTCAGGGTTCGTTCGGTAGGTGGCCGAAGGCTCACCCCCCATCATCTTCATAAGCTGACGCCATTCAGGCCCATGAGGCTTGGCTCTCCAATAGGCCATGTCAATGGCGTAGTGGCACACTTCATGGATGACCGTGTCATCAACATGAGCTGCGAAATCAAGACTAAAGACGACTGGATTGAAACGGAACCAGCGAG
>CAXPOA010000178.1:0-4047 GCA_964218505.1 Luminiphilus sp.
ATAACAACAGGAATCATAATCAGTGGCTCAGTGCTGTCAGCGCGGCTTGGAAAGGTTCCTCTTCTTCACCCTGCATCGCAGCGGATCGAAGCTCACTTACTGTCTCTGCAGAGACATTTCCGGAGGATCTAACGCCGTCAATAATTCTCATCAAGCGAGTCGTGGTTCTGTGTCGTGTTGATCCGTATCCTTTAACCATTCGGCCGCACTCCACAAGCTCTCGAGCGAGCGCCGGGTCACCTGCCGTTAGGATTGCCTCCAACCATGCATTGATCATGCGCCATTCGTGGTGAAAACCTAGCATGTGGCGTCTTACATGGCGCAGAGACGCCAAAAAGCGCAACGCCAATGTCACCGAAATCGTATCAGTTCGGAGCTGTCGAGCTCCCAGCATGTTGTTGACTGCCTTTCGCCACAAGGATGACTTCAACAAGGCATCACCCAGCCGTCTTGGCAAGAGGGACGCCACTTCCTCTACTCGTGGATGAAAATACTCACTGACTTTTAAGGGTTCGGCCTCGGTAACACCTACCTCGTGGCGCAACATCTCATCACGGGTTGGTCGGAGCTTGAGCTGTGCCACACGGGGAATATCCTCGAACGCCATCCAGAGCGCCAGCCAGCGAGCCCCTTCCCGGGTCAACTGAAAGCCTGATGCCTCGCTATCCATTGCAGCGAGTTGCTCGACGTGCCCAAGAAAGGTTTTTGCATAGGCCACGTCCTGATACTCAACCAACTTAAGCACCCCCTGAAAGGTGACCTCATGCACAGCCGGGGGCAAAACGTCGATTCGCGGCAAGAGCTCCTCGCCTATTGCGGTCGTGGGCTGGGGCAATATGAAGGCAGGTTCCGCGGCAGAGGCGCCGGGATTTACCACACCCACCCCCCCGTTGGCGGCACAGTCGAACGCCTCGGAGAATGCACTCAAGTTGGCCGCGGCGCCTTTACCGTTCGCGAGCGCCTGCTCGAATGCTTCCCGACTGAAAGGCAGAACACCTGCCCCCGCAACAGCTCCCAACATACCCGCCGAAATAACCGTTCCGTGGCGCTTCACCATCTCCGCCATATCGAAGTGGACAAAGCGTTTTGCATAACGACCACTCATCGCAAGAATCAGATCTCGGTCCGCCGTGCCATCACCGGTGTGGGTTTTCTCTGTTATACCAAACACACGATGATCAGACGATATGAGCGTGGTCTTATCTGGTGAGATAAATCCCCGACTGACCATACGCCCTGCCTCGGCGATTTCAGAGGTGAGCGCAACGTCTATGTCACCCTGCGCTGGAAACAATGACATCACGGGCTGAGATTTGCCTGCTGTGCGCTCCATAAATTCCAGATAGTAAATTGTCGCACCGGTGCGCTGGGCAACCCCGGCAAGCGATGTACTCTGGCAATGCCAACCGCTGCGATCAGCAATTTCTATCAGCCAGTTAGTCAGCACGCCTCCGCCCTCTCCACCGAGAGCGGCAATCAATAAATTGAGGGTTTTACCGCCTTGACTCACAGGCTGTACCGCTCCTGTCGCTGGCGATCTCGCTCCCTGAACCAGCCGCGAACCCGCCGCCGAAACCCGTCAAGAACGCGATCTAAGGCGGTGGGATTGTGCACTACATTCACTCTCGCGAAGGATGGACACAGCACCGCAGAGTGGGCATTGGTACCGCACACGCCGCAGCCCACACAGCTATTATCCACATGGGAAACGGGATCGAGCCTGAGAGGATCCGGATTTTCTTTTATAGTCAGTGACGGGCATCCCGAGATTCGAATGCAACCGTGGTCGCCGGTACAGGTCTCGGGATCGATGTAGAAGCGCGCTTTCTCAACTCGCTTCCCACTACTTATTGCCTGCTTAATCATTGGCTTTACACGTCGCTGGCGATTGAGCATGCACTCACCCTCGGCGATAACTACCTTCAACCCGGGCTCAGCGGATGTGAGCGCACTTCTGAGGGTGTCCTTCATCGATTCAATATTGTAGGTACTTACCGTTCGCAACCACTTCACCCCTGCACCTCGGCAAGCGTCTTCGATCGGCTGCCACTGATCCCGTTTCGGACGGTCAGCATCTAGTGTGGTCGCAATAAGATTGGGCTCAACCAGTGAGGGGATATCCTGTCCTCCGGTTGCCGCCGAGTAACCGTTGTCAATGATGATCAGCAGCCCATCGTGCCCATTAAAAACAGCACTGGTCACCCCGCTGCTGAGGCCGTTGTGCCAAAATCCGCCGTCCCCCATGATGCTGATTGCCTTGTGCGGCAACGTATGACGAACTCCCGAGGAACTCGCCAAAGACAGACCGTAGCCCATAATGGTGTTACCAAGATTAAAAGGCGCCGCAGTGGCGAAGGAGTGACAGCCAATATCGGAGGAAATGTGAAACGGTCCCAACTCGGCCTGCAACTGTTTAATGGCGGAAAAAAGAGGCCGCTCTGGACATCCCGTGCACAAACCCGCAGGCCGTGGAGGCAGTGAGGTCATAAGCTCGGCGATATCCTCCTCACTTACGGGAGTCTCCAGCGCCTTTACTGCATCAGAGTCGAGCTGGAGGGGAATCGCCGCCCCCGAGCACGCTTCCAGAAACCGGGTTATACCCTCGAGCATCACCTGCCCGGTATATTCGCCGGCCATTGGCATGATGTCTTTCCCGAATACCCGAGTTTGCACATCCTGCCGGCGCAGGATTGTCTGAATGCCCTGCTCGATATACTCAGGCTGCCCTTCCTCGAGCACGAGCACCTGCTGCTTCCCGACGCAAAACTCAACCAATTCATCAGGGATCAAAGGGTAAGCGACGTTGAGACAGTAGATGGGAATATCGGAATTGCCGTAGACATCTGCCAATCCCTGCCGCTCAAGGGCGCGGATGACCGTGTTGTAAGACCCTCCGCAGGTAATAATCCCCACTTGCTCGTAACGACCGGCAAAAAACTCATTTAGCTTTTGCTGCCTGATGAAATTGATTGCAGCGGGCAGTCGCTCTGCAATTTTTTCTCGTTCCTGCGCGTAAACAAAAGGAGGCAGGATTATTTTTTCTGGTTCACGATAAGGCAAGACTGGTGCCTTGTTGCTGTAGGCAGGCGGGACATTATCTCGCGCCTCAAATTCTCCGGTAACGTGGCAACCCCGTATCCGCATCATGTAGAAAATAGGGGTGTTCGACGCCTCGGAGAGCTCAAACCCCTTTTCTACCATATCGACGATACTGGTGAGATTCGGCCGGGGATCGAGGAGCCACATTTGCGCCTTCATCGCAAAGGCATAGCTGCGCTCCTGCATGATGCTTGAGCCTTCGCCATAATCTTCTCCAACAATCACCATGGCACCGCCCGTCACACCGGCGGAGGCTAAATTCGACAGGGCATCCGATGCGACATTGGTGCCAACTGTCGACTTCCAGGTAACGGCTCCTCGCAGGGGGTAGTTGATCGAGGCAGACAGCATGGCCGCTGCAGTCGCTTCGGAGCCACTTGCCTCAAAATGAACGCCCAACTCCCCCAGGATATCCTGAGCGTCATTGAGTACGTCCATCAAATGACTAATAGGCGAACCCTGATATCCGCCGACGTACGACACCCCTGACTGCAGAAGCGCTTTGGTGATGGCGAGAATGCCCTCACCCTTGAAGAGCTCGCCCTGCGCCGAACGTAGCTTTTTTACTTCCTCAACAAAGGAGCGTTCCGCCATAAACCTTTTATTCCCCCAAGGTTCGCTTGCTCGTGTCGGCTAGTTACTGTGCCGTAGGAACAAGAGCAATCACCCGGCAAGGACTGCCAGAACCATTCTGGATCTTCAGCGGTGCAGCGATGAGGATAGCGCCCGTGGGGGGTAACTGATCCAGGTTACAGAGACTGGCGAGGCCGCACTTGTTAGCGCCATGCATGAGGTTGTGGCAAGGGAACATTGGATCCTGAGCCGCTGCTTGACCAGCATCGGTTCCGACCGTCTCGGTACCCACTCCTGTTACATCGCGCTCCTCGGCAAGAAACGTGATTGCCGCTGGATCCCAGCCCGGATTGTGATTGCCATCTTCCCGCCGGT
>CAXPOA010000179.1:0-3502 GCA_964218505.1 Luminiphilus sp.
GGACAGGTGCTCAATGGCATCATGTCCCATGAAGACTGGGTACCTACCTTGATGGCGGCTGCGGGTCGACCGGAGATTGCCTCGGAACTAAAGGCCGGTGTCCGCATTAATGGAAGAGACTACAGAAATCATCTCGATGGTTATAACGCTCTCCCATATCTCATGGGTGACGCTGATGACTCTCCTCGCGGAAGTTTTTTCTACTGGAGTGACGATGGTTTGTTGACGGGTATTCGCGTTGGAGATTGGAAAGTTGTGTTTGCCGAGCAGAGGGCACAGGGTTTCGATGTCTGGCGAGAACAGTTCGACACGCTCCGCATTCCAAAGGTGTTTCATCTGCGCCGTGATCCCTTTGAGCGCGCAGATGAGAATGCCAATGTCTATGATGACTGGTGGAATCGCGTCGCGTTGGCGCGTATAGGATTGGCGCGGGTTGAGCTTGAGAAATTCTTATATAGCTTAAGACAGTATCCTCCACGTCAGCGTCCCGCGACCTTCACCATCGATCAGATGATGGAGCCGTTTTTCCAAAACTGATGCCAGCAGCACCCACGACAAACCTGCCTTCGGCGCGCGATATCCCGCTGGCGGCACAGCGTCTTGCGGGTCACGCTACCAGAACACCGGTACTCATAGCGGAAACTTTGCTGGCGTCATCGGGCCGCAAGATATTTTGCAAGGCGGAAAATTTACAGCGAACGGGAAGCTTCAAGTTTCGGGGCGCCTATCACCGGTTGTCCAGCTTGACTGCCGAAGAGCGCTCAAGAGGTGTGGTTGCCTGGTCTTCGGGTAACCACGCACAGGGTGTTGCATTGGCGGCGCGAGAGCTTGGTATTCGTGCGCGCATTGTGATGCCGTCCGATGCCCCCGATATAAAAACCGCAAATACACTAGCCTTGGGCGCCGAGATTATTCCTTACGACCGCTTTTCCGAAGACAGGGAGGCTATTGCATACGAATTGGCTGCCCGCGAGGGGTGCGTTGTGGTGCCTTCCTATGATGACCCACATATCATCGCCGGGCAGGGAACCGCGGGTCTCGAATTGCTGGAGGATGTCCCCGAACTTGATGCGTTGCTGGTCTGTTGTAGTGGAGGTGGTTTAGTCGCTGGCTGTGCACTCGCTGCCGAGTATTTGGCGCGCGATATAGCAATCTTCACTGTGGAGCCCGAGGGCTTTGACGACCACCGGAGATCCTTTCTCAGCGGATGTCGGGAGCGCAATAGCGGACAGGCACATTCGTTCTGTGACGCCTTGTTGGCGCCCACCCCGGGGGAGATAACCTTTGCCATCAATAAACCTCGGCTAGCCGGTGGGTTGGTGGTGACAGACGAAGAAGTGGCCGACGCCATTCGTTTTGCGTTTGAACAATTGAAGGTTGTCCTTGAGGCTGGCGGGGCGGTAGCGCTTGCTGCGGTGCTTGCGGATAAGGTGCCCGATGACAAAAAACAAATCGGCGTGATGCTCTCGGGCGGTAATATTGATGGAACGCTTTTTTCATCTATTTTAAAGTGAGGCGCATGTTTTAGGTCTTCATTGGAAGAGCTGGCAACGTTTTGGCGCGAGGAAGCCTTTGTGACAGACAACAAGACTCGGCTTGAGCAAGAACTCAACACTTTTTCCCAGCAAGAGAAAGTGCACGATCTCCCTTCGACTTACGACTACTGGTCGTCAACGTATCTACGGCCGCGAATCCATAGCACCGGGTACAAGAACTTTCATGACATGTTTATCGCCCATATGGAACGCACCAGATCTGCAGGTGCCTCACGACTTAAGATGGTGTCGGTGGGCTCGGGAAATTGTGACTTTGAAGTCATGCTGGCGAAAAAAATGCTTGCCGAAGGCATTAGTGATTTTGAATTTCAGTGCTTGGATATCAATGAGGTCATGTTAGAGAGGGGCCAAAAAGAGGCTCAAAAAAATAGCCTCGATAATAAATTTACGTTTTTGAAAAGTGACTTCAATACTTGGGTGCCTGATGACTCAATAGACATTGTGATTGCCAATCAGAGTTTGCACCACGTCGTGGAGCTTGAGCATCTGTTTGACGTAATCCGGAGCGCATTGAGTCCTCGGGGGCACTTTTTGGTATCGGACATGATCGGACGGAACGGCCATATGCGGTGGCCCGAGGCGGAGGACTACATTCAGCGGCTATGGTCCACTCTGCCCGGAGAAAAAAAATACCATCACCAGCTCGATAAAACCTTTGAGGAATTCTATAACCACGATTGCTCTAACGTCGGATTCGAGGGAATAAGAGCACAAGATATTCTTCCTCTACTTATCGAACGGTTTCATTTTGCCTACTTTTTGGGCTTCTCTGTGCTCATGACGCCCTTCATTGGGCGCGGTTACGGCCAGAATTATGATGTGAGGAAACCAGAGGATAAGCGCTTTATTGATGACGTTGCGGTATTTGAGCAAGCGCTAATCGACGCCGGCGTTTTGAAGCCGGTCCAAATGTTTGCCGCGTTGACTCGAGATAAACTGTGCGAGCCGGTTTACGATAGACATTTGACGCCTCAATTCTGTATGAGAGTGCCTTAGTGATAGAGCCCATACTGGATTGGGAGCAACGCTATCGTGATGCCACCACAGCATGGGAGCGCGGTGAACTCAATCCAGCTTTTCAAGCTTTACGACCGACCTTCAGCGAGAATCCCGGCACGGTAATTATCCCCGGTTGCGGTCGTGCACCCGAGGTGCTCGCTTTCGCACAGTTAGGCTGGCATGTCATCGGTATTGACGTGGCAGAGACTGCGGTGATGTACCAGCGTGAATGTCTGGCTAGTGCAGGCTTGACTGGCGATATCCAGCAAGAGAATTTGTTCGACTGGCATCCGTCCACCCCCGTCGATTTGATTTACGAGCAAACCTGCCTTTGTGCCCTTGACCCACAGCAGTGGCCGGCCTACGAGCGTGTGTTGCGGGAGTGGCTGCGCTCTGGCGGAACCCTAGCTGCTCTTTTCATGCAGAAGGAGGGAGAGGGTGGGCCGCCGTTTCACTGCGACATCGAATCGATGCAGGGCTTATTCGCCTCGACTCACTGGGACTGGGGTGAGCAAGCGTTCCGCGCGGTTCACCCTGTCGGTGTCTGTGAGCTCACCTATCTACTCACCCGACGTTGACTCAGAGTCTGGCTCTGACGTTGTTTGATTCGACTTGGTTGCGGGCCCGGAGTTGGCGCAGGAAAGCGGTTCCGGTAGAGGATTGATTCAGCGTCCGAGTACCGCCGCCAATGCGGTCAGACAGCGCTCTACATTAACCGGATTACTTGCATGACCCATCAAGCCGATGCGCCACTGCTTGCCCGCAAGCTCTCCCAGTCCGGCTCCAATTTCCAGATTAAAATCTTTTAGTAACCGAGTGCGGACTGCCGCATCGTCCACCCCGTCGGTTATGGATACCGCGTTAAGTTGAGGTAGCCGCCACTCTTCGCTAACCGCCATGCTCAAACCCAGGCCGTCGAGGCCACTGACTAAGGCATCGTGATTTTT
>CAXPOA010000180.1:0-3402 GCA_964218505.1 Luminiphilus sp.
TTCACGACGCCAATGTCGTTGACGTAGACGGACAGCAGATCTCCGCGGAGAAGGTGCTTTTGGCCACGGGAACCTGGCCTTTCATACCTCCCTTTACCGGTCATGAGCATGCCCTAAGTTCAAACGAAATTTTTGACTTGGAAGATTTTCCCGATCGGCTTTTGGTGATTGGCGGGGGTTACATCGCGACCGAATTCGCCGGAATTTTCAATGGCCTTGGATCCCGGGTGACTCAGTTATACCGGGGGGATTTATTCATGCGAGGCTTTGATTCGGATATTCGCGCTTTTCTCGCCGCTGAGATGCTAAAAACCGGTGTCGATCTCCGCTTCAATGCCAACCCAAAGAGCATTGAGCTCAGTAGCGGAGGTCTGCTGGTTACCCTTGAAGATCAGGCAACTCTGGAAGTTGATGCGGTCCTCGCGGCTACGGGTCGACGGCCCAATATAGCGGATCTGAATCTCGACATTACTAATGTCCACTACACCCATAACGGATTCATCGAAGTGGACAAGAATTTTCAAACTGCTGAGCCCTGGTTATACGCCTTGGGTGATCTCATTGGCGGACCACAGCTTACCCCGGTTGCTCTGGCGCAGGGGACTGCCTTTGCTCATCAGCACTACGGGCAAGGCAGTCAGGCTCCAGATCTGGAATACGTACCTACCGCGGTTTTTAGCCAGCCCAACGTTGGAACAGTTGGCTATACAGAAGAGACTGCAAGAAGAATATTCGGCGATGTCACCATCTTTAAATCTGAATTCAAGCCCATGAAACACACCCTGAGCGGAAAGGATGAGCGTTCACTCATGAAGCTCATTGTCGATGCCTCGACGAAGCGGGTCGTTGGGCTGCATATGGTTGGCCCAGATGCCGGCGAGATTGTTCAGGGTATGGCCGTTGCAATACAAATGGGCGCCACTAAAGCTGACTTCGACCGCACCATCGGCATTCATCCAACGGCTGCCGAAGAGTTTGTCACGATGCGAGAGCCCGTCGGATGATGCTCGCGGAACCATGGGCGTGGGCTGCCTTACTGCTGGCAGGATTACTCGGCGGGGCCATCAACGTTATCGCTGGCGGTGGCTCAATTATCACCGTACCCGTCATGATTTTTCTGGGCGTCCCCGGTCCGATTGCAAATGGAACCAATCGGATTGCGATCCTGGCACAAAATATTGCGGCTATCTTTACATTCAAACGCCATGGGCTATATAACTTCAAGCTGGCACTATCGCTGGCAGCCTGTGCGCTACCCGGTGCTTTAGTGGGAGCATGGGTGGGGGTCAATTTAAGCGGCGAGCGATTTAACCAAGTCCTTGCCGGGGTCATGATCGCTGTGCTCCTGTATATGCAGTTTGGAAAGAAAGGCGATCATCAAGAAACCGAGGGTCCCCGACGTCTGTTTCTTGGTCATGCACTGATGGTGCTTGCAGGATTTTGGGGGGGCTTCATCCAAATAGGCATGGGCTTTATTCTGATGCCAATCTTGAACCGCGTTATGGGCTTCGATCTCGTAAGCACCAATGTCTATAAAGTATTTATCGTGGCGGTCTACACGGTAGGAGCGCTTATTGTCTTCGCCCTCGGCGGCGAAATTTATTGGTTGATCGGAGGCATCCTGGCTATCGGCAATTCACTTGGTGGATACGTGGGTGCTAAGCTTACTCTCAGTAAGGGAGATGAGTTAATCAGACGGGTTTTAGTCGTGGCTATCATTGCAATGGTCATTAAGTTACTGTTTTTTAGCTAACGCGAGAGATTCGGAACCACTTCCGCAGTTGGGCATTAATTCCCGGCGTCCCCAACGTACGAGAGGCGACACAATGAAAATTCAAATCAACAACAAGGCTTGCGCTGCATTTACAGGCTTCTTGTTTTTTTGGTTGGTGGGGTGCGCCAGCGTTCAGGTGGATACCATGGACACGGCAGGGTTCAAGGATGGTAATTACAAAACTTATTCATGGATGGGTGCCCCTATAGATAATTCTGCAGGTTCCACCGATCCGCTATATGTGCTCGATCCTGCACTGCGCTCTGCGGTCAATGCAAAGCTCGCGAACAAGGGCTATCGCTATGTCGACGCGGGGGGGGACTTCGTCATTGACTACCAGTTCAAGGACACCCTGGTTGCCGGGTCGTTAAATTCCACAGCAGCCGAAGCGGACAATCGCTACCCCGCGCCAACCAATCAAGCGGTCATAAACCGGCGGCCGGACCAGGCTTTGGTCGATAATGCCTATGCGCTGAGTGGCCCCAAGGAACTCAACAGCATCCTAATTCGCTTCTCCGACGGTGAGACCCTCACCATGGTGTGGGCTGCAGGGGTGAGCAAGGTGGTCGATAAGCTGTACTTTGATGCGGATGATCTCCAAAAGACCATCAAAGTCGCTGTGGACCGGGCACTGGGGCGCTTGCCCTCGGCATCCTAGCGTTTGGACTAATCGAACATAACCCGCCAGGGCACTTCATTCCGAGTCATACCGGCAGACAAATTTTCCAGCGCCCGCTCAATCATTGCCTCCCGAGTAGCTCCAGTGGCGCTGCCTAGGTGAGGTGTGAAGACAACATTATCGAGCTGCATTAAGGGGCTATCTTGGGGCAGCGGCTCCTCAGCAAAAACATCTAGACCCGCTCTCAAGCGACCGGTGGCTAGCTCTCTTACCAATGCGCTTTCCTCAACAATCGCTCCTCTGGCGGTGTTTATCAATATCGCGCCATCACGCATCGCCGCTAAGCGCGCTGCGTTAACCAACTGGTAGGTATCGGGTGTGGAGGCAGTATGGACGGTGACAATATCAGCACGCCCAAACAGTGTTTCTAAGTCGGTAAGCTCGACGCCTTCTACCGCGCGCGGTGTTCTATTCCAGCCAATCAATTGACTACCGAACCCTCGCAATCGAGTAGCGACCGCCTGCCCGGTAGGGCCAAGACCGATAATGCCAACGGTCGCTCTACTCAAGTCTGTACCCAGAAAAAAGCCTGTAGACCACCCCGCGCGCCATCCACCATTGCGCACAAAACGATCAGCCTCTGGCACTCGCCTGGTTACAGCGAGCATTAGCGCAACCGCCAAATCTGCCGTGCTGTCCACTAAAACATCAGGGGTGAATCCTACCGGTACACCGCAGTGGTGGGCACTAGCCAAATCAATATGGTCAGTCCCAACCGATATCGTCGAGATCACTCGCAACGCTGGGGCGGCTTCAATCACTTTTTTTGTAACGGGTGTACCAACAGAACAAAGGATGCCATGTGCAGGTTGAACCCATTCTGCGAGAAGATCTTCAGAAATTTGGGTCGTCTGATCCCAGATTTTCAGCGCATAGCGGCTGCCAAGCCACCCTAATACTGACTCCGGCAAAGGAACTGTCACCACAACCAATTCTGACAAAGCTCACC
>CAXPOA010000181.1:0-6912 GCA_964218505.1 Luminiphilus sp.
GTTGACACCGGTGTCACCCCCGAGAGACACAAACGGCCACCCACACTAGCGCGGATTGTTCGTCAGGTACAACTCTGGAGCGATGAAGCGGAATGCTTCAGGACAAAATAACCAGCACAGACACGGAAATTAACCAGAGAAAGAAAGCGCCTTTTACACCATCATAGACCCGCTCGATACGTTTGAGCGGATCCGGCGCGCTACTCTCATCAGGCTGGCTTTCAACATCAAGCGCCAATTCGAGACCTTCGAGCAAAAAGTCATCGGTATTGATCTCAGGGTCCATCATCCGCTCACTGATTGACCCCCTCAGGGCGGCGAGATTTCCAATAATTCCAAACGATAGCCACAATAAGCGAGCGGGCAGCCAATCAACCAGATACCGCAGACTAGCCACCGGTACTTTAGAGTCGTGAGAAGCGAGCTGAATGAGACGGTAAGCCACCGCGCCCACCGGCCCAATCAGGACAAAGTACAGCGCCGGCGGAAACCATCGCTGAAAACCCTCGTAGAGAAGGGCCCGAGACGCGACTCGCCCGAACTCTTGCAGATTTTCCACCTCAACAGGATCGCTGCCGGCCTCCTCTAGTACGAGTGCAACACCCTGATAATCCTCGACGGCGGCTCTCGCCTTGCAGCGCTCTATAAGGGCGACCCAATCGAGCCGGCCAAAACTGAAAAACAGGGCCGCCGTGCCGAGCAGCAGCATGGCTGCCGCACCAAAAATTTGCTCGACGAGTCCATACAGCAATGCGAAGCCAGCGCTGGGTATGACCACCAAGAGGAAAAATCCCAACCAAAACTCAGGCTCTAAGGCTTCGACGCGCCGCTGCAGCAAGCCAAACCAGCCATCACGATGCAGGGGGCCACCAGGTCCTAGAAACAGATAACACAGGGTGGCCGCCAAAAACGCCAAGTAAGTCAACAGCAATCCTCTTTATGTTGTTGCCAAAAGCTGCTGCAGCTTCTGCCAATCAAAAGCTGAGCCGGGATCAGTTTTTCTGCCCGGTGCGATATCCGAGTGCCCCACCATAGCATCCCGAGCCAAGCTAGGATAATACCGCCACAAGGCGCAAATCAGTCGACCAAGAGCAATGTATTGTTGATCGGCATAGGGCAGGTCATCTGCCCCCTCAACCTCGATACCTACCGAAAAATCATTGCAATTACTCCGATCACACCATACCGACTCCCCTGCATGCCATGCTCGCTCATCCGTCGACACGAACTGGACCACCTCGCCATCCCGACGCACTAAAAAATGCGCCGATACGGTAAGATGCGCGATCTCGGCAAAGTAAGGGTGAGCGGCTGGGTCGAGAGTGTTAGTAAAGAGCGCCTCGATGTGATCGCCGCCAAATTCGCCCGGAGGTAGGGAAATATTGTGAATGACGAGCAAGTCTACGGTGGCATGAGCAGGCCGCTCGTTGGCGTTGGGAGAGTCCACGCGACGCGCTTCAGCCAACCAGCCGCTGTCGATATTCCAGGAGTTCATGGTCCGTCGCTGTCGCCTCTAGATTCCACGTCAAATCGCATGATAGCTGCCATCTGGCATACGCTGTGCCCCGAGGACTAACATGATAAACCCAGCATACGTGGAAGCAATGGTTAAACAGGCGCTTGCCGAGGATGTAGGGTCCGGTGATGTCACGGCAAGCCTTATTCCAGCCGGGACTCAGGCCTCTGCTCGCGTGATTTCCAGGGATGCTGGTGTGTTGTGCGGTGCAGCCTTTGTCGACGAGGTGTTCGTACAGCTAGATTCCGCGCTCGTGGTTGACTGGCACACCAAAGACGGAGACACCATTAACGAAAAGGATTTGCTTTTTACTGTCTCTGGTGACGCGCGCGCGATTCTAACCGGAGAGCGCACCGCCCTGAATTTTTTGCAGCTTTTATCGGGTACCGCCACCCGAGCACACCAGTTCGCGCAGCGCGTTGAAGGCACGGGGGTTCGTTTGTTGGATACGCGGAAGACCATACCCGGGTTGCGGCTCGCTCAGAAATACGCCGTGCACTGCGGCGGATGCCACAACCATCGCATCGGCCTGTATGACGCCTACCTGATTAAAGAGAACCACATTGAAGCATCCGGCGGTATTGCCCACGCCGTCAGTGCAGCGCGAAAGGCCACACCAGACATCCCTGTCGAAGTCGAAGTCGAAACATTGGACGAATTACGCCTTGCCCTTGATGCTGGGGCGGATCGCATCATGCTCGACAACTTTGATCTGGATAGTCTTCGGGAGGCCGTCACCATTACCGACGGTAACGCAGAACTGGAGGCCTCAGGCAATGTATCGGAAGCAACTCTCGAGGCAATTGCGAGCACCGGAGTGGACTTTATTTCTATAGGGGCGCTCACCAAGAGCGTGACGCCACTTGATCTTTCGATGCGCTTCGACCCAGCCTAGTAAGGCAGTTATTCTGGGATCAACCTCTCGGGACTGACTAGCACGCCGTTGCGATCGGCATAAAGCCAGTACCCGGGTCGAACGGTAACTTGCCTGAGCAGAAGCTCTATGTGGCGATCCCCGCGATCCTGCTTTTCAGTTTTGACAGGGATAACGCCTAGCGCCTTGACGCCTATATCGATGGAATCGATGATCTCCACATCACGGATCGCGCCGATAATAACCAGTCCGGCCCAACCATTATCCGACGCTTTTTTCGCCAGATTATCGCCCAGCAGGGATCGCTCGAGAGAGCCTTGCCCGTCGACAACGAGAACCCGACCCTGGCCAGCTTCAGCCACTGCCTCAGCGACCCTAGAGTTGTCCTCGAAACAGGCGATGGTTTCAACCTGACCGAAGAAACGCTCCCGGAGACCGTAGTTCTGAAACTGGTAACTCAGCGCCATTGCCTCGGATGTGGCGTCCGATAAATCCGGGGTTGTGAAGTCTCTGGCTGCCATTGCGCCCTCAGAGCCAGTCCAGAGCATAGTCGGCCAGCGTGCTATCGGCCTCACTAATAGCGCCCGCATGGGCATCACAGCGAGGGAGAAGCCGCGCACCATAAAACGCGGCGGTTGCAATTTTTCGCTCGCAAAATACAGTCTTGTCCCCTGCTGCAAGCAAATCGGCGGCGACAAGCGCCGAGCGGCCCAAATGCCATCCGCCGAAGAGATAACCGGTCTGCATCATGTAATCAAACGCCCCCCCGAGAGCGTTGAAGCGATCATCCTCAGCCATCGCGAGCACAGACTGAGTAGTCCGAACATGACCTGCCAATGCATTTGATAGCGCAGAGCCAAGCTGCTTCAGGGCACTTTTGTCACTGGACG
Organism: Luminiphilus sp.; assembly: GCA_964218505.1. Taxonomy (GTDB): domain Bacteria; phylum Pseudomonadota; class Gammaproteobacteria; order Pseudomonadales; family Halieaceae; genus Luminiphilus. Next base: position 3,281 of record CAXPOA010000181.1, read on the forward strand.
ACAGCGCATCGGCGGTTGCCTTGATCTCTGCCTGTATCACTTCCATTGTAGCGCCGCCGTCACGGGCCACTTTTCGATTGACCAGGTCAGCCGCCTGAATGCCGTTGGTGCCCTCATAGATTGGCGTAATACGAACATCTCGCAAGAACTGAGCGGCACCGGTTTCCTCAACATAGCCCATACCCCCATGGACCTGAACACCGAGTGACGTAACTTCAACACCGACTTCGGTACACCACCCTTTGATAACGGGGATCATCAAATCGATGCGGCGCTGCTGCTCACTACGCTCATCGGCATTACCATAATGGGCGAGATCCATCGTGACCGCTTCGGTATATGCCAAAGCGCGCATGCCCTCGATCAGCGCGCGCATGGTTGTGAGCATCCGCTTCACATCGGCGTGTTCGATGATAGGCACGCCTCCCTGCACACGCTCTCGGGCGTAAGCCACGGCTTTTTGGTAGGCACCTTCCGATGCCCCGACTCCCTGCAATCCAACTTTAAGGCGGGCTTCATTCATCATGGTGAACATGCAGGCCAAGCCATTGTGCTCCTCGCCCACCAAATAGCCTACCGCGCCACCATTATCTCCGTATGCCATCACGCAGGTTGGACTACCGTGAATGCCAAGCTTGTGCTCGGTGCTCACTGGAAATGCGTCGTTGCGCTCTCCCAAGGAACCGTCATCGTTGACCAGAAACTTGGGCACTAGAAACAGGGAGATACCCTTGCTACCCGCGGGCGCATCGGGTAATCGGGCAAGGACAAGGTGGATAATATTGTCGGTCGCGTCGTGATCGCCCCAGGTAATGTAGATCTTCTGGCCGAAAATCTTGTATTGGTCCCCATGGCGCTCGGCCCGTGTTTTCATTGGGCCCAAGTCAGAGCCTGCACCGGATTCGGTGAGATTCATGGTGCCAGACCATTCACCGGTGTTAATTTTTTCGAGATAACGTGCCTTCAGCTCATCACTGGCATGTGCCTTGATTGCAAGTGCCGCGCCAGAGCTCAAAAAGGGCTCCAACGCAAAGGCCATATCAGCGCCGTTCCAAATTTCACAGGCGGCGGTTCCGTAAATCTCGGGTAGCCCTTGGCCCCCGGCTTCAACATCGGCACAGATACCCACCCAGCCTCCAGCTCCCAAAGCTTGAATTGCCTCCGCGTAACCCGGCGAGATGCTGACCTTGCCGTTGGTGCAGGTTGCAGGATGACTATCCCCGACCCGACGCAAAGGAGACACCACATCGGTACCTAGCTTCGCCGCCTCATCGAGGAGCGCCGTGGTGAGATCTCCCCCCACGCCCATCTCAGCAAAACGCGGCAGCGCCCCTAAACGTTTGTCGACGTTGAGCACGTCATCAATGAGGAACTGCATATCATCGGTAGGGGCGGAGTACATAGTTAAACCTTTCCATCATGTTATTGCCGAGTGAAGAAGTCAGGCGCCGGCATCAGGGTCTTTACTGGCTATCTGCGAGTGTTCAAGGCAGGACGTCGCGGAACCCTATCAATTGGCGCTAAGATTCACCACCATGATAACCGGAATGTTTTGTATTCGCAGGGAGAATGGCTGTGAAAGCGCTTCATCGGATTGATCTCAACCTGCTGGTTTACCTGGACGTGCTCCTGCGAGAGTGCAATGTGACCCAGGCGGCCAACCAGCTTGGGCTGTCACAGCCTGCGATGAGTAATGGCCTGCGTCGACTGCGTGACCTGTTCAATGATCCACTGCTGGTCAGAACCTCAGATGGCATGACACCCACCGCCAGGGCTCTGGAGCTCGAACCTCTGGTCAGGGACATCCTCTCCGGAGTCGAACGCGCCATTCAACCCACCGCGGAGTTTGATCCAACTGACGCCAAACAGGTTATTCGGGTCATGGCCTCGGACTATGCGGAATCGACCCTATTTCCCGCCGTCATGCAGACCCTGCGGGAAAAGGCCCCCGGCCTAACCCTGGACGTGATGACGCCCTCGGATGTCAGTTTCCTTGATGTCGAGCGGGGCAAGATCGACCTGGTTATCAATCGCTTTGATCAAATGCCCCAGTCCTTTCATCAAATCACCCTGTGGACCGACACCTTCACCTGCCTGATGAATAAGGACAATCCGATACTCGAGCACTTTGATTTGGATAGTTATTTGGCCGCCAGTCACATCTGGGTCAGCAAGACCGGCATGGGGGTGGGGGTTGGTGTGGATCCCGATGATGTGCAACGTTTGGGATGGGTAGACCACGCCCTCGATGCGATCGGGAAAAAGAGGCACATCCGGGTGTTCACCCGCCACTACCAGGCTGCCATGACGCTGGCCGAACAAAATGATTTGATCGTGACCCTCCCGACCAGAGCCACTTGGTTAAAAAAGGACAATCCTCGGGTGGTGGTAAGGGATTGCCCCTTCGATGTGCCCCCTCTGGAGCTCAAGATGGCTTGGAGCCCCTTACTACAGCACAATCCGGCTCACCGCTGGATTCGCCAACTCATTACCCAGATCGCGCGGGACCTTTATGAGTGACTATGAGTAACCTCTGTGGATGAGTGACGTTCATCAATCAGCGACCTTTATTAGTGCGGCGAATAGGCTTTATTAAGGCCATTTGTTTTACTGATATCTATACTCACTCACAATAGCGGCTTTTGAGCTGTGCCGTTTCCCCCTCAGGGCTAGGAGGCGACCCGTTTTACCTCACTTTGGAGAACACCATGAGTGAACGCATTAACTGTGCCGGGCTACAAGTCGACTCTACATTACATCAATTGCTGGTCGAGGAGATTGCTCCCGGCACGGGGGTGAGTCCCGAGGTTTTCTGGCAGGCAATGGCGGATGTACTCAACGACTTCATGCCCAGAAACGCTGCCCTGCTGGCAACGCGCGATGCCTTGCAGTCGAAGCTTGACGCATGGTACCGGGAGCACCCTGGTGTCCCCGACGATCCCGATGCCTACCGGACCTTTTTGGAGGAGATCGATTACCTGCTTCCCCAACCCGATTCTGTTGCGGTAACCACGGAAAATGTGGATCACGAGATTGCGCTCATCGCGGGCCCCCAACTTGTTGTGCCCGTCATGAATGCCCGGTTCGCGCTGAACGCCGTGAACGCTCGCTGGGGCAGTTTGTACGATGCGCTTTATGGCACTGACGTAATCTCAGAGGAAAATGGCGCGGAGCGCGCGGGCGCCTACAACCCGGTTCGCGGTGCCAAGGTGATTGCCTGGGCCCGGCACTTTCTCGATAGCTACTTCCCGCTTGAAACCGGGAGCCACGCCCAGGCGACTAGCTACAGCATCCGTGGCGGTGCACTGATAGTCGCTTTGGACTCAGAGGAACTCACAACTCTGGCTGACGCCGCCCAGCTCAAGGGCTATTCGGGCCTGGTAGAGGAGCCCAGCGCGATTTTGCTGTGCCACCACGGTCTCCATGTGGAAGTCCAGATCGATCGATCTCACGCCATTGGCGCAACCGACCCGGCGGGAGTCAAAGACCTTTGCCTCGAGTCTGCACTAACTGCGATTCAAGATTGCGAGGACTCGGTTGCGGCAGTGGATGCCGAAGACAAGGTTGTTGTCTATCGTAACTGGCTCGGGCTGATGAAAGGCGATCTCGCCGAGAGCTTTGCCAAAGGGGGT
>CAXPOA010000182.1:0-3026 GCA_964218505.1 Luminiphilus sp.
ATCGTTATCGAGCACCACCAGTTCGTTGCGCTCGGCATCAGCAGAGTACTGCAGCTTGCCATCCCCGTTTTTGTCTTCAATGCCGAGTAGCCCTGTGCGCTCCCAGGTTTCAAACCAAGCCGGTCGATCAGCGATGGTCATGTGTGCTCCCGGTGATGGCTCAATGGTTTGCATGATGTTCAAGCGCGCCATGGCGGCGACCGCTGGCGCCGTCGTATACAGAATCGCGATAAAAATAAGCGCCCAACCTGCTGAGCGCCGGGCATCACTGGCATTAGGAACCGTAAAAAACCGGATAATGACATGAGGTAACCCAGCTGTTCCGATCATCAGAGAGGCCGTAAACGCCACCATATTCAGGGTGCTGTAGCGAACGGTTGTGGTGTAATCCTTAAAACCTGTATCCACCAAAATCTGGTCGAGCTTGTCGAGAAGATAGACCTCGCTTCCCTGCAGGGTTGCCCCCAATCCGAGCTGGGGTATGGGGTGCCCTGTCAGCTGAAAGCTTATGAAGATAGCGGGAACGGTGTACGCCGTAATCAACACAACGTACTGAGCAATCTGCGTGTAGGTAATACCCTTCATTCCACCCAAAACCGCGTAGAAGAAGACGATCACCATACCGGTGTACAGTCCTGTTTCGTAGTCAGTCTCCAAAAACCGAGAGAAAGCCACGCCAATTCCTTTCATTTGCCCGATGACATAGGTAACCGAACAAAGTACCAGGCACAGCACGGCGACCACGCGAGCAGCATCCGAGTAATACCGGTCGCCGATAAACTCGGGAACCGTAAACTTCCCGTACTTTCTGAGATAGGGTGCAACCAGCATCGCAAGGATGACGTAGCCCCCGGTCCAGCCCATCAGGAATACCGACCCACCATAGCCGTTGTAAGACATCCCGATGAGCCCGGCCATGGAGATGAATGACGCTGCAGACATCCAGTCCGCCGCGGTTGCCATCCCATTCGCGACGGGGTTGACCCCACCCCCGGCAACGTAAAATTCCTTGGTTGATTCCGCGCGAGCCCAAATAGCGATACCAATATAGAGCGCGAAACTACACCCGACGACGAGATAGGTGATTTGAGTGAGATCCATCACTCGGTATCCAGTCCAAATTCTTTATCGAGCCGACGCATGGCGCTGACGTAGTAAAAAATCAGACCAATAAAAACAAAAATTGAGCCCTGCTGGGCGAACCAGAATCCCAGCTTGTAGCCACCTATTCGCAGCATGTTTAGCTGGTCTACCAACAGAATCCCAAAAACAAAACTCACCAAAACCCAGATCATCATCAGCTTGATCATCAGGTTGCGGTTACGCCGCCAATATTGGGCACGCTCTTCTGGAGTCAATGTGGCCACGGTAAATCCCCACGTATTATCGATTTTTTGGATCGCCAGGAGCTCGATGGTAGCCCATGTAGACATCCACAGGCGAAAAAATTCGCCCGGCAAAAGGCTCGGGCAACACGCTCTTTCAATGACCGCACGCCGCGGCAGCACGGTAGATTGTGCTTGCATCGATGACACATTGAATTAGGATTAAACACCCATTTTGACAGGTCCAATGAGTGTCAGCATGTCAACACAAGATTGCTATCCAATTCCGGATTCCTTTGGCGAAAGCCACATATCACCTGAACGCTATCGCGAGTGGTACCGGGAGTCACTAGAGAGTCCTGACGCCTTTTGGGATGCGCGAGCCAAGGAATTCCTGGACTGGGAAGTCCCATTCTCCGCGGTCAGTTCCTGCGATTTTGAAAAAGGCGATGCCCGCTGGTTTATCGACGGAAAACTGAATGTTTCAGTGAACTGCATCGATCGTCATCTGCCGGCACGCGCAGAGCAGGTTGCGCTGTTGTGGGAAGGTGATTCCCCTGAAGATCAACTAGCGATTACCTATCAGGAACTGGGAGATCACGTCTGCCGCCTTGCCAACGTGCTGAAGTCCCGCGGAGTCAGCAAGGGAGACCGCGTGTGTATCTACATGCCGATGATTCCTGAGGCTGCGTACGCGATGCTGGCATGTGCGCGAATAGGTGCCATTCACTCAGTAGTATTCGGTGGCTTCTCACCCGAGGCTCTTCAATCCCGTATACAGGATGCAGACTGTCGTCTGGTCATCACTGCTGACGAGGGAGTGAGGGGCGGCAAGACAATCCCTTTGAAGCATAACGTCGATCTTGCTCTCGCGGGCTGCCCCTCTGTCGACAGCGTCATTGTCGTCTCAAGGACTGATGCAGAGGTCCCCTGGCAGAACGAGCGGGACGTTTCGTACCACGAAGCCTGCGCAGAGGTCTCGACCATCTGTGAGCCGGAGCTCATGGATGCAGAAGACCCGCTTTTCATTCTTTACACATCGGGCTCTACAGGCAAACCCAAAGGCGTCTTACACACCACCGGCGGCTACCTTCTGCAAGCCGCAATGTCCTTCAAATATGTGTTTGATTACCGCGAGGGTGAGGTTTGGTGGTGCACCGCTGATGTCGGCTGGGTCACTGGGCACACCTACATCGTCTATGGCCCCCTGGCAAATGCAGCGACTTCACTATTATTTGAAGGGGTTCCGACCTATCCCGATGCGGGTCGGTTTTGGCAGGTCGTGGACAAACACCACGTAAATTTATTCTTCACCGCACCCACCGCGATTAGGGCACTACAAGCTCAGGGCGATGACTGGGTCACGCGACATCAACGAAGTAGTCTGCGACTTATAGGCTCGGTCGGCGAGCCCATCAATCCTGAGGCCTGGGAATGGTATCACCGAGTAGTGGGTGACAGCCGCTGCCCGATCGTCGATACCTGGTGGCAAACAGAAACCGGTGGGGTAATGATTACCCCCCTCCCCGGCGCCCACCCCCTGAAACCGGGCTTCGCCAGCTTTCCTTTCTTTGGCGTTGAGCCGGTCCTGCTCGACGAGCAAGGTCAGGAGCTGGAAGGGGAAGCCCAGGGCTATCTTGCTATCAAACGATCCTGGCCGGCCCAGATTCGCACTGTGTATGGTGACCACCAGCGCATGAT
>CAXPOA010000183.1:0-14202 GCA_964218505.1 Luminiphilus sp.
TGGTTCAGGGCGTCGACCGGCTCCTGCCAGAAGTCGCCGCTCTACGTGCTTATGTCGGCTTTCTGCCCCAGTGGCGCTTTGATGACATCATGATCAGCTTCGCTACAGATGGCGGTAGTGTCGGCCCTCATTACGATAGATACGATGTCTTTTTGGTCCAGGGGGAAGGGAAACGACGGTGGAGGCTTGGCGCACTGTGTGACTCAACAACCCCAACCATCACACAGGGTGAGCTTCAACTGCTCGCTGAGTTCCCAGCACAAGAGGAATATCTGCTGACCCCTGGCGATGTCCTCTATGTTCCGCCACAGCTGGCGCACTGGGGTATCGCTGAGGGCGAATCGATGACTTATTCGATCGGGTTTCGAGCCCCACGAATTGCCGATCTCGTCGCGCGCTTAGCTGACCAAACGCTGGATGCAGTCGAGTCGCATTTACTGCTGAGAGATCCGTGCTCAATGACACCTCCACTCGAGGCGGGCGAGATTCGCCCCCAAGACCTGGAAAACGTCAGAGAGGCTGTTTTCAATACGCTGGAGGCATTGGATTCAGGGGATTGGTTTGGGGAGTTGCTCAGCGAACAAGGAGAGCCTGTCCCATCGGTGCTAGACCATGCCGAGTCAGTCGCGCTGGCACCCAGCGCTAAAGTCTTTTGGCGTCAAGACCATGAGCACTGCTACGTCTTTGCCAATGGATCTATATCACCTCCGTTAGACACTGCCCTCATACCAACCCTTTCAGCCCTGTGTAAGGGAAATGTGCTGCCCGTCCACTCGCAGCAGCCGGACGCGCGTTTACTCAACTTTCTTGATGAGGCTGGCGCACTTTATGACCCTATGGACGCCGAATGAAGATCAATGATGACGATCTTGAGTGGATAACGCACTGCATTCACCTGTCACGACGGTATCTCGATCTTTCAATGACGCAGGCGCAAGCCGAATTGTTAAACAGAGAAGACTTCTGCACCGGCATTAGCGCGTTGCTACGGTCATCACCACGAGCTCAGGTACGCCTGCTAATTGACGGTTATGATCCGACGACACTCAGCACGCACCGTTTGATGGCCTTGGCGCGGCGAACGCCGTCGAGAATCGCGCTGCGACTCATTGATCACCATCCGGAGTGGTCTGCCCACACCAGTTTTCTAGCTGATCACCGAGCTGGGTGGCAGATTCGAGGTCGCCAGCCCCTGCGTCGCGTTAACGACGCCGCGGAGGCGCGGAAGTTAGCAGAGCGGTTCGAGCGTCTCTGGAAGGCCGGCACAGAACCACCAGACTTCCGCTTATTAAACTAGTATTCACTATCAGCCTCTATCCCCACGACGGCGCCCTCATAGATCGCTGGGTACAAGGTCAGTGCAGCGCAGGATGATTCCAACTGCTGGCCAGTGCTGAGATCAAAGCCGTAGTGATGTCTCGGGCAGAAAAGGATGCCCCCTTGTATATCCGCAGTCTGAAGAGACTGGTGCTGATGAGGGCAGCGACTCTGGAGAATATAGAGATTCCCCTCATGCTGAATAACGAGCACCTCGAGGGCATTATGCTTGATGACCTTTCGGTAGCCATCATGAAGGTTAATGAGCTTTTCAAGTGGAAGAAAACTCACGCTTGATTATTGCTGGCTGAGCGCAATAATCTTCTGCGCTCCTGCCAGGGGCGTCACCGCCGCCTCCCGAACTTCCTGCTCAATGGTGGGCAACATAGACTGGACCGACTGATGAGTCTTGATGTTGACGCGAAGCATGTCGTCGATCAGCTGGTACATCCAGGCAAGATTTTGCTTGGCACGACGGGACTCCAGAGCCCCAGCGTTGAGACTGGCATCTGTGAAGGCTTCAACCATTGACCAGACGGAATCCACGCCCCGTTTATGCAAAGCCGAACAGGTTAAAACCTTTGGCGACCAATAAGCCTCGTGACTGAGTAGGGACAGAGCACTGCTATAATGCTGCTTTGTTAGCCGAGCAATCGCCTCGCTATCACCGTCCGCCTTATTAATAACGATGGCGTCCGCCAACTCAATGATGCCCTTCTTGATTCCCTGAAGCTCATCACCGCCCCCCGGAAGCATTAGCACCAAAAAGAAATCTACCATCTGGGCCACCTGGTGCTCTGACTGTCCCACACCAACCGTTTCTACAAGCATCACGTCATAGCCCGCTGCTTCGCAGAGCAACATGGATTCCCGGGTCTTCTGGGCAACGCCGCCTAGAGCTGCCCCCGCCGGTGATGGGCGAATAAACGCAGCGTCATTGCGCGACAGCAGTTCCATCCGGGTCTTATCGCCCAATATCGAGCCACCCGCGACGGGGGAGCTGGGATCTACCGCAAGCACAGCTACCCGATGACCCTGCCCAATCAAGTAAAGGCCGAGAGCTTCGATAAAGGTTGATTTGCCAACACCGGGCACGCCAGTAATACCAACACGAATGCTATTACCTGTTTGTGGTAGTAGCCTCTGCAGAAGGTCCTGAGCGAGCGCCCTGTCTTCCGACCGGGTACTCTCTATTAGAGTAATGCCTTTGGCGAGGGCACGCCGGTCGCCATTAATGATGGCGTCAGTATCAATCGCCATTTTGGGGCTTAGGAACCGGTTTGTTTTGCGTTGATAGCATCGAGGACTTTTCTCGCAGCCTCCGGAATGGGCGTGCCGGGACCGAAGATCAGGCTTACCCCACTTTGTTCAAGAAAGGCGTAATCCTGCTGGGGGATGACCCCACCGGCGATCACGATGATGTCATCCGCTCCCTGTTGCTTAAGCGCCTGAATGAGTTGTGGTACCAGGGTCTTGTGACCCGCTGCAAGACTCGATGCACCCACGACGTGAACGTCGTTCTCTACTGCTTGCCTTGCGACCTCTTCAGGGGTCGAAAACATGGGAGAGAGGTCTACATCGAACCCTACATCCGCAAACGCTGTTGCAACGACTTTTGCCCCTCGATCGTGACCGTCCTGGCCCATCTTGGCAACAAGCATTCTGGGACGACGTCCATGCAAATCGACAAAGCCTTCAATATCCATCGCTATCGCCTTCCAATCCGCGTCATCCTCGTAGGCCGCACCATAAACGCCTGAAACTGTCTGCGCCTGCGCCACAAACCGTCCATACACCTCTTCCAGGGCATCCGAAATTTCGCCCACAGTAGCACGATGGCGAGTGGCCTCGATGGCGAGAGACAGTAGGTTGCCCTCCCCCGTCTTTGCCGCATGCGTGAGCGCCTCAAGACAGCGGCTTACTGCGTCGGAATCCCGGTTGGCCCGGATTTTTTCGAGCCGTGCCAGCTGACTTTCCCGTACCTCATCATTGTCTATCTCAAGTACATCGACTTCATCCTTACTGTCGTTTGTGTACTTGTTTACCCCTACAATAACGTCTTCACCCCGGTCAATGCGCGCCTGCTTTTTAGCCGCCGCTTCCTCAATCCTAAGCTTTGGAATTCCGCTCTCTATAGCCTTAGCCATCCCGCCAAGCTCATCAATTTCGGCTATCAGGTCCCGCGCACTGGTCGCAATCTCTGCTGTCAGCGACTCCATCATGTAGGAGCCGCCCCAGGGATCCACTACCTGACCAATACCCGTCTCTTCTTGCAGGATGAGCTGGGTATTTCTGGCAATGCGCGCGGCGAACTCCGAAGGCAGTGCAATTGCCTCATCAAGCGCATTGGTGTGAAGGGACTGAGTCCCACCAAACACGGCGGCCATGGCCTCAATCGTAGTACGTACAATATTGTTGTAGGGATCCTGCTCCGTGAGGGACCAGCCAGAGGTCTGGCAGTGAGTCCTCAGCATGGAGCTTTTCGGATTGGCCGGCTTAAATTCCGCAACAATTTCCGCCCAAAGCAACCTGGCGGCTCGCATCTTGGCGATTTCCATGAAGAAATTCATGCCGATGCCCCAGAAAAATGACAGTCGGGGAGCGAACTGGTCGATATCAAGCCCTGATTTAAGGGCTGTCTTGATGTACTCCTTGCCATCTGCGAGGGTGTAAGCGAGTTCAAGGGCGGCGTTAGCACCCGCTTCCTGCATGTGATAGCCCGAGATCGAGATGGTATTAAATCGAGGCATATTAGCGGAGCAATGGGCGATGATATCTCCGATGATTCGCATGCTTGAATCAGGCGGATAGATGTAAGTGTTACGGACCATAAATTCTTTCAAGATATCGTTTTGTATGGTGCCGGACAGCTGGTCCTGCTCTACCCCCTGCTCCTCGGCGGCCACCACATAGCCTGCAAGAATCGGCAGAACCGCACCGTTCATTATCATGGAAACCGAAATCTGATCTAGTGGAATACCGTCAAAAAGAATCTTCATGTCTTCAACAGAATCAACGGCCACCCCTGCTTTGCCGACATCCCCCGCAACTCTCGGGTGATCCGAGTCATAACCCCGGTGCGTCGCCAAATCAAAGGCCACTGAAATACCTTGACCACCTCCCGCAAGAGCCCTGCGGTAGAACGCGTTGGACTCCTCCGCTGTAGAGAACCCCGCGTATTGGCGTATGGTCCACCGGCGGCCCGCATACATAGTTGACATCGGCCCACGGATGTACGGGGAGATACCGGGCATGGTATCGGTGTAAGGCAAATCTGCTGTGTCTGCAGCTGTATACAGGGCCTTGAGTGGAATCCCCTCAGGGGTGTGCCAGGTAAAATCCCCGGCCGTCAGGCCTTTGCTTTGACTTGCAACAAGCGCCTCCCAGTCCTGAACTCGAGCCGCATCCTTGTCATAAACGCTCATGAATGAGTCTCCATGGGCTGACTAAGCTCGATAAGCACGCCATCACAACTTTTCGGGTGTATGAAGATCACTCTAGCACCGTGGGCTCCCGGCATGGGTCCGTCAGAAAGAAATTGATAGCCCTTCTCCTGTAGCCGAGCGACGTCCGCGTCAATGTCATCTGTCTTAAAGCAAAGATGATGAATGCCGCCCGGCCGCTTCTCCAGATATTTCGCGATTGGCCCCTCTCCGTTTAGTGGATGAACCAGCTCTATGTGAGTTGGGGGTAATGAAAAGAACGCTGTTTTTGTTTTCGCAGACGCGACATCTTCGGTACCGTCAAATGACAAACCGAAATCATTCATGAAACGCTCAATCGCCTTTTCCAGATCAGGGACCGCTATCGCAATGTGGTCGAGTGCAGTAATCATCGTTATCGCCTTCCGCTTTACAGAAACATCTGCATCAAGTCATTAGTATGGTCTCGCCTTCTGGCCGCGATGACCTCTGGCGACTCCACCTCTATTTTCTCGTCGGGGGTTACCTTGAACAAAAGCTGCCCCTTGCTGATGATCACCCCATCGCCTTCAACCATCACCTCATCGACGGTGCCTGAAAATGGGGCGTATACCTTGTTGAACATTTTCATCACTTCAACGATGTACAGAGGATCGCCGGCCTCAAAATGATCTCCGGCCTGAACGTACAAGGGGGACTCCGGAGATTCACGCCCGTAGAACATGCCGCCGCTGGCGGCAACCACCTCATCGGATTTTGCGACAGGGGGAGGCGCGAGGCATTTGGTCATTTTCGCCTGATATTCCTCGTCAAGTAGACGCTTGGGAATATCAATGGTCAGATCTTCATTAACACCCAGCTCATAAAAACCCGTGAATCTAGCCATAGCTGGTAGCAACTCGAGAATCTCCATACCTGCCTGAAATCCCCGATGCGCTGATTGAATGGTCGTCCACTCGGATGCCGTAACACCCTCTGGGGCACCTCCAGACAACAACGCGGTCTGTTCAGCCCACGTACTTACCCCAAATCGCTGAGTCACATCTGCATAAAAATCTTCTGCCTGGGAAAGAATCCTGTAATCGTGACCCCAGATAACGCTTGCCGCGGCAGCAGATTCAGACCAATCCATACGCAGAAAGTGATAGGTGTCTGACAGGAGCTCAACGGGGTTTTCAGCCCAACTCAGGTGCTCTCCGTCATAGGCAAAGGCAGATTTATTCACGCTAAGCCAACCAGCAAGGAGATGAGGTGATGACATCAGTAGCTTTATGGGTCTCAGTAAAAGAGATTGTTTTCGGCTAAGCACAGCACCCAGCGAGCTTGCATCCGCTCCATCAAGGGCTTCGGTTCTCCTCTGGCACAGCGTGTGCCAAGCCACATCAATGTCGAGCCGCCCGGATTCGAACGCCAGCTCTCCCACGCTCGTCAAATACGGCACGATGAATCGCGTCGTAGGTCTTGCGTTGATCCCGTTCCCCAGAAACCAGTTCACTAGCCCGTAGTGAAATCGTAGGTTTGTATGTAACTCGGGGCCGCGCATCACGGTGCGCCGTATAACCTCGCTCATGCGCTCATAGGTCTGGCTGCGGCTCTCGCCCACCGTTAGGAGCAGTGCGATGTTGGAATCGTAGGCACCAGCCAGCGTGTAGTTCATAAACACATCGGTATCCGGGTTGTGCAGACTGATGCCCTGATCGTCACGCACCTCGCCCTCGATTGCGTCAGACCAAAAGTGAATTTGCCCTCCGGCGCTCGGCTGTAAGGCATCGTTTGTGGCATTTAATCGAGCCTCTACACTGTCGTTGAAGCGCGGAACTCGCCGAGGCTTGGGCAGCTGCGGACCATGAGCAGCCAACAAGACCATGGCTTCGACTAAAGAATCCACGGTGAAAGATTCGGCGGGATTGTCTGGATTCACGAACTCAAGGGCGTAGCAAAGTTCACTAACGCGGTGCTCGACCTGAATCCGCGTATTCATCTCCATGAAAAAATGGCGATCCCGATCAACAATACATTCGAAGGTAGACACGGAATCCAAACCTACTGCCGCCCCGAAGATGGCCGCCTCAGTCTCCATTGCATCCAGTGTTTTTATGTCTTGGGACAGGACATCAGCCTCAACATCTCGACCAGCCTTCCGCGCCTCTTCCTCGGCTGCCAGCAAGGATTCTCGAGTTACAGAGACCTCCAGCAGCTTCTGCTCATGCATTTGAAGCGAGCAATCACGGCCTCCCAGTGTCGTACACCAATCACCGTTGCCAATCACCTGTATTTCCTGGTGACGGGTAGTCTCAATGTTTAGCTCAACAAGTACGTTCTTGTTATCACCCACCCCCGTGGCTTTAACTTCAGCCAAAATTTCACGGACCAACTCCGGAGTCCTCGCAGCCTGACCAAGCCCGAGAATTCGCTGGCCTTTGCCTCCACCGCCACCGATGGCCTTTAGTCGAACACGGTTTTGCGGATACTGGCTGTTAATCTTTTCGACCGCCTCTGTAAGCGTTTCAGAGAGCTCATCGACGCTGTACAGGTCTATCCCTTTCGCATAACCCGCCGTCAGCACGGAATCAGCCATCGCCTCTAGGTCCTGGCCCGCTAAGGATGACCAGTCCACTGCCAATTCCTCTTGGTCACAAAGGGCTTTGAGCTCAGCTTCTGTCGGGTATTTTTTTAGCAGTGTCAGCGTCGTACCGTTATCAATACCCGGCGTAACGGACACCCCTACTCTAAGAGCGGTACGCTTAGCCTCATCCTTCAGGCCAGCATCATGAACGGTCTTCGAACATGGTCCGATAAAGTTGAGCCCCGCCGCCTCCATGGCGGCAACCATGGTCTCGTCCTCGGCCATAAAACCGTAGCCTGCAAAAATCGCGTTGTAGTTACCCTTTTTTGCAATTTGAATGATGTCCTCGATACGCTGAAGTCGTTCTTCCTTGGTCGCCCCTGTATAATCCGGAACGCGATGCACCCTTTCCGGATCAGTCAGCACCCTAAGCTCTGGCGCGAGAGCCCTTGGATACACAATCGAATCCTTTTCCGACAGTAAAATGCCAAAATGAGTGATCCCCATCTCAGCAAAGACATCCATCGCCTCTTTGCGGATAGGGCCGCGACAAATGATCAGCGGACGCATATGCGTACAGTCGAACTGCCTTACCCATGGGGATTGGTCTTGTCCCAGCTGCCGTTGCTTATGAATCAGCGAATTATTTAAATAGTGCTCGTTGGACACCTAAAACTCCTTTGACAGCAAGGCTTAGTGAAATTCGCGCTGAACAGAAGCCATGGGCTTCGGCTCATAGTGACGTAAACAGAAAGCCAGATGCTCAGTGAGTACTCGTCTCAAGTCAGTCGGCATCACGATCTCGGATACCGATCCCAGGCTCAGAGCTTCTTCAGGATTCATTATCTCTCGCTCGTATCGACGGGCAAGCTCCGCCTCTTCAGCCTTCGCCCAATCAGCCACTAACCCTTGCGCTGCCGCCAAGGCAGCTGTCGTATCAAGCCCGGCTGCCTCCTGAGCCTTGGCTTCATCCTTTATTCGATCCTTAACTGATTGACGAATCTTTTTGAGCTCATCCTTGTACACATACTCGACACCAGCAGGACCCATGACCGCTACCCGCGTGGTAGGAAGTGCGACCACAAAATCAGCTCCCGTAGGATAGTTATTGTAGGAGGCATAGGCACCGCCAAATGCGTTACGCACCAAGACCAGGAATCGAGGGGTGCGCAGGTCGACAATTGCATCGAGCATCGCCCGACCCGCTTGAACGATCCCGCGATGTTCTTGCTCTCTTCCGGGTAGAAATCCCGTGGTGTCCTCAAGAAACATCACCGGGATGTTGTACAGATTACAAAAACGGATGAAGCGCGCGTTTTTGTAGGCGGCATCGATATCAATCTGACCGGAGGAGACCGCCGAGTTATTGGCGACAAACCCCACGACATGGCCACCCATTCGCCCGAAAGCCGTAATGGTATTTCTGGCGCGATCTGCCTGAGTTTCCAGGTAATCGCCGTGGTCACAAAGCTGTTGAATGAGTACTGTGATGTCTACCGGCGTGTTGAATCCTGTGGGTGAGTTAAACGCTTTTCGCAGCAGGATATCGATATCGAGTGTTTCTCGCGACGCGGGATCCGAACTATCCCGGAAAGGGGGTGCTACTGCATTGGAATCCGGCAAGTATCTGAGGAGCTCCCGAACCTTACGCAGTGCAGCCACTTCATCTTCGACCACAAAATCCGTCACGCCAGTCTGACTATGAACCCCGGGCCCACCCAATTCGTCGGGGGTGATGTCCTCGCCCAGCACTGACTTCACAACACCCGGACCGGTCAGCCCAAAGAAAGTATTTTTGGGCTGAATGAGAAAACTACCCTGTCTAGGCAGATAGCTACCACCTCCGGCATTAAACCCAAACATGCACATGATGCTGGGCACGATCCCCGAAATTTTCCGAAGCGCAGTAAAGGCATCCGCATAGCCATCGAGGCCACCGACACCTGCTGGGATATAGGCACCTGCGGAGTCATTGAGTCCCACAAGGGGGATTCGTCGTTTGGCGGCCAATTCAAACAGGCGGGCTAGTTTTTTCCCATTGGTCGCGTCCATCGATCCAGCGCGAACCGTGAAGTCATGCCCATAGATCGCAACATCTCTGCCGTCGATTTGAATAACCGCGGTCACCAGCGACGCGCCATCTAGATTCGGTCCCCAGTTTTGGTACAACACGTGGGGATCCTGATCAGCGAGGAACCTGATCCGCTCCCAGACCGTCATTCTGCCTTTCAGATGCTGTCTTTGAACACTAGACTCGCCCGCTGCCTCATAGGGCCGCTGCTGCAGATCTGCCCCACGGGCTAGCGCAGCGTCATAGACACCTGCTGCTACTGGGGCACTGTCGGCCTGCGCTTTGGCAAAGGGATTTTGCAATGACGCATAGTCGACACTGCTGCTTTCCTTCTTCTCTGCTACATTTTTAGGCATAGAAAATTCTTTTCTCTCAATTGGTGCCAACCAGGGAGGTTTGCGACTAGTATCTGGCCTGACTCGATAGCCCAGCACGAATGGACGCTGCGCACGGTACTTGCTCGAATCCTTTTGTGTCAATCTTACGTAAATTTGGTGTAAAAATCAGCGAATATGCGCCCATCCTCCACTATTGAGATACCGTACAAGGCCGATTCTGCCGAGTGGGCCGCCTCCTTTGCCGACCTGCCAGGATTCGCTTTTTTGGACAGCAGAAAACGACGCCAGGGCACTGGGGATGTGGACATTATCTGCGCCCTCCCCGAACGGCACTACAACCTACTGGACTATTCGTCGCTCGCGAGCGTTTGGATTGATGAAATTGAGCGAGATTTGGCCGCAACAGCGCACTCCGAGGGCGCCATCGTCGTTGGATATCTGGATTTTGAGAGCACATCCGCGGCACTTGGAGTGCCTGGTCAGGCGCTCCAGCCAGCCTGTGCAGCCTTCTATCGCTGGCATCTTTGTCAGGATCACGAGGAGGAACGTTCGTATCTTGTTTTTGATCCGCTGGTGAAGGCCGAAACTCGATCTCTCGTTGAACAGCGATTAACCGCGCCGATGAGCGATTCTAATTCACCTAGTTTCGATCTCGATGCGCCATTTAGTGCCGACACCAATCCAGAAGATTTTTTATCTGCTATTGACAGGATCCGCCGTTATATTGCCGCGGGTGACTGTTATCAAGTTAACTTTGCTCATCGCTTTAGCACGACCTACTCGGGGGATTTGTTTGCGGCCTATAAAAAGATGAGAAATGTCGCCCCAGGCGACTTCTCCGCTTTCCTCAATTTGACATCAGGTCACAGAGTTTTATCCCTTTCTCCTGAGAAGTTTATCTCTGTCGAGGGGAGACAAATAGTTACTCAACCCATTAAAGGAACGGCGGCTCGTGCGAGGGATTCAGAGGAGGACAAGCGAATTGCAGAAGCCCTTCGCAGGTCTCCCAAGGATCGAGCTGAAAACGTAATGATTGTAGATCTGTTGCGAAACGACCTAGGGAAATTATGCGAAACCGGCTCAGTCTCCGTGCCGTCTCTCTGCGCGTTAGAAAGTTTTGATAATGTGCACCATTTGGTCAGCACAGTCACGGGCACACTTCGCGCTGACTGCACTGCTGGGCAGGCTCTGCTGGCATGCTCTCCGGGCGGCTCGATTACAGGAGCCCCAAAGCGCCGGGCGGTGGAGATTATCAAGGAGTTAGAACCAGCACCCCGCGGAATTTATTGTGGCAGCGTGTTTGCACTCAAACCAAATGGCTGGCTTCAATCAAGTATTGCGATCCGCACCGTGGAAGCGGTCGACAACACCTTGTATTGTTGGGGTGGTGGGGGTATTACCTTCGATTCGATTCCTGAAGCTGAATATCAGGAAACTCTTGATAAAGTCGGCGTTTTTATGAGGGCCCTTGAAAACTAGAAGGTGGGCAGCTCTATGTGGCTATAAAGCTCCTGACGCTCACTCGGGTTAGACCTGGAAAATGCCTCCTGCACCAGCTCTTGATTCAAATGAGGCGCTAGTGCTTCAATAAAATCGTACATATACCCTCGGAGAAAAGTGCCCTTACGAAAAGCCAGACTCGTCACGCTACTGGCAAAAAGATGATCAGCGTTGAGTTTCACCAAGTCACTGTCGAGGTCATCGTCATAAGCGAGCCCAGCGATGATCCCGATGCCCAGACCGAGGCGAACGTAGGTTTTAATAACGTCGGAATCGACCGCTGTGAAGACCACTTTCGGAACCAGCCCACGGGAATTGAAGGCCTCATCCAGCTTGGAGCGTCCGGTAAAACCGAAGGTGTAGGTCACGATAGAATGCTCCGCTACAGCCTCGAGGGTTATCTTGTCGAGCTGCGCCAACGGATGGTCTTTTGGTACAACCACACATCTATTCCAACGATAACAGGGCATCATGATGAGGTCAGAAAATTGCTGTAGCGCCTCTGTCGCAATCGCAAAATCTACAACGCCCTCTGCTGCCATCGCTGCAATCTGCATTGGGGTGCCCTGTTGCATGTGAAGCGAAACATCCGGATAGGTCTGAATAAAGTCCTTGATAATCCCGGGTAATACGTAACGCGCCTGCGTGTGGGTAGTGGCGATGGAGAGGTCACCCACGGTTTCATCGGAGTACTCCTGAGCGACTCGCTTTATCGCCCCCGCCTTGCGCAGAATTTCCCCAGCCAAATCCAGGATAGCCTCACCCGCGGGGGTCACGTGGGTAAGATGCTTGCCGCTGCGGGCGAAAATCTCAACCCCCAACTCATCTTCTAACAGCCTGATCTGCTTACTGATTCCGGGCTGTGAGGTGAACAGGCTTTGTGCCGTGGCCGACACGTTCAAATCGTGGTGAGCGACTTCCCAGATATATCGTAGCTGCTGCAGTTTCACGCCAAGGCCTATCTATCACTGACCTGCCAAAAATACTCCGCAACGAACCGGGTTGCCAGTCTTTTAGAATAAAAATTTGGTTTTTTATTCTAAAAGCGAACTACGTCTCTGTTTGATTTGCCACCCCGTGGGGAACATGCCCGGTGGTGACATGGTCTGCCGCCCGATCGCAATGGGCCTGCTGATCGTCAAAAAAGACATCAGCTCTGTAGGCTTTGAGGAATTCGGTTTTATTCAGGCCTCCCAAAAAAATCGACTCGTCGATTCTTATGTCCCAAGCGCGCAGCGTCCTAATCACTCGCTCGTGGGCTGGGGCGGAGCGTGCTGTAATCAAAGCAGTTCGAATCGGCGCCTCACTAGCAGGAAATGCCTGCTGAAGTGACTGTAATGCCGCCAAAAAATTCTTGAAAGGCCCTCCCTGAAGAGGTTCCAATCTGGATGCTTTTTCACTCTCGGCGAACGCAGCCAGTCCCTCTGATTTGTAGACCTTCTCGGCCTCGTCGGAGAAGAGAACGGCATCGCCGTCGAAGGCAAACCGGAGTTGACTACCCGCCGATTCCTGCGGATTTCGGCTAAGCAAGGTGGCCGCCGCCACGTGATTTTCAAGCGCCTTGCGTACGTCAGAAGGTTCTGCAGAGAGAAACAGATGGCAGCCGAACGCACTGATGTAGCGCCATGGAGGCTCTCCACCACAAAACGCCGCCCGAGTGATTCCGAGTCCGTAGTGTTCAATCGAATTGAACACTCTCAAACCGGTATCCGCACTGTTTCGTGAGAGCAGCACAACCTCCACTCGCATCGTTTCGGGTAAGCGCTCATTGAGGCTGAGCAGCTTGTTTACGACAGTAAAGGCTGTGCCACGTCCGAGGGGTACGTTTTCATTGTCTACTTGATATCTGGAATAAGCCTCAAGACCTTCGCTTTCAAAAACTCGATGTGCCTCATCAAGGTCGAAAAGAGCGCGCGAAGAGATCGCAATGACAAGTTTCTCGGGTGGGGATGTGGTCATCGGTTGAGTTGCCGCAGCCTCATGCTAAAGACGCCCGCGCGCGAAATACTCTTTCGACAGAGCGATCACCACCGGCGATAGGAGTAGCAACGCAATCAAATTTGGAATCGCCATGAAAGCATTCAATGTGTCGGCGATAAGCCACACCACGCCAAGATTGAGACCAGCACCCACTGGAATCGCCGCCACCCACAACACACGAAAAGGCAGGATTCCCCGAGTGCCCACGAGGTAAACAACGCAACGTTCTCCATAGAAAGACCACCCGATCATAGTCGTAATCGCGAACAGCAGAACGCCAACGGTCACCACCCACTCTCCACCAGGGATGCTCTGAGCAAACGCCATTGAGGTGAGCGCCGCGCCCGACTCACCTGTCTCAAAGACTCCCGTGAGTATGATGACTAGCCCGGTCATGGTACAAACGATGAGCGTGTCGATGAACGTGCCGAGCATTGCAATCATGCCCTGCTCCACTGGCTCATTAGTTTGTGCTGCTGCATGAGCAATAGGCGCGCTACCAAGCCCGGCCTCGTTGGAAAAAATTCCGCGCGCGACGCCAAATCTCAGTGCGGCCCATACGGTGGCCCCTGCAAAACCACCGGCGGCGGACGCACCGTTGAATGCGGCCGAGACAATCGTTGCGAGGGCTGCTGGCACCTCGGACAGATTCATTAAAATCACCAACAGACTCATGAAAATATAGGCAATCGCCATGGCAGGGACGACAGCGCCTGCGGTTGCCGCGATTCGTTTTATTCCACCGAGAATCACGGCACCGACCAAGATCATGAGAACGACTCCTGTGGCTTGCCAGGGAATTCCCAGATTGGCATCGAGCACCTGGGCGACCGAATTAGACTGCACGGTATTTGCCAAGCCAAAACCAGCCATCGCACCAAAGATTGCGAAGGCGGTCGCCAAAGGGCGCCACTTTTTGCTTAGTCCATTTCTGATGTAGTACATGGGTCCGCCACTGTATCCGCCCAGTGCGTCCTGCTCTCGGTAGCGAACGGCCAACACGCCCTC
>CAXPOA010000184.1:0-4517 GCA_964218505.1 Luminiphilus sp.
CGGGTTCACCACGGGTCCAATGTTCGCTATCTAGATCGAAACCATGGGGCCACCCTGATCATCTGGGATCGATTGTTCGGTACCTTTAGTGAGGAGTTAGAAGCTGAGCCCGTTCGCTACGGCCTCACCAAGAACATCGAGACCCACAACGTCATGCGCGTCGCTTTTGCTGAATACAAAAACATTGCCCATGACATGAGGCGTGCCTCGCGATGGCAAGACAAACTTGGCTACCTATTCAAGGCGCCGGGTTGGTCCCATGACGGTGAAGACAAACGATCCGACACATTAAGAAAAAATCTCGCGTTGAATCCCTAGCGCTCTGATAGAGACCCTTCAAGCTAGCCTCCACAGCTGTGCCTTCGTTGATCTGCTGCCGCACCGGGGCGTACTAAGGCAGCTCCAAACTGTATTTCTGAAAAGTCGTGTCAGCCTCATAACCCAATTTCAGGTAAAGGCTTTTGGCTGGCTGGTTGGTGTGTGCTGTCTCAAGGTCCAGGCGTGCTGCCCCAGCTTCTCGAGCGAAATCTGCCGCAGCGTTCATCAAGGCAGCCGCGACACCATGATTCCGCGCGCCGGGCAGCACAAACAGATCGTAGAGCACGTAGTACGGAACCAGGTCCACCGAACACAGCGCCGGGTACAACTGAGTGAAGCCTATCGCGGGATTCGACCCTGGTTTCTCCTGAGAAGCCTGCTGATTTCCCTCGGCAACTGAACCGGCCTGCGCCTCTGCCATAAAAATCACCGACCGGTGCTGATCAAGGTTGTCAGTGAGCCAGGCACAGGCCGCAGTTCTATCCGATGGGCACTGATAAAATTGACGGTAGTCATCAAACAGGGGCACCAACGCGGGAACATCCAGCAAGACGGCTTGGCGGCATGTAAATTGTGTCTGGTCGTCGAGGACATCGGACATGATTATTTTTCCCCTGGGGCCTAAAGCCCGACAACACTCTTTTCAGAAGATGATGCCTCGCTACCTTCACCAGGTCCACTTCCACCAGGTCCACTTCCACCAGGTCCACTTCGCCAAATAACGGGCGCAGCACAATCCAGAGCCGACACGCAATGAGCTACCACTTATGTAGGACCCCAAGGCCACGGGAGTTGAGCCATATTAATTATCAAAAACCCGCACTGGTCAGAAGTCGGCACTTATCAAAAGCCGACAGAGGGGCTGACTGAGGATCAATTACCTGCAAATGGGGTTTACTGTTGTCGTGCCAATGCGTTGAAAAGCATTGCACCCGTAGCGCTGTTCTGTTGCTCACGATGCAACCGCGATCAATACCCAACGTAAACCGGCGACAGTTGCCACTACCATGGAGAGCACACCAATGAAGCCAACCCAAATCCTCGGAACTCTTATTTTTTCTGCTGCGCTTGCGCTGACCTCAACCGCGCATGCCAAAGGCGCCGGCGAAGAACTGATGGATGCGATGAAGGCCTGTAAGGCTGACAGTAAGGCCATGAAGGCTGCCCAAAGCATGATCAAGAAGCATGGCGGATCACCAACCGATGATCAGGTCGATGACTTCATCGATACTTTGGATGATGACCTGATCGATTGCATCGATGACAAACTCGACTAATCGGAAACCCGTGCAGTCCTGATTTGATTATCTAGCCAAGGCTGGTAAATCCCGGTACAGCTCGAGGGCTTCCGGGTTTGCCAGTGCATCGGTATTTTTGACCTCGATCCCGTGAATCACATTACGCACGGCTAGTTCCACAATCTTGCCACTCAGCGTTCGCGGGATATCTCCAACCTGCAGGATAACCGCGGGCACATGGCGGTTGGTCGCGTTTCGTCGAATCGTCTCGCGGATCTGCTCTGATAGCTCACCGGTCAGTGTTAGCCCCTCCCGAAGCACGACGAACAGAACCACTCGAACATCATCGCCCCACTCCTGACCGATAACGATACTCTCGACAACATCCTCAATCTTTTCGACCTGCCGATAGATTTCCGCGGTGCCAATTCGCACGCCCCCCGGGTTTAATACTGCGTCCGAGCGACCATGGATAATCACGCCACCTTCTGCCGTGATTTCCCCGTAATCCCCATGGCACCACACATTGTCAAAACGATCGAAATAGGCCTGATGGTACTTTGTCCCCGCCGGGTCACCCCAAAAACCAATTGGCATGCTCGGGAACGGTTTGGTGCACACCAGCTCGCCTTTGCCGAGATCCAGGGACTCGCCGTCATCGTTCCAGAACTCAACCGCCATGCCCAAGCCCTTGCATTGAATTTGTCCGGCGTAAACGGGGAGCGTGGGACAGCCTCCGACAAAACACGAAATAATATCGGTGCCCCCGGCGATTGATGACAGGCAGACATCCGCCTTGAAATCGCGGTAGACGTAGTCAAAGCTTTCATGGGCCAGCGGCGACCCCGTCGATAGGATCGTTCTGAGACTACCTAGGTCGTGACTCAGTCGCGGTTTGATGTCGACTTTCTCCAAGGCGCTGATAAATTTGGCACTGGTGCCAAAGATCGTTATTTTCTCCCTGTCGATGGCGTCCAGCAGTAACCGGCCCTGTTCAGCAAAAGGCGATCCGTCATAGAGAACAAGGGTCGCGCCACTTGCCAGCCCAGACACCAGCCAGTTCCACATCATCCAGCCACAGGTCGTGAAGTAAAAGAAGACATCATCCCTTCCCAGATCGCAATGGAGCTGGTGCTCTTTCAGATGCTGGAGCAATGTGCCCCCGGCTCCGTGGACAATGCACTTGGGGACACCAGTGGTCCCCGAGGAATACATAATGTACAGCGGGTGATCGAAGGGTAGCTGTGCAAACTCGAGAGTCGTGATGTCGCTGTGCCTACCGAGAAAGTCCGCGAACAACGTGGTGCGAGGCAGAGAGTCCACAGCAAGCCTTGCCTCCAACAGTGGCACCACCACAACCTGCTCCAGGCTCGACAGGCCATCAATTAGCGATTCGACGCGCGGTAGAACCTGATGCTGCTTCTGGTTGTACAGATAGCCATCGGTAACAAAGAGCACTTTTGGGGCCGCCTGACCGAAACGGTCCATCACTCCCTGAAAGCCGAAATCAGGAGAACAGGAGGTCCAGACAGCGCCAAGACTTGCAGTCGCCAGCATGGCGATCACCGTCTCAGGGATATTCGGCATTAGACCGGCCACCCGATCACCCACACCCACGCCCTGATGCCTCAGCGCGGCGGCGAGTTTTGCCACCTGGAGGTACAGATCCGCAAAGCTGATTTCCCGTCGGGATCCATCCTCCAACAAGCCAATCAGGGCAACCCCTTGATCCCGCCGTTGCAACAGATTCTCGGCAAAATTTAAGCGCGCATCGGGGAACCAGGCAGCCCCCGGCATCCTGTCGTCATGAAGGACTACCGTGTCGCTGGTTGCGCTTGCTGTAACCCCACAAAATCGCCACACCATCGGCCATAACTGCTCGGGGTTCTCTATAGACCAGCGATGGAGGCTGGCGTAATCAGGTATTTTTATTCCGTGGGTCGCCGCCACCTGTTCAAGGAAACGACTAATCGCCGCACCCGATGCGCGCGGTGCGGAAGGAGTCCACAACGGTAATAGGGGTTCACTCACGTACTTACCTACCCACTTCCTCGCTCGCTTTCACACTGGCAATTGCTTCCCATCATCTCGCCAGGCCAGCTACTTTTATTTTTTGTAGACCGATTCTCTTTTATCGGGCTCGCCTGCCATATTTCGCCACAATTCATGGGCAGATGACAGGTTTCATCCCGCGGGAGATCAGATTTTTTAGGCCTAATAACTGGAGTCAATCCATGGAGACTCCTATGAACCTGCATTTGAACACCAGAACAGACCGGCCCCCGTTTCCACTCGACTGCATTTTTCAGCTTTGGATAGCACTGATACTGATGTCGATTCACCCGTGGGCCTTAGCGAACCCCGCCTCTTCGCGACTGTTTACGACAGTCTACGGTGCGTCCTACGTGGTTTTTCAAAGTGACAACACGCCGGATAACTACCTGTCGGTTCACTTTGATCCCGCTACTGATTGCAGCGCCACCTCCACGGTGCTCGACTACTACTTTGGTGACGCTTCCGACGATACAGACAATAGCTGGGCGTCGATTGATGGCACCGTTGTGACCTCGGCCGTCAGAATAGGATCAGACAGCAGGCCGGTCGATAAAGTCAGCGGGACCCTCCACTTTGACTACGAAACACTACCTGAGGGCGACATCGGACTGATCTCGGTCAGTTTTCCTGTATCGTCAGAAACTATTGAACACCTTCGCACTGGAGAAACCACCGAGCTCTACTACACGGGTGCCGACGGGGCATGGGTAGGAAGGATTTCTTATCCTCTGGGGAACGGCCGATCGAATCTCACTGAGGCTATTCGATACTGTCATTCCAAACGGGGGCCCCACCAACTTGCTGTGGAGTTGGAGTTTTAAAAAAGAGTGGCGTCAATATAGCGGTGAGTTTATGCGCTTGGGCTGTAGCTACGCCCGAATATGCCTAAGACCCATTCTCGCGGCC
>CAXPOA010000185.1:0-18140 GCA_964218505.1 Luminiphilus sp.
GTACTCGACATCGATCAAATCGTCGTAACCTGCTACCTCCTTGGTCTCAACTTCCGTCGTCTTGAAAAAGCCTAGCCGCTGCAAACGAATTCTGCCCTGTTCGATCGAGGCAGCAGACGCAGGAGCAGACTCCATTTGACGCATCTCACGCCGCAAAACGTCGTCCGCAGTGCTCATATTCCCCTTGAATTCAATTCGGCGAACGTAGGTCCTCTTGCCTGGATCGATGAAAAACTTCACTTCAACGGTGTTGCCGTCGTCCACCACCTCCGGGATCCCGGTCACCTTGGCGAAGTTATAGCCCTCGTTACCCAAGCGCCGGGTCAAATACTCCTCGGTCGTGGTGACGAGTTGTTGAGAGTAAATCTGCCCTTCGCGCACAAGCAAAAAGCGCTCGAGATCCTCTGCAGGAAGCACCAAATCTCCGGAAAGCCCCACGTCAGACACGGTAAATCGCTCACCTTCGGTCACGTTAGCGGTGATGTAGACCGCTTCCATACTGGGAGAAACTGCGATCTGTGTTGAATCGATGGTGAACTCGAGATAGCCGCGGTCTAGGTAATAGGAGCTTAACTTCTCCAGATCAGAGGTCAGTTTCTCCTTGGAATATTTGTCGTCACTGGTGAAAAAAGACAGCCAGCCTGTGGTCTTGAGTTCGAAAAGGTCCTGTAAATCTTCATCGGAATAGACGCTATTACCCACCACATTGATGTGCTTGATGGTTGCTACGGTTCCCTCATTCACATCGATAGCGATAGACACCCGGTTTCTGGGCTCTGGGATGACCTCGGTATCGATACGAGCATCGTAGCGACCCTGAAGGACATACTGACGCTGCAGCTCAAGCTGCATGCCCTCAAGGGTAGAACGCTGAAAAACATTTCCCACGGCAAGACCCGCGCCTTTGAGGCCATCGAGTAGTGCGTCGGTCTCGATCGCCTTGTTACCATCGATGGTAATCTCACTGATGCTCGGGCGCTCAGCCACCGTGATAACCAAAACGCTGCCATCACGGCCAATCGCGATGTCGTCGAAATTTCCCGTGGCAAAAAGATTTTTTGCCGCTGCTCTGACCGCATAGGTATCGGCAACGTCACCTACACCCACAGGTAACGCCGCAAACACACTACCGGGGGAGATGCGCTGGAGCCCCTCCACGCGGATATCGGCAATAGTGAACGGCCCCTCTTGACCTGCTGCCGAGAAAACCACTGAGCATGCCAAAACGACAGACGTCAGAGTCTTGATCAGCAAAGACTTAAAAAGATCAAAAGGCTGCATGAAAAGCCATCTCTCCAAAAATTTAATCAATAGTTGCTGGAATACAACCAGGCTTCCACACCGGCGACGGCGGCACCCGCCCCTGTCGGACGGGGCAAACACCGACCTTCCGCGCCGGCCTCTCTGACATCACAGGCGGGCCACATCATTATACAGGGCAAATGCCATCAAACTCAGCACTAAAGCGAAACCCAGCTGGTAGCCATAGGCCTGTATCCTCTCGGGAACCGCTCGACCGCTGATAGCCTCTATACCGTAAAAAAGCAGGTGACCCCCATCAAGCACGGGGATTGGCAGGAGATTGAGTGCACCCAGAGAGACACTAAGGAGCGCTAAAAAGCTAAACCAAGACAGCAGCCCGCTCTCGGCTGAAGATGCTGCAATTTGGGCAATGGTAATGGGGCCCGACAGGTTGTCAGTAGAAATCAGACCTTTGAGCATCTTAATCATCGATTCGAAGGTAAACAGGGTCAGGTCCAAGGTTCGGGTCACCGCGGCCATGAGCGCCTCAACGGGGCCCCGCTCGAAAGTACGAACACGGTCCGCGGGAAACGCCGGTACACGTACGCTCATGCCAACAGAGCCAATGTCGCCTCCCTCCAGACTTCGCCGCTCGGGTACCACTTCGATCGGTAGGCGCATCCCGTCTCTGATTACCGTCGCGACCAGCCGGCTTCCCGGTCTACTCCTGACGTAATCTACCCAATCAGTCCAGTCGCTAATCGTTTGGCCATCCGCGGCAACAATTTCATCGCCCGGCAGAAACCCGGCCCGCTCGGCAGGACCATCTGGGGTTACCTCATTGACAACCGCGAGGATCACTGGCATTGCCAAAGTAATTCCAAGACCGCTTAGTGGATCTGGGTTTTCTACTCCAGCCAACCAGCGGTTTATGGGTGCACTTGAACTGTAAATCACGTCGGAGCCGGGGTAACGAGCAGCTATTTCTATCTCTCCGGTGTCACCGAGGCGCTCAAGCAGACCAAAGCTCAGCGCATTGACTGTCGGGGTCTCACGCCCATCAACCGACACAATCTCCTGGCCGCTCTCGAGGCCAGCAAAGTAGGCGGGAGTATTGGGTTCCACTCCCTCAATAACCGGTACCAAGCCACTCTCACCTCGCAAGAAAAGGCCCCAGAAAACAAGGATAGCCAGCAGAAAGTTGGCCAGGGGACCCGCGCTGACGATGGCGATTCGCTTCCAGACGGATTGACAATTGAAGGCACTTGCGCGCTCAGAGGGGTCCACGCCACCCTCTCGTTCATCCAGCATCTTGACGTAGCCACCCAGCGGTATTGCCGCGATCGTGTATTCGGTTCCATAGCGATCGGTGGTTTGCCAAATGGCCTTACCAAATCCGATAGAGAATCGCAGCACTTTGACACCGCAACGCCTGGCTACCCAAAAATGGCCGAACTCATGAAAAGCAACGAGAATCCCAAGGGTCAACAGCGCGATCACGATTGTCTGGATTAACGCCATCCCCGCTCTCCTCTCCCGGTATCTCCTACTGCCACCTGCGCCACCAATTCCCCTGCAAGGTCCCGTGATTCCGCATCCAGAGCTTCGACCCCAGACAGATCCGATGGTTCAGCCAGAATGATTGCGCCGAGGGTTTTCTCGATAATCTGATCTATATCGGTGAACCTGATCTGACGCGCCAAAAACGCTGCTACGGCGACCTCATTAGCCGCGTTGAAGACGCACATCCCTCCCGGCAGGGTAATCGCCTCCATGGCTAAGCGCAGACAAGGAAAGGCCTCCAGATCTGGAGGTAAAAAGTCGAGGTGCCCGGCGGCAACCAGGTCCAAAGGGGGCACACCCGCCTCAATCCTGTCAGGCCAGCCAAGCCCGTAGGCAATCGGGGTCCTCATATCGGGATTCCCAAGCTGCGCCAACACGGATCCATCGGTGTACCGAATCATTGAATGGACGATACTCTGCGGGTGAATCACGACTTCGACCTGAGCGGGGGTCCTAGAAAACAACCAGCAGGCTTCGGCAAGCTCAAGGCCCTTATTGACCAAGGTTGCAGAATCAACCGAAATCTTGGGCCCCATCGACCAGTTTGGATGATCGCAGGCTTGCTCTGGGGTTACCTCGTGTAAGGCCTCTCGTCGCTTGCCAAGAAAGGGCCCACCTGAGGCGGTCAGGATGATTTTTTCGACCGTATCCATTTGTGGCCTGGCAAGCTCGTCACTTTCCAAGCACTGGAACATAGCGTTGTGCTCACTGTCGATGGGGAGCAATACGGCTCCCCCTCGCTTAACCGCATCAATGAATACCGATCCAGCGCTCACTAATGCTTCTTTATTTGCCAGCAGCAAACGCTTCCCAGCTTGAGCAGCGGCTAAAGTGGGTCGTAATCCGGCGAAACCAACGATCGCTGCCATCACTATGTCGACCGCAGGGTGTTCCGCCATCTCCACCATGGCGGCCTCACCGGATCGCACCTCGGTAACCCCATTTTGTGGCAGCTTGTCTTGAAGGGCCTGAGCTGCCTCAGCGCACCCCATGACAACAACCTTGGGCCGGTGGCGGGCAACAAGCTCACACATATCGTCCACTGACCGGTTAGCCGCAAGGGCATAGACCTCAAAACGATCGGGATGTCGATCGATAACATCAAGGGTATTGAGACCAATGGAGCCAGTAGCCCCTAAAACAACGACTTGCTGCATGACTCAGTAACCCATCAAGATTAGGCCAAGGGCAAATACCGGCGCAGCGCCACACAGGCTATCGAGGCGATCCAGTACCCCGCCGTGGCCCGGCAACAGGGCGCCGGAGTCCTTTACGCCCCCAATACGTTTGACCATGCTCACGGTCAAATCCCCCAACACAGAGGCGCCAGCGAAGGCCAGTCCGAGGACGAAAATTGAGGGCAGCGCTAGATGGGAAAGACTCAAGGGCAGCAGGGATGCGATGACCCCTGTCACTACCATGACGCCAAGTATGCCTCCCCATAAGCCTTCCCAAGTTTTACCCGGGCTGACCGCAGGGGCAAGTTTGTGTACTCCCCATTTTCTACCGACAAAAAAAGCACTGATATCGGCAGCCGCCACACCCACCACCAAAACCACCATCAAAACGGGTCCGTAAGGCAGGGTCAGTAGGAATACCGCAGACAGCCAAGTAGCAGACAAAATTAACCAGCCCATTATGGTCCGCGTCAGGGGACTGCGCCATAACCATGTGGACCTGGGGTAGCTCTCTACCAGCAACATGGCAATAGACCAGAAGAAGCAGGCCACGCCAAGCCACGGCTGGATTAAAGAGCGCGCTGGATCATCACCCAGCTCGCACAAGAACCACAGAGAAGCCATGATACAAAACAGAATCAAACTGTAGAGCCAACGCAATACCGAACTTGTCCATCCCGCCAAAGCCGCCCACTCCCAGGCGGCCGCCATGGAAATAAACGCAAACAGCAGAGCCAGCCAATTCATGTTCAGGAATACCACGCTGGCAAGAAAAATGCCGGCCAGAACCACTGCCGTGATCACACGTTGGCGCAGCACCTCAGTCGCTCTCCCCCACCGGCGTGAGCGAGGACATCAAATTCACTATATTTCTGGCACCAAAGCGCCGCTCTCTGGCACCGAATTCCGCGATCGCGGCATCCAGCTCCGCGGCGTCAAACGCCGGCCAAAACACATCTGTAAAGAACAGCTCAGCATAGCCCAGTTGCCAAAGCAGAAAATTGGACACCCTGTGATCACCACCGGTGCGAATACATAGGTCTAAAGGTGGTTCACCTGCGAGAGATAGTTCCTGCTCAACATGATGCTCTGTGAGTTTCGAAGCCTCCAGATCCCCGCTCGCAATTTTTGTCGCGACCCGCTGTACTGCGTTTGTAATATCCCAGTGGCCGCCATAATCCACCGCCAATACCAGCGTTCCTCCAGTATTATTCTCAGTCATCCCCTCACAACGCTCCATCAGGCGACAGAGTCTGGGACTGAACCGGTCACGGCGCCCAATGAATTTAAGGCGAATATTGTCTTTATTGAGTTTGTCGGTTTCACGTCTCAGGTAGCGTGAAAATAAAGCGAGCAGTGCTCGCACTTCCGCCTCGGGACGCCCCCAATTCTCACTGCTGAACGCGAACAGGGTGAGCACTTCCACGCCACGCGCCTGACAGGCCTCCAAGGCGGCGCGAACTGCTTCCACACCCGCCCTATGCCCTGCGGTTACTGAAAGACCCCGCTGCTGCGCCCAGCGGCTGTTGCCATCCATGATAATGGCGACATGGCGCGGGATAGCGCCGGGTATCGTGGGTAGATTACTGGAAGGAGCGTTCATAACTGGTTTGAAGGGAGCAGCCGCTTCAAATTTCCATCAGGTCGGCTTCTTTAACAGCAAGAGCATCTTCAACCTTTGCGATAAAGCTATCTGTCAGCTTTTGGATAAGATCTTGACCGCGACGATCATCATCCTCGGAGATCTCCTTATCCTTGACCAGCTCCTTCAGAAGGCTGTTGGCGTCGCGACGGGCATTTCGAATAGACACGCGCGCCGCCTCGGCCTCCGCTCTGGCTTGCTTGATGTAACCCTTACGAGTCTCCTCGGTAAGCATTGGCATGGGGATACGGATTACATCCCCGGCCGTAGCCGGATTCAGACCCAAATCGGATTTCATGATCGCCTTCTCAATCGTCGGGGTCATGCTCTTGTCGAAGGCAGTAACCGCCAGGGTTCGCGCGTCCTCAACGTTGATGTTTGCCAGCTGATTCAGCGGCGTCTCGGCTCCGTAATATTCAGCGCGGACCCCATCCAGCAAGCTGGGGTGCGCCCTGCCCGTCCTGATCTTATTGAAATTGTGCGACAGGGCTTCGAGGGACTTTTCCATGCGCTGCTGCGCATCCTGTTTGATATCGTCGATCATTACCTTTTGTCCATTCATTGGCGGAACAACTCCGCCGCTTATCTAATTAGCGTGCCCTCTGAGCCGCCGCGCACAATGCTAAGTAGCGCACCGCGCTCAGCCATATCAAAAACCCTGACGGGTAAATTGTGATCCCGGCACAGGCAGATTGCAGTGAGATCCATAACCTCAAGCTTCTTGTCCAAGACCTCATCGAAGGTCAATTCCTCGAACCTTTTCGCATTTTTATCCTTCATGGGATCAGCGCTATACACGCCGTCGACCTTGGTCGCTTTCAGTACGAGATTTGCGTCGATCTCGATACCTCGCAAACACGCCGCTGAATCGGTCGTAAAAAAGGGATTTCCAGTACCGGCAGAGAAGATAACCACATCGCCATTGCTTAAGGCCCGAATGGCTTTGCGCCGGTCATAGTGGTCAACGACCCCGCTCATCGGTATCGAAGACATCACCTGAGTGGCAATATTGGAGCGCTCCAGGGCATCCCGCATGGCCAACGCGTTCATAACCGTGGCGAGCATACCCATGTGGTCGCCAGTCACTCGATCGAGCCCTGCTTCCTGAAGTGACTTACCCCGAAACAGATTACCCCCACCAACAACAAGTCCCACCTGCACGCCGATACCCACGAGTTGACCCACCTCGAGAGCAAGCTGATCTAGAACTTTGGGGTCAATGCCAAACGCCTCATCCCCCGTCAGAGCCTCGCCGCTGAGCTTAAGAAGGATGCGCTTGTATACTTTTTCTTTCACGACCCGACCTCATTTTTCCAGAGCAGGATACTACCGGAATCCACCTCTCCCCGTCCCGCGACAAGAGGGCTAAACCGGCGATTGATAGGCATTTTGCCCATAAAAAACGGGGCAAAAGCCCCGTTTTCTTCAAACTCGTATACGGATCCCCGATTAGCCGTTGAGCTGAGCAGCCACTTCATCGGCAAAATCGACCTTTTCCACCTCGATGCCCTCGCCCACTTCGAAGCGTACGAAAGAGACCACTTCTGCGCCAGCAGCCTTCACCAGCTTACCAACCGTGGTGTCGGGGTCCTTGACGAAAGCCTGCTCGGTCAAACTGTTTTCGGACAGGTACTTCTTGATTCGTCCGTCGATCATTTTTTCAATAATCTCCGCCGGCTTTCCAGATTCCTGCGCCTGGGCCGTGAAAATATCACGCTCTTTGTCAATCATCTCCTGAGGCATGTGCTCTGGGGATACCACCTGAGGATTCACCGCAGCGACGTGCATTGCGACGTCGCGGGCAAGGTCCTGATCCCCCCCCTTGAGCTCTACCAGAACGGCAATTCGCTTGTTGCCGTGGAGGTAGCCACCGAGAACGCCGCTGCCATCCACTACTGCCGCCCTGCGCACGCCAATATTCTCGCCAATTTTTTGCACCAGCGCCTCTCGAGCCTCCTCGATAGCGCCCGATTTCAGGTCCTCAACGTTGTCGGAGCGACTTTCAAATACCGCGTCGGTGACCTGACCAACGAAAGCAAGAAAATTTTCATCTCGCGCAACGAAGTCAGTTTCGCTGTTGACTTCTACCAAAATGCCGAAGCCGCCATCCTCAGCAATTCGCATGGAAACCACGCCATCTGCCGCAATACGGCCCGCCTTTTTGGCCGCTTTCATACCGCTGGACTTTCTCAGTGCCTCAATCGCCGCTTCAACGTCGTTGTTGGCCTCAGCCAACGCCTTCTTGCACTCCAGCAGTCCAAGGCCGGTACGCTCGCGCAACTCTTTCACTAATGCTGCAGACATAATCAATTCCTTACCGGGTTCAGGCCCTCAGACCAAACCCTTGGGAGACGGAAGCTACCGTCTGGGTTAACGGGGTAGTGCCGCGGTGGCCGCGGCACCAAACATTAGGCGTCGGAGGGAGCCTCTTCTGCGGCCGGCTCCTCTGCAGCAGGCGCTTCAGCGGGCACCTCTTCTGCAGTGGCTGCGACCTCAACAAACTCGTCTGCCACCGGCACTTCACCGCGCTCGGCTTTGCCTTCAAGTACGGCGTCCGCCACAGCCTTCACGTACAGCTTGATAGCTCGGATAGCGTCATCGTTCCCCGGAATAATGAAGTCAATACCGTCAGGGTTGCTGTTGGTGTCGACAATACCAATAACCGGGATGCCCAGCTTGTTGGCTTCTGTGACCGCAATCCGCTCGTGGTCTACATCAACAACGAACAGTACGTCGGGAAGGCCTGCCATCTCCTTGATACCGCCGACAGATCGCTCAAGCTTGTCCTTTACGCGGGTACGCATCAGCGCTTCTTTCTTGGTGAGTCGCGCAAA
Source organism: Luminiphilus sp. (assembly GCA_964218505.1). Taxonomy (GTDB): domain Bacteria; phylum Pseudomonadota; class Gammaproteobacteria; order Pseudomonadales; family Halieaceae; genus Luminiphilus. Next base: position 8,460 of record CAXPOA010000185.1, read on the forward strand.
AGTGCCATCCGCTTCCTGCTCTTCAAGCTCACGCAAACGCTTAATCGATGCCCGCACGGTCTTGTAGTTGGTTAGCATTCCACCCAACCAGCGGTGGCTCACGTAGGGCATGCCACAGCGTTCTGCCTGCTCCTGAATAATCTTTCCTGCCGCACGCTTGGTCCCTACGAACATAATGTTGTTCTTGTTGCTCGCCAAACGCTTCACGTACTCCAGCGCTTCGTTAAAGGCCGGGACTGTGTGCTCAAGGTTAATAATGTGGATCTTGTTACGTGCCCCGAAGATGTACTGGTCCATCTTGGGGTTCCAGAAGCGGGTCTGGTGCCCAAAGTGTGCGCCTGCCTGTAGCAGATCGCGCATGCTTACTTGCGTCATGGTTAGTTCCTTGTTTGGGTTGCTCTTCCGACCACCCCCTGAGTCCAACCGGCAAAGCCGGCACCCGGCTCAGGTGACACGGTGATCGTGCGTCGTTAATTCGCCGCTGAACACACCGGTTCAGAGACGTGGTTCCCGTAGCCCAATAGCCACGGGCGCGCTTTATACCACATGCCTGTCAAAGACTAAAGCCCCCGCAGACAGGGCTTCTAGGTTCCGCTACAATCCACGGCTCTGATTTTTTTGACGATATCTCCATGTCGGTGAAACCCAAAACTCAAGAGCAAATCGAGGGCATGCGCGTGGCCGGGCGTCTCGCGGCTGAGGTTCTTGAGATGATTGAGCCACTGGTGGAGGTGGGCATGACCACCGCAGAGCTGGACAAGCTCTGCCACGACTATATCGTGGACGTACAAGAAGCCATTCCCGCCCCGCTCAACTACCACGGCTTTCCCAAATCGATCTGCACGTCGGTGAATGATGTGATTTGCCACGGCATTCCCTCCGACACCAAGAAGCTGAAAAATGGCGACATCATTAATATCGACGTGACGGTGATCAAAGATGGCTGGCATGGCGATACCAGCATTATGGTAGGAGTAGGCGATGTAGCCCCTCATGCTGAACGGCTGATGCGGGTCACTCAGGAGTGCCTCTACCTAGCCTTGGAGCTAGTCAAGCCGGGCACCACTCTTGGTGATATAGGGCATGTGATTCAGAAACACGCGGAGGGCCACTACTACTCGGTGGTACGTGAGTACTGCGGTCACGGCATCGGCCAAATTTTTCATGAAGAGCCGCAGGTCTTGCACTATGGCTCACCAGGGCAAGGGCTCGAGCTGGTTGAGGGTATGACGTTCACCATCGAACCGATGATCAACGCGGGCAAGCGCCACACCAAGTTGAACACCAAGGATGGCTGGACGGTGACCACTCGAGACGGACGGCTTTCTGCCCAGTGGGAGCATACGCTAGCGGTAACCGCAAGCGGGTGCGAGGTGCTGACCCGCCGAAAAAATGAAACCCTTCCCGGCTAGATGGCACAAACCGCATTAAAAGTTGATGCCGCGATTCAGGATACAGGCAATCCAACCAGAGACTGCCAGCACTTCCTGAATAACGTGACCAAGCAGTTGGGGGCAGAATTTCACCCAACAAAACCCGTCGGGCCCCTATTGGCGGGCCGGGCCGATGCCATGGATCAACTGATTCGCCACCTCTGGTCCCTCACCGGGCTTTCGGATCTGGGTCTCGGGATTTTTGCGGTAGGGGGTTACGGCAGAGGCGAGCTCTACCCTCAATCAGATATAGATCTGTTGGTCTTAACCGACGGTGACCCCGATGCGGTAACTGAAGAGCGACTCTCGGGGCTATTGCAGCAGCTCTGGGATATCGGTCTGACAGTGGGATCAAGCGTACGATCCATTGCCGAGTGCGCTCAACTTGCCTCGAATGATCTCACCATTTTCACAACCTTGATTGAAGCCAGACCCATCGTAGGGGACGCTACTCTGTTGCCAACACTGAGCAGCAAGGTGGGCCCCGCCTCTATGTGGGACAGCAAATCCTTCTACCTGGCCAAGCTTTGTGAAACCAATGAGCGCCACGATAAATTCGCCAACACGGAAAACAATCTTGAACCCCACGTAAAAAACGGTCCTGGAGGCCTAAGGGATATTCAGGTGATTGGCTGGATTGCCACCCGTCATTATGGGATTTCGCTGGAAGCCCTCGATGAGGTGGATTATCTCAACCCCGATGAGAAGCGCATGCTTGAGGCGGGGAAGAATTTTATAGGTCAGGTTCGTTTTGCACTCCATATGCTGACGGGACGAGAGGAAGATCGCCTGTTGTTCGACCACCAACGTAAGCTGGCTGCCCAGTGGGAAATGGTAGATGGTGAAAAGCTCGCCGTTGAGCAGTTCATGCAAGTTTACTATCGGTGGGCGCAGGCAATAGGCCAGCTTTACGAGCTTGTCATGCAGGCCTTTGACCAGCAGATTCTTCATGCAGAGGATACCCATCCACAAGTATTGCTCGACGATGATTTTGAAGTGGTAGGCGGCCTACTCTCCGCGCGGCATGACACTGTCTTCCTCGACAAACCAGGCAACATCTTGCGGGCCTTTGTTGTGCTGGCCAACGATTCTTCAATCGGTGGCATCACGCCCGGCACCTGGCGCCTGCTCCGAGCCGCTCAAAAACTAATAACCCCGGCCTTTCGATCTGATCCTGAAAATCAGGCTCACTTCATGGCGCTATTGCAATCCCCCCACGGCGTCACCATGCAACTGAGACGAATGGCTCGACACGGAATTCTGGGCAAGTACCTTCCAGAGTTCGGAAGAATTGTCGGGCAGATGCAATTTGACCTTTTCCACGCCTACACAGTAGACGCCCACACACTGGAGGTGCTCGCCAACACCCGGCGCTTTATGCGCGCAGACTTCACTGACAAATTTCCCGTATCAACCCGCATTGCCCAGCGACTCAGAAAGCCGGTGCTTTTATATATCGCGGCTCTCTATCACGATATCGGTAAGGGGCGGGGCGGAGATCACTCTGAACTCGGTGCTGTCGATGTCCATGGCTTTTGCCAGCGGCATGGTCTCGATCAGCGAGACACGGAACTTGTCGTCTGGCTAGTTAAAAACCATCTTTTTATGAGCTCTTTTTCTCAGCGCAAAGATATTTCAGATCCAGATGAAATAGTGAAATTCGCGTCCCACGTCACTACTGAAGAACGCCTCGATTATCTTTATACACTCACGGTTGCGGATATCCACGGCACCAACCCCGAACTGTGGAATGCCTGGCGCAGCTCGCTTCTGCGGCAAACATACACCGAAACTCGACGCGCCCTGCGACGTGGTCTGGAAAATCCCCTTGCTCGCCAGGATGTGGTTGATGCAACCCGAGCAGCCGCAGCAGATCTATTGGAGTACCGAGGCTTCCTGAGTTCAGACATGGAAAGCATCTGGGCATCGAGAGGTGACGACTACTTTGTGCGTGAGCGTCCGGAAGACATTGCCTGGCACACCGAAGCTATTTCAAATCATCAGAACCCAGGCAGCGCCTTGGTACTGGTTCAGCAGAGTCAGGATTCCGCAGTGGCAAATGCGACGCAAATTTTCGTCCACGCACCCGATCAACCGAAATTGTTTGCCCGTCTTTGTGCCGAGATCGAGTTTCTCGATCTTAGCATTAACGACGCTCGCATCTACTCGGGCACTGACGGCACCACTCTAGATACCTTTTTCGTGCTCAAGGCCGATGGAAGTCCCGTTCCAGATGACGGGGTGACTCTTGAAAAAATTCGATCATCGCTGCAGCGAGCACTGGATTCCAGCCGGGAGCGCTCTTTTACTCAACGCCTCCCTCGACGAAAGAAATCTTTTGTGATTCCTACGGAAACCAGCCTGTACCAAGACAACAAAAGGGGCTGGAGTGTGCTCGAGGTGACCACCCGGGATAGACCCGGGCTGCTCGCGCATATTGGCTCTATCTTTGTAAGTCAGGGTATCGGTCTACAAGCCGCGAAAATTCAAACACTAGGTGAGCGGGTCGAGGACGTATTCTTTATTACCGATCGTCAGGGCAACATGATTCAAAGCCAGGACACTCTCGATCTACTGACCACCACAATACGGGACACCCTTGATGAGGGAGTCACTTCGACCTCATGAATGAAGGGCTAACTCACTTACAACCTTATCCGTTCGAACGCCTGAGTAAGCTATTTGCTGGGATAGTGCCTAATCCCGCTCTCCCGCCGATCGCCCTTACAATAGGCGAGCCGCAACACGCGCCGCCAGAGTTTGCAGCCTCTGCGTTAATCGACAAGCTCGACAGCTTGGGACGGTATCCACCGACAGTGGGATCAGAGGAGCTGAGGCGCGCAATTGCAACATGGCTGAGCCAACGATTTCAGCTTCAAGGGGTAGACCCCAGCAGCCAGGTGCTACCCGTAAACGGGACTCGCGAAGCCTTGTTTGCCATCGCCCAAGTCATCGTCGGCAGCGGGCAGCCGGGCGCCGTAATCAGTCCCAACCCCTTCTATCAGATCTATGAGGGCGCCGCCCTCTTGGCAGGCACAACGCCAAAATTTATCCCTGCTACCGAGGACAACCACTTTATTCCTGATTACAGTGCTCTCGAGGAGAGGGATTGGATCGACTGTGAGCTACTGTACTTGTGCACACCCGGAAACCCCTCAGGCGCCATCATCCCATCGGAAACGCTGCAGAATCTGATCCGCTTGGCTGATGAGTACAATTTTGTTATTGCCAGTGATGAGTGCTACAGCGAGATCTACCGCACGGGAAAAACACCGCCCACGGGGCTGTTGCAAGCTGCTGCAGAGATGGGCCGACACGGCTTTGAGCGTTGTCTTGTGTTCCACAGTCTGTCAAAACGGTCCAATCTGCCAGGGCTGCGATCAGGCTTCGTTGCAGGGGATGCCGAGATCATCGAGAGTTTTAGGCGCTACCGAACCTATCATGGCTGCGCCATGCCAATACACCATCAGGCCGTCAGCGTTGCCGCTTGGTCTGATGAGGAGCACGTTGCGGCTAACCGGCGTCGCTACAGCGAAAAGTTTGATCGTGTTGTACCGCTGCTCGAACCTCACTTAGAAGTAACCATGCCAGAGGCTGGCTTTTATCTTTGGCCCAGCACCCCAGAGAATGATGAAGCCTTTGCAAAAGCTCTCTTAGAACAATGCAACGTCGCAGTCCTCCCCGGTAGCTATTTGGGTCGCACAGTGAGTGGGCTAAACCCGGGAAGCAACAGAGTTAGGATGGCGCTAGTGGCCGAGGTGGACCAATGCGTCGAGGCCGCTGAGCGGATCGCACACTTTTTAAGACAAGGCTGATTACGTGGCGCAAACATCCCTTCGCAAATCCGGCTCACGAAATCTTAATAAGGAAGAGCGAGTCGCATTCATCGATCAACGGCTTGACCAGCTCTACCCCACCACACCGGTCCCTCTTGATCACACAGATCCCTACACCCTGCTCATTGCCGTGTTGTTGAGCGCGCAGTGCACCGATGAACGGGTCAATCAGGTAACCCCTGCCCTTTTTAAAGCGGCTAACGACCCGGAAGCGATGGTGAAACTATCGGTTGAAAAAATCAGATCCATTATCAGGCCCTGCGGTTTATCCCCTCAAAAATCCAAGGCCATTCATCGTCTGAGTGAAATGCTGTTAGAAAGTCACGGCGGCGAGGTTCCTCAATCCTTTGATGCCCTGGAACAACTACCCGGTGTCGGCCACAAAACTGCTTCTGTCGTCATGGCCCAGGCATTTGGCGTTCCTACTTTTCCGGTAGACACGCATATTCACCGTCTGGCCCAGCGCTGGGGCCTCACCCGAGGGCGTAACGTGGTAGAAACAGAACGAGATTTGAAGCGAGTGTTCCCCGAACACCGCTGGAATGCGCTGCATTTACAGATCATATTCTATGGTCGCGAGTACTGCACGGCGCGGGGCTGTGATGGCAGGGTGTGCGAGATCTGCACAACCTGTTTCCCTATGCGCAAGCACCCCAAGGCACTGCACAAGCCTTGATTCTGCTAGCATTCGCCTCTTGGGAGGAGCTATGGCCACGATTATCTACGGCATTCCGAACTGTGACAGCGTGAAAAAAGCGAGAAAGTGGCTGGATTCCCACGGTATAGATCATGAGTTCGTGGACTTCAGGCGCACACCTGTAGAAGGAAGCCGCCTTAATAGTTGGCTGAGCATTGTTGGGCCAGATACGCTGGTGAATCGCCGGAGCACAACCTGGAAATCTCTCTCTGAGGATGACAGAGCGAGAGTGAGCTCGGGAGATGGCGCCGCCCTGATTGCGGAAAATATTACGCTGATCAAACGGCCAGTTCTCGAGCACGGGACTACCATCATGGCTGGTTTTTCAGACGCAACCTACACCGAGCTTTTCAATCAGTAACGTGAACAAAAAGGGTAATAAGCAATGACATCAATGCATGGGTTTGGTTTAGGACTAGCCACCAGAAATAACGCAGGAGAAATTCTGGAGGTGTACTACCCAAAGCCCCTCTGTAATCTGAGTGGTGATCTGGCCGGACTACTCTCCGATGTCAGTGGGCAGCTGGATGCCGCGGCGCTGAATGAACTCGCCAGCGCCCTGCTCGAAGTGGGTGAAGAGGAACAAGCTGAGATTGCCCAGCAGCTTCGGGAAGCAAGCGGCACGGTCGTAGCGACCCGTCTTGCAACCAACACGGCTCCTGCATCCGTAGCGGACGCCTACCTAAAACTTCACTTGCTGTCTCATCGTTTAGTCAGGCCTCATGGCACCGATCTCGACGGCATTTTTGGCCTGCTACCCAACGTGGCGTGGACCAATAAAGGCGCCATATGCCTAAATGATCTTCCCCAGCGTCAACTCGATGCCAGGCTGCGGGGCGAAGTGCTCGAAGTTGCCAGCGTCGATAAGTTCCCAAAAATGACCAACTACGTTGTACCAACCGGTGTCAGGATTGCGCATACCGCCCGAGTCCGGTTAGGCGCCTACCTTGGCGAGGGCACAACGGTGATGCATGAAGGCTTCATCAATTTCAATGCCGGGACAGAAGGACCGGGGATGGTAGAGGGTCGTATTTCCGCGGGTGTTTGGGTGGGAGGCGGCTCCGATCTGGGGGGTGGTTGTTCCACCATGGGCACGCTGTCTGGCGGGGGTAATATCGTAATCTCAGTTGGCCGCGAGTGTCTCATCGGTGCCAACGCAGGCCTCGGTATCCCACTGGGCGACCGCTGCACTATCGAGGCAGGACTTTTTATCACCGCAGGCACCAAAGTTACCCTGTTGGATGGCGCTCGCAAGCCCGTTGAAACCGTGTCTGCGCGAGATTTAGCGGGCAAATCCGATTTATTGTTCCGGCGGAACAGTACCTCGGGAACGGTTGAATGCCTGACCAACCGCTCCGCCATCGAGCTCAACGACAGTCTTCATGCCAACAACTGAATACGGCCAGAAAGCGGTCGCCCTGACGAAAGAACTTATTGCACGTCAGTCGGTGACGCCACGTGATGCCGGGTGTCAGGCGCTCATGATGTCTCGACTCAGCGAACTGGGTTTTCATTGCGAGCCGATGAATTTTGAAGACACACAGAATTTCTGGGCATACCGTGGATCCAGCGGCCCGACTCTGGTTTTTGCGGGCCACACTGATGTAGTGCCCACGGGACCTCTGGATCGCTGGGCTACACCGCCTTTTGAAGCAACAGAGATCGGTGACAAACTCTTTGGCCGTGGCGCCGCTGATATGAAATCTGGGCTGGCCGCGATGCTTGTCGCTGTCGAAGCGTTTGTCACAGAGCACCCAAACCACAAAGGCCGAATTGCCTTTCTAATCACCTCCGATGAGGAGGGCCCGGCTCACAATGGCACCGTGAAAGTGGTCGAAACACTCATCGACCGCGAAGAAATTATTGACTGGTGCCTAGTCGGAGAACCCTCCAGTACCAGTCAGTTAGGCGATGTTGTGCGAGTGGGTCGTCGTGGATCGATTAACGGATCAATCGTTATCCACGGTACGCAGGGGCATATTGCATACCCACATCTTGCGGAGAATCCTATCCATCTGGCCTTCAAGGCACTGGAAGCAATCGCCGCCGAGGAGTGGGATCAGGGCAATGACTTTTTTCAACCAACCTCCCTGCAGTTCTCCAATATTAGCGCGGGCACGGGTGCCAGCAACGTGATTCCAGGAGAGCTCAGCGCACAATTCAACGTCAGGTTCTCAACCGAAACCACCGATGTTCAGATTCGCAAACGATGCGAAGAAATTCTGGGTGCTCATGGCCTACGTTATGAGATCGAATGGTCGCTCAGCGGGCAACCCTTTCTTTCGCACCCGGGAGATTTGGTCAACGCTATTCAGGCCGCTATCAGCGCAGTGGTTGGCATCGATACGGAATTATCGACAGGAGGCGGGACCTCCGACGGCAGATTCATCGCGAAAACCGGTGCCGAGATCGTGGAACTGGGGCCAATCAACGCATCAATTCACCAGATTGACGAGCATATCCTGACTGCTGATATTCCAAGACTCACTGCGCTTTATCACAGGGTTATGGTCCAGTTGCTTACTCCGGCAGCTTGAGTACCACCTCGATCTCCGAACTCGCAGGGCGTGTAGCCTGCCACGCAGTCCAGTAAGCGACCGTCCCGGCGGATCGCCCGGGGTCTAGCCGAGATAAATCCATCGTCAACTGCAGGCTCTTGCCCTCGAGCCAGGCAGTCAAGGCCTCAATAATCATTAATGGAGCTTCGATATGGCTTTGAAGTTCAGCCAGCACCCCTGTTACACCCCCTTCTGGGCCTTCGCTCAGGGTAAGCGAGGCACTGCGGATCCCTTCACTTTGGCGGATGAGATCACAGGCTTGTCCTTGATCGATAATTGACTCGACCGTCATGTGAACAAGTTGGGCACCATCGCCACTAGAACACTCAAAAAGACAGTAGGGCACATTACCTCCTAGCGAACATAGACATCGAAGCGCACCGATTTTCCCTTGAGGGCATGAGATGGCGGGGATACTGTCAGCGGCGGGGCTTTAAGAGGTCTTTTTACCACGATACGGGACACCGGTTGCGCAAACGCCCAGTCAATCAGACGTTGATCGTCTGCATGATGACCATGCAGCGCCTGCAAGACGCTCAAGTCTTTTTTTGAGGCTGCGGTGCCCTTTCGCTCTTCGAACATTGGATCAAGATAAATTACCTGATCGGGCGTTGCACAGATCTCCGTACTGTCTTCACACCGTACCGACATTCGAGCGGCTGCCTCTCTCACCTCGTTGAATTGGCTAATGACTGCTCTGTTCAATCCCTCTTGCAGTACAAAGGCGAGCACGGCTGATCGCTCAACCAGCGTTACGTTGCAACCAAGATCTGCGAGAACATAAGCGTCACGACCCAGACCAGCAGTAGCGTCAAACACCCAGGGGTGACGATTGCCTTTAATTCCAATTGCTCGCCCCAGCATCTCGTTTTGACCCCCTTTACGTCGATGCATCATGGCAGGTGATGCAAAATCGACCTTCACGGGGCCCGGTCTGTTTGCGTTGATCTCCTGAAGCCATGCGTCTTCCTGATCGATGATCAGTGCAACCGAGCCAGAAGCCACACTCACGCTTTTCTCCACCCTCAGGCCAAGCTCTTGGGCTACCGAGTTTGCGCGATCTACAGCGCCGCTCTGTGCAGGTACCACCGTGCAGGCGGATCCCACGTCTGCCGCGAACGATCTGACTTTAGGATCAGTACGCATGCTTCAAAAAG
>CAXPOA010000186.1:0-11395 GCA_964218505.1 Luminiphilus sp.
ATTCAGACTACCGCCATTGAGCGCGTAGTTCTCCGGAATCTGTAGGAACTCACCCGCCGGCTCGGGAATCTCGTAAGATTCATCCCCGCCGAACACTGCTAGCATCAAGGGCAACGCCTCGGCCTCGGAAAACGCCGTGAGAATTTCATCATCCTGCTGACGAAAATCTTTGATGATCTCGTCAATAAATGAAGCCACCGTAACCCGATCTGTCATCCGATACTCGTTGATCAGACGTGCCACCTCAGCGCCGGTATCAAGATCTTCCTGCGTAAAAGAGCCCACACCATCGTTCTCCTCGGGCTTTAATTCAATGACGTAGTGCGCGTCGGGGAATCGCTGAAACAGCGACTCCAGAGATACAGCGGTCAAGCCTTGCTCGCGATAGGGAAAAGTCTCACCGCCATCCTGTGACCAGTGATAGCCAGCGTCATACTCCAGAATTTCTTCAAAAGTCAGCGCTGATATACGGCCACAATCATTGTGGGTGAAGTGCTTGTCATCAGGCGGCGGCTCTTTATCCGGACAGTTGATCTCGTTGTAGTCGGTTTTACGGTCCAGCGTCGAGTCGTGCATCACCACCGGGATGTTATCCGCGCTGCCGTTTATGTCCGCCTCGAAGATAACCTGAGGTCCCAGTGCCTGAAGGTGCTCATAGGCAACCAAGGTAAAGTCCGGCCGCTCTCCCTGCCCGGCCCCATGCGCTACATTCAGGATCGCAGGCTGTAAAAACAGATTACGATCGTCCGCTGAGTCGTACAAAGCGAGGTTGAGTAACGACTCGCCATCTTCAACGATACCTATTCCCTCGGGATTACACCCCGCACCCACCGCGCCAAGATCACAGTGGTACATCCGAGACAGGCTGTAGGTGCTCGCGTCGTCCCAGTCGATGGATTCGTCTGCATTGACGGCAAGGCCAATACCGTATTGACCCACCGGCAAGGAGATCTCAAATGCAATACCCTCGCCCGCCCCACTAAAGCTGACGCTGGACTCGTGCACCACGGACTCCACGTCGTTATTGTCGAAGGCTCGGATATGCAACGTTCCCTCGAGGGGGCGGTGCTCCGGAAACACCAGCGCTTTGCCAATTAGGCTTCCCGTCGGCTCGGGTGGTGGTGGCGGTGGCGGCTGCGGCACCGGTTCATCCCAATCATCTCCGGAACAGCTCACCAAAAGAACGAAGGCGCCGACCATGAGGACAGTAGAAAGACTAGCACCAAGCGTCTTCCACATAGCCGTGAATATATTCATCTGATGATGCCCCCTTTAACTTTTCTTGTGCGCATGAGTGTAACCCGCGCTCCAGTGCGCTGTCTCGGATAACGACTTGGGAGTCCAGCGAGGCAGTGGATAGCATCCAGCAACGACTGCCTGTAGAGTGGTTGCTGGTTACCCATACCCGGCTCAGGAGTGCTCATCATGAAAAAATTGTTGCTCGTTTGTCTGTTCATGCTCCACCACGCAGCGATTGCTGCCGACGATCACGAAGCGCTGGTAATGCAGGCCTATGCCACCTTTGGCAGCGGTGACGCCGAGGGGTGGGCGGCTTTGCACACGGAGGATTTGGTATTCACCATTTTCGGCGACCTGCCCCAATCAGGCGTTCACGAGGGCACTGACGCGGTAATCAACGACGTTTTCGCGGTCATTCCACGCTACTGGCCCGACTTCGCTCTGGAGCCAATCGATGTTTACACCATTGACGACAGGGTCTTTGTTCATAACCGGCAACACTCCGGGGGCATCCACTCTGAAACTATGCACATGTTCGAAATTCGCGACGGCAAGATTGCCCGCTTCACCGCCTTCGACGATACCGACGCGCTCAGTCGTTCCATGATTGTGCCAGCAGAATAATATCGGCATTCAAAAAAGCAGGCCGGATCTTTTTAACGCGTATACCTATGCCCACGACGATTGATCACATCATTATCACCGTCCCGGACCTTGCCGGCGCGACTGCTGACTACAGCAAGCTACTGGGTCGGTCTCCAAGCTGGCGAGGCGCTCACCCGGATTACGGCACCGCCAATACCCTGTTCAAGCTGGAGAACACCTACATAGAACTGCTGGCGGCGCAGGGTGAGGGGATGGCGGCGGATATCGTCAAAGCCAATCTCGATAAGCGAGGATCATCACTGGGCGGCATTGTCCTTGGGACAGACAGCGCAGCCGACTTTATCAATCACGCGCGGGAAAAGGGCTTGGCTGCGTCAGACCCGATTCCTGGACACGGGGTGGATGAGATCACGGGAGCTCAGCGTCACTGGCGCAATATTTTTTGGGATCCTGCTGCAGCTCGCGGCGTCTTTTCCTTTTGCATCGAGCACGATGCGGGATCCTCCCTACCCGAGGCTATCCCAACTGGCGAGGGTCCGGTTACTGCCGTGGATCACGTCGTGGTACGTACACGAAGCACTGATGCCGCAAAAAAGTTTTACGGTGATCAACTTGGTATTCGGTTAGCGCTTCAGCAGGACGTCCCCGACTGGGGCGGGACTCAGCTTTTTTTCCGCGCCAGCTCAATGAGTATCGAAGTGATTGCCTCTGACAAGGCGCCTGAGGAGGACGACCTGTGGGGTCTTGCCTTCAAAACAGCGTCTCTTGATACCACTCATCAGCGGCTAATCGATGAGGGCATTGATGTCTCTGAAATTCGAGAGGGACGCAAGCCAGGTACCCGGGTATGCACAGTAAAATCACATACGCTAAAGGTGCCGACGCTCCTTGTTGAGCACCCGACCAACTAATCCAACGCCGGCGTCAGGATAGATAGCGCAAAATGCCCTCAATGATGATGACGTTGGCGATATCGATAAAAAATGCACCCACCAGCGGCACAATGATAAACGCCAGATGAGATGGACCGTAACGCTTGGTGACCGCCGACATGTTCGCCATGGCAGTCGGCGTTGCCCCCATCGAAAAACCGCCGAAACCCGCTGACATTACCGCCGCCTCATAATTTCTCCCCATCACCGGGAAGACCACAAATATGATAAACAGCATCGCAAGCACCACTTGCGCACCCAGTATCAGCACCAGCGGTCCCGCTAACCCCACTAGCTCCCAAAGTTTCATGCTCATGAGGGACATCGCGAGAAAAGTGCCCAAGGAAATATCCGCGATGAGCGCTATCGCCGGCGTTCTTGCAGGCCAGCTCGTACCCGTTATCCGCGGCAAGCCCTGAGGACGCAGGTTCGTCATCAGGATGCCCGCAAACAGGCAGCTCACAAAGAGCGGAAGATTAAGTCCCGCCTCCGCCAAGGCCTCATCTAAAAGGACACCAATCACGATACAAATATGAATCGAAAGCACTGCGTCCAGCACATCCATGTAATGCAGATCCGTGGGAGCCTCATCGTTCTTTATACCAATATCCAGTGGCTCATCCACTTCTGAGGTAAGACCATGGCGGTTGATCAAAAACTTGGCAACGGGGCCTCCCATCAAACTGGCGAGAACCAAACCAAAAGTGGCGCAGGCGATGCCTATCTCCATGGCATTAGGAACGCCAAAGTTTTCGGCAAAGCTCGGTGCCCAGGCAATAGAAGTGCCGTGACCTCCAATGAGAGACACGGTTCCCGCCAACAATCCAACCGACTCATTGAGGCCTATTGCGGAAGCCACCGAGATGCCCACAGCATTTTGCAACACCATGAAGAACACCGTGAGTCCCAGCAAAATGGCAAGCGGCTTGCCACCCGCCAACAGATCCCTGAAGCTGGCATTGATACCAATGGTGGTAAAAAAGTACACCAAAAGGATGTCCCGGGCACTCAAGGTAAATTCAACGCTTACGCCACCTGCGAAGTGCGTAAGCGTCAACAGTATTGCAACCAATAATCCGCCGGTGACCGGCTCGGGAATGCTGAACTCCCTGAAGATTGGGACGACTTGATTTAAGCGTTTGCCGATGAATAGAACGACTATCCCTACTGTGACCGACAGAAAATGATCGAGGGTGAGTATTCCGTCTACGTAATCCATAGCGTCCGTCCAACTCTGATTTTTTGTACACCCTCAGGGATGCAACCGCACGGGTCAAGTCAATGGAGGGTAAGTGTGGTCAATTTTTTGAGATCTGTCGCCTTTTGCAAGGAAAGCCCCCCACTCGTCTGCTAGCATCTGACAGGTTAAGACATAAAGGGATTTCTCAGATGAACAGCGCAAGGCAGACCCTTACGGGATTCCTCTTCTATGCGGGACTATTAACAGCGCCTTTCATTACGTTGGCTGATACTGAACGAGTACCCCTTGCGAACCCCACAGCAGATACCTGGCGATCACTTCCACCGCCAACCCACTCACTGACAGATTTCGATCCCAGCAGCGACTCTGAGTACTGCTTCGATCGTGCCGAGGAACCCTACACGGCTGTCGTTGATGCCCACTTTCACGCCAAACCCTTTGGTGGACCTGCTATGGATCCACAAGAGCTATGGAGCGCTTTCGATCGCTTGGGCGTGCGCTTTGTGACCTACATGGGTATCGGTCAGATTCTGGAGTTGGACGCTGACTGCGCCTACTACCTAGATTGCCCGGGTGTTTCGGCCATCCCCAGCATCAAAAATGACTTCGCGAACGGCCTTGAAAAGGCGGCGCTTGATCCGACTAATGTTCACATCACACTGTCCATGACGTTTCTCGACCTCGCGCACCCTGAAAACGCGATTGAACTGATTGAACTTTATGACCGGGAATTTCCCGGCATGTTCTCTTGGTCGGGTGAACTCAACATCATCAAGCAGGCACTCTTAGGTAACAACGCTGAGCCGGCTACCATCGAGAGCATCAATGACTGGGCGCCCTTCATGGCCCTATTCAGAGAGCGCGGCATCCCGGTGACCCTGCACTCGGATCTGGGCAACGATGACGACCCTACCAAGTTCCTGCATTTGATGGACCACGTCCTGGAGACCTACCCGGACAATAAGATCGTGTGGGCCCATATGGGACTGTCAAAAGAACTCAGCACCATGGACCCCAAGACTCACGCCGCCATCATGGCGAGCCGACTGGCGAAGTATCCCAACTTATATCTCGATATCTCCTGGGATGTAATCTGGAATTCTTATCATCAATGGGGTGAGACCTTTGTAGATTTTTTTGAAGCCCATCCCACTCGCATCGTGCCGGGCTCGGACTTTGTCGCCGCTGGCTATAAAAGTTGGGAGACCTACGCCTCAGAGCTGGAGGTCACCAGTCGTGCACTGCGGGTATTAAACGATGAAGCGTTTCGGAACATCGCCCTGGGCCAAAACTACTTTGACCTGATGGAACTTTCCTTTGAAGCGCCACCTCTTTGTGACTAACGGCAGACTCGACTTTGTGACTAACGGCAGACTCGGCCACTGTTGGCTGTAGCCACTCGGAGAAAATTCTGTGACAACCATGAAAAAGTCGCTAATCCTACTGACGGTACTCTCTCTGGGTGTCTCCAACCTTGGATTCACGCAAACGTCGAGCGACCTAGACAACACCCTACGTGATGAGGACGAGGAACCCAACCAGCAATCAGATATTGAAGCTGTTGAGCCGGTCCAGCCGAAACCCTTGCGTGACAAATGGTTTTTTCAGGATGCTGAGCTGATCTTGAAGCCCAGAACCTATTACCTCGGGCGAGAGTACGACGTAGCACCCGAGAGACAGGGATGGGCTTTGGGCGGCTCACTGGAGTTCCATTCAGGCTGGTGGCAAGACAGGCTTCGACTAGGCGGCACCCTGTATACCTCGCAAAAACTCTATGGCCCCGACGATAAAGACGGCACGCAGCTTTTTAAGCCCGGTCCAGAGAGTTTCACTGTACTGGGTGAGGCCTACGCGACCATCCGTCTTGTTGACCAGCATGCGGTGCGAGTAGGTCGGCAGGCAGTGGATATGCCCTATCTTGGTAAGCACGATATTCGAATGGTGCCCAACACCTTTGAGGCGGTCACTATCAGCAGCCAACCCACTACCGGCTTCGCGTATGTAGGGGCCTACATCGATGGCATCAAGCGGAAAAACGACGACGAGTTTATCAGCATGTCAGAAGCGGCAGGTGCTGCCGGAACAGACAAGGGCGTCAGCGTTGCCGGCGCCCGGTACAAACGATCGGACGGTTCGCTTTATGGAGTGGTCTATCAGCACAGTAGAGATACCTTCGACACCTTATTCGTCAAAGTCGAACATCGCTTTGGTTTAACCGACGCCCTCTCTCTGTGGGTCGATGCGTCCTACACCGATCAGGAAAGCAACGGTGACGAGCTCATCGGCGCATTTTCCACGGATCTTCTCTCGGCAAAGTTGGAGCTGGTGTTTGGCCCTCACAAGTTTCGCCTCGGGGGCAGCAAGACCGATGACGCCAAAGGCATCCAAAAACCCTACGGTAACCCCGCAAATTACTTGTCGGTAATCGTGAATGATTTCGATCGTGCGGGAGAAGACGGTGTGATGCTGGGATACTCCTACAGTTTTGGCCGGATTGGTTCCGGAGATCTCAGCTTTTTCGCAAACGCCGTCTTCGGAGACACGCCGGATGTGGGGCCAGTCGCCTCACCGGATCAGGACGAATACAACCTCACCGTAGATTGGCGACTGAAGGAGTCTTGGAGCGACCGGCTTTGGATTCGCTTGAGAGCCGCATGGATCGATCAGGATGAAGCCCGTGGCGGTGACGACTATTTCGACGGTCGGGTGATTATCAATTACGATTTTGATCTGCTCGGGGGCTAGCGGCAGGTCTCAGCAAGCGCGCCATAAGGGCTAACTCGCGCTCATGGAATCCACCTTCATCCTCTGGACCAATCCTATCCGACACAGCCGTGGTGAAATAGGCGACCCCGCGACCGGCAACCACATCAAACCACAAGCCAGCACGCAAACCATAGGCCTCCCCAGCATGCCCCCAGCGACTCACCCCATCAGCAAACAGAGTATCCTCGCATGGGCGACCCGCCACCTCTATTCTCTGAATACCTAATCCATAAATGCAGAAAAATGGCTCGCCCGGGGCTTGGCCGAAAGTTTCATCCAGCAGGGCAGCACGCATAGCGGGCGACAGAAAGGTGTTGTCCTCCAGACTCAGCAGGACCTGACCAATGCGGGCCAAATCCACCATGCCCATCCGGACACCACCCTGAGGGCTGAACACCGAAGCATTTGTGCCGGGCACGTAGTCTCGTAGATCACAGGCAGAACCCTCAGTGATGGGAATGGTGCAGTTAGGCGGCAAGTCAGCCGGGTCATCACGGGCGATATCACCAGTGTCCCGGTAAAGCACTACGGCGGCTGCCTGCTGTTTCTCATCGCACCCCAACCAGTTCAAGCAGGCTTCAATCTTCAGTGGATCAAAAAGCATTTGTTGCATTAGTTGATCGTAGGGTTCATCTGTCGCCGCCTCGAGTGCAGTGGCAATTACGGGTGCGCCGAGATTGGCATACTCAAAAGGGGCTGCACCCGGCGGGGCTTCAGAGGACCAGGCCAGCGGGTTGTCCAGACGCTCACGTAAGCTCTCTCCGAGTGGGATGACATATCCATCTGCATCGCTGAGGCCCGCTCGGTGCGAAAGGAGTTGTGCAAGGGTTACCGGCGTCTTGGGAAAATGAGGAGAACGTACCGGCCAACCAATATAGGTGGAAATATCCTCGTGCAAGGCAAGGCGACCTTCGTCCACCAAACGCAATGCGGTAAGTGCCATAAGTAGTTTTGAAATGCTTGCAATGCGCACCGGGTCGTTTACTTGTACCTTGCGCCCTGTCGCTCGGTTTCCATAGCCCTCAACGACCACCGGACTAATCGTGTCCCGATCAAATACCACCACGACAGTGGCAGGTACAACAGCTTGATCAGCCGCCGCCTGTCCCGAGAATAAGATCAACGATGCAGCGAGAAGAAAAGCCATTGGAAGGATTAGCTTCTTATCCAGACTAGAGACCTGATCCATCTGCGGAGTAGATAACCCAAATCTTGCGATATCCCTCGGTCTCCCATTTTCCCCGCCACTCTTTGGGGATGGTCACCGCTTCCCCCGCATTAATAGTCACCGCATCGCCGCCCAGAGGGGTCAGCGTGACACTGCCCTCCAGAAAAAACATGAATTCATCAACGCCATAGGGCTCGCTGATATCAAAGACCTGACGGCCTGCTTTGTACATGCCCGAGGCAAATTTTCCATCGCTCGCTTTGAGTGAGGTGAAGTCAAGGATAGGTCCACCTTGACCCTCTGAAATAATCGTTTCGGGACGATCAAAAATGGCACCGGCGAGATCCGAGGCTGAGAGCTTTGCCAGCGCGGCGCTCTCCTCTGCAACGGTTGATGCTGTCACCGCGACCAGCAGGCCGCCCGCCAGCAACGCGATAGATTTAAGGGTTTTTATTCTCAAAGCTGTCTCCTTATGGGGTTCTAAAAAGATCGTTTGCGAGTGTTGAGGCTTTTCAGATTGCAAGCTGCTCACTGACAGCCCGATAAGCTGCATCGATAGCGCCGTCAACATAGGCATGAGCCTCGGAGTCCGAGTTGGCAATGGAAATTCGTCCTATTCGGGCGCGCCCCTGTATGTGGGGGCCGTTGTATCTGCCGTAATTCGGATTAATACCAACCCCCTCAAACTCGTAGGCATAGCCATGAGGCCAGCGGTTCAGAGTAATGCCCGCCATATCACGCTCCACATCGAAACCATGAGGACCCAGCATTCCATCAAAGTGATTGACTATATCTGTCTCAAAATCGCTAAAGGCCATTTCCATGAGTTGCGCGCGGCCCGCTCGGTATTGATCCTGCGCTGGCAGGCCCGGCGCCCTCGGGGAATACCAGGCGGTGACCAGTATCGGCTCATCAGTTTTTTGGGCGTATTGATAGGCGCCTAGACTCACAGGGAAATCGAGCCGGAGATACTGGAAAAAGACGTTCCCGGGTGAATAGAACTTATAATACCCCGCCTCCTGGAACGCCTGCCAGTTACGGAGTGCGAAGGTGCCCAGCACAAAGGGAATTTTTGTGGCCTGAGCAATCGCCTCATTTTGCTGGGCTGTAGCCTCTGGACAAAGATGGGGAATCATCTGGTTGTAGCAGGCCATCACCACGTGCCGAGCTCGCACGCGATAAGTTTTACCCTGATTAACGTACACGACGTCGACCTGATCGCCACGAGCTGTGTTACGCACATGGACTGCGGTGCTGTTTAGCCGAATGCGCACGCTGTTGTCCGGCTGATCGAGCTGACTGTAATCTGCTCGCGCTGTCACCAGATCTTCCATAGTCTCCCCGGGCATCGCCGCAGGAATCAGATAACGGACTAGCGCTCTGGCAACACTCGCGTTGCCGTCCGGAAATTTATAAATATAGGGATCCTCCGCACCGTGCTTGACCTTCACTCCCATCCGGTCGGTGCCGGGGAAGCCGTAGTAAAGCGCCTCCCAGGCGGATATCGCTTCCCACCCGGCACCCATCATCGGCAGCCAGGAGTCTTGCAATACCTGCCTCACCGATTCTGGTTGACCGGCAAATTCCTCGAGAAAATCCAGGTAGGTTGTATTGCGCACCAGCTGTTCCCGCTCGTCCGACGACTTGCCCTCGAGGTAATCAACACCTCCCTTCAACAGGGCGTGGAAGCTTTTCTGATCTTCATCCGAAAGCGGCATCGCAGCGGTCATCTCGGCGAGCGCCTCATCCGAGTGATCCCACCAACTCTGGATCGGATTGGGAGTCAGGGCTGCTCTGCCATACGTTGACGCGTCGAAGTAGATGCCATCGAGCATATTTCTGCTGGAAAAAAAGTCGTGATCGAAATAGCGATTGAAGCGCTCAACCTCAATGCCGATATCCCGCAGCAGTTGCGCTGCCTCTTTCGAGTAGGCTGAGGGGGTATCAATTGCTTGGCTGCCTCCGTAGCCAATCAGTGTGTGGCCATCGACCGTCAATTCATTGCGCCGCGCATGACCCCCAAAATCATCGTGGTTATCCAAAATTAGTATGCGCTGATCGGATCCGCGCTGATCGCGAAAAAACTTGGCTGCCGCGAGCCCTGAAATACCTCCACCCACCACCACCAGATCGTAGTCGGCATCGACTTGCTCCTCGGGTAGGCCAAATGACCGACCCTCTCGTGCCAGCGCGTGCGCAATCTCGTAAGTGCCCGCGACGCTACCCCGCATGCCGGTAAGCGCAGGCGGGTAATAATCATATCCCAGTGCACTGGTAGGGAGCTTTCCCGCGGCAACTGCCTCGAGGGGAGATAAATGAAACCCCGCCGCCCCTAGTGCTACGCCATTAAGAAAGTCTCTGCGGGATATTCTCAACGTCAACGGCACACTCCTCTTGTCATGGGATCACGCCACAGGATGGACCGATGCGGCATTCTGTCTCAGGTCCTCCATTCTTCTCTTGGAGGCTTGCCTTGTCTATGGGTTCGAGCCTTTGAAAAGTCCTGGGTAACGATCAAGCCACCAGCCACACCCTGTTACCAGTTTTCACTCGCTGTTTACAAATGACCGACGGTCATTTATGGTGGCCCATCGCAAATACAAACCACCCTGGTTTAAAACACAACGTTAACAAGAGAGATTCTCCATGACCGCACAAGAACCCCAACTCACCACTGCCGACGTTTTTACCCAGCTCAACGACACCCTCGCGCGCCAGAAGCAGGCCTATCTGGCGGAGGGCGAAGTGACTGCCGAGGTGCGAATCGATCGTCTCGATCGCGCCCTCGATATCCTGGTGCGCCATGCTGACCGTATCAGCGATGCATTGAATGCGGATTTCGTTTGCCGACCACGCCAGATCAATCTGATGACCGACGTCGCGGGATCCATTGACTGCATGAAGCACAACAAAAAGCATCTGCGCCAGTGGATGAAATCGGAGTCACGTCCTAGCAAGTTTCCATTGGGCCTGCTGGGCAGCCGCTCGCGCATCGAGTATCAGCCCAAAGGCGTCGTCGGCGTGATTGCGCCCTGGAACTTCCCTATCGCAATGGTGTTTGAGCCACTGGCAAGCATTCTTGCTGCGGGCAACCGGGCAATGGTCAAGCCTTCCGAGTTCACTCCCCAAACCGGCAACCTACTTGCCGAGATTATTGCCGAGGCCTTTGATTCCAACGAGGTGAACGTGGTGACCGGGGGTCCTGATGTAGGCCAGGCGTTCTCGTCGCTACCCTTTGATCACATGATCTTTACCGGTGCCACCAGCATCGCACGGCACATCATGGCCGCGGCAGCAAAAAATCTGGTGCCCGTTACGCTGGAGCTGGGTGGCAAGTCGCCCACGGTCATCTCACGCAGTGCTAATCTCCCGCAAACCATGGAGCGGATTTTGAGCGGCAAGTGCATCAACGCGGGTCAGGTTTGCATTGCGCCTGATTACCTGATGGTGCCTGAGGAATCGCTGGATGAAGTGATTTCGCTC
>CAXPOA010000187.1:0-4321 GCA_964218505.1 Luminiphilus sp.
AGGGGCTGATCCCCAAATTTTTTTTCATACACACTGTGAGCCTGTTCTTTCCAGTCGATCAGAAGTTCGTCACCGTCCGCGCAATCACGCCAGTCAGCCTCTACTCCCCTGTTTCGCAATTCCTCCGCCAATCGCCGAGGACCCAGACCTCTAGCAATTAATTGCCTGACGGTAGCAGCCGCGAAACGATCATCGCTCAAGAGCCCTTCATCGACGAGGCGCTCCAACTCACCATCAATCGCAGTGAGGGTGCCCTCACTTTGGCCAAACCGTAATGCCAGCTTCTTGCGGAGCTCCTCAACCCCGTGCTCCCGACGCGCAAGGAGGTCCATGCCTTTGCGCCGGATATCAACGGGGTTTAGGGCCTCGTGAGATGATTCCATCACTCAGCAGCGGCAGTTCCCGGAGCAGCATCCACATCATCTGATTCAGCCGCTTTCCCCCCTTCGATAGCAGTCAAAGGCAGTCCCATTGTCTGGTGGCGGATCTGGTTTTCTATCTCCATAGCGATTGCGGGATTATCTTCTAGGAACTTCGACGCGTTAGCCTTTCCCTGTCCGATTTTATCGCCCTTGTAGGCGTACCAAGCGCCACTTTTATCAACCAAATTAAGCTTTACTCCCCAGTCAATCACCTCACCCATATGGTAAATCCCGGACCCATACATTATCTGGAACTCGGCCTGCTTGAAGGGTGGCGACACCTTGTTCTTGACCACCTTCACGCGAGTCTCATTACCAACGACCTCGTCACCGTCCTTGACCGCGCCGATGCGTCTGATGTCCAAACGAACCGATGAATAAAATTTCAGGGCGTTTCCGCCGGTGGTTGTCTCCGGGCTGCCAAACATGACGCCAATCTTCATACGAATTTGGTTGATGAATATAACGAGGCAGCCAGTCTGTTTGATCGCACCAGTCAGTTTACGCATCGCCTGACTCAGCAAGCGCGCCTGTAATCCGACATGGGAGTCTCCCATATCTCCCTCTATCTCGGCTTTGGGGGTGAGTGCTGCAACCGAATCCACAACCAGCACATCAACAGCCCCTGATCGCACCAGCATTTCAGCAACCTCGAGAGCCTGCTCACCCGTATCGGGTTGCGATACGATCAAGTCATCAACTTGAACGCCCAATTTTTCCGCGTATTGAGGGTCTAGTGCATGTTCTGCATCAATAAAGGCCGCAACACCGCCCTTTTTCTGGGCCTCAGCAATTACTTGCAGGGTCAGCGTGGTCTTGCCCGAGGATTCAGGACCATAGATCTCCACGATACGTCCTTTCGGCAGACCACCGATGCCCAACGCGATATCCAATCCCAGTGATCCGGTTGAAATCGAGGGGATCGCGACCCGCTCCTCATCCCCCATGCGCATAACGGTTCCCTTACCAAACTGACGCTCGATCTGCGACAGCGCTGCATCCAGGGCTTTTTGTTTGTTTGGATCCATTATTTCGTCCTCGTCTTGTGGCTGGAAAACTACTGTATGAATAATCAGTGTTTTTTACGGCGGATGCAACCCAGTTTAGCCATCAAATAAGAGAAAAACAGAGCTTGGCTCAATCACATGTAGCTATTGACGACATGCCAATTGGATTTCTTTATGCTCCGCGGCCCCACGAGACGGTCCTCACGAAGTATCATTCAGCGATGGCGCCCGTGGCCGTGTAATACCCCTGACAACCCTGTAATCGGATACCCATGGTCGACCCTGATCACCAGCAACACACCCCCATGATGCAGCAGTATTTCGCGATAAAGCGCGAACACCCCGATGAACTGCTGTTCTACCGGATGGGCGATTTCTATGAGCTCTTTTACGAGGACGCAAACACGGCCGCGGAGATTCTCGATATCACCCTCACCGCGCGAGGTAAGTCTGGGGGCGAGCCGATTCCGATGGCGGGGGTCCCCTATCACGCCGCAGAAAATTATCTCGCCCGCCTGGTAAAACAGGGATTCTCGGTTGCCATTGCCGAGCAAATAGGCGATCCGGCGACAAGCAAGGGCCCTGTTGAACGCCAAGTGGTTCGCATCGTTACCCCGGGAACCTTGTCAGATGAAACCCTGCTTGACGCAGGTAGCGATGCGTTGCTGCTGGCACTGTGTTCACAGGATTCTCTGCATGGCATAGCCTGGGTGGATGTATCCAGCGGTCGCTTTTTAGTAACCGAAGTGGCTGGCGAAGAAGCACTGCGTGCCGAACTTGAACGCCTGGCCCCCGCTGAGATACTCCTGGCTGAGGGTAGTTTCTATGCCTGTTTATCAGACCGTCGGGGTCTGCGACATCAACCCAATTGGTACTTTGATGAGGCCTCGGCCCGCAGCGCACTCAACACCCAATTTCAGACCCAGGATCTTAAGGGCTTTGGGTGCGACGACCTCACTCTGGCTCTTTGCTCTGCAGGCTGCCTGCTTGAGTACCTCAAGGATACCCAACGCGGTGAGCTACCTCATTTACAGGCGATGCGACAGGAAAAGTTGTCGGACTCGGTTCTCCTCGACGCCGCCACTCGGCGCAATCTGGAAATCGATATCAACCTCAATGGAGGCGAGGAGCACACCCTGTTTGCCGTGCTCAACAGCACTGTCACTGCGATGGGAACACGTCATCTTCGTCGTTGGCTCCATCGCCCGATTAGTGATAGTGACGAGTTGCTTGCGCGACAGGATGCAGTGCGCGCATTACTCGACCAATATCGGTTTGACCCACTGCGCACGGCACTGAAAGGTATCTCCGATATGGAGCGAATCCTGGCCAGAGTTGCGCTGGGTTCAGCCCGCCCTCGGGATCTGACGCGACTTGCAGACAGTCTTGGAACACTGCCCAGCATTCACGTCGCCCTGCCTAGCGAGGCAGATCGCCTTCGACTCATCGGGGAGCAAATAGGCGAGTATCCGGATACCGTTGCCCTGCTGAGCCGCGCGCTGGTAGAAAATCCACCTGTTGTCATTCGCGATGGCGGCGTGATTGCAGATGGTTACGATAGTGAGCTGGACGAGCTTCGGGATATATCAAAAAACGCCGGGGATTTTTTACTCGCCATCGAGGAGCGAGAGAGAAGCGCCACTGGTCTCAGTAGTTTGAAGGTCGGATATAACCGGGTCCACGGCTACTATATCGAAATATCAAAAGCTCAAGCGGCCGCAGCTCCTGATACCTATGTGCGGCGGCAAACTCTGAAAAATGCAGAGCGCTTCATTACCCCTGAGCTCAAAACCTTTGAAGACAAGGCGTTATCTTCAAAGTCCCGGGCATTAGCGCGAGAAAAACATTTATACGACGCCCTTGTAGCTACTCTCGCCGCGGAATTAAGTGCATTGCAAACCACGGCGATCGCCCTGTGTGATCTGGATGTGCTCGCGTGTTTTGCGGAGCGGGCGCAAAGTCTCGATTTGACCTGCCCAGAATTCTCTGAAGAACCCGTGATTGATATCGACGGGGGCCGTCATCTTGTCGTTGAGCAGGTGAGTGAGGTGCCCTTTATTGCTAACGCAACACGACTTGATCGGCACCGCAGAATGCTGCTGATTACTGGTCCCAACATGGGAGGTAAGTCGACCTACATGCGACAAAATGCTTTGATCGCTCTCCTCGCCCACGTCGGTTCCTTTGTCCCCGCGACCAGAGCCCATCTATCGACCCTCGATCGCATCTTCACCCGGATCGGCTCATCAGATGATTTGGCCAGCGGCCGCTCGACCTTCATGGTAGAGATGACAGAGACTGCAAATATCCTTCACAACGCCACCCCAAAAAGCTTGGTCCTGATGGATGAGGTAGGACGGGGAACCAGCACCTTCGACGGCCTGAGTCTGGCATGGGCAGCTGCGATTGCTCTCGCTACCAAAGTGCGCGCCTTTACCCTGTTCGCCACCCATTACTTTGAATTAACCGCGCTCCCCGAGGAGTTCGATACCATGGCTAACGTTCACCTCGATGCCACCGAGCACGAGGATCATGTGGTGTTCATGCATAATATTCAGGACGGACCGGCAAACCGCAGCTTCGGACTTCAGGTCGCAAAACTTGCGGGCATTCCTTCTGATGTTTTGGAACAGGCTCGACAGAAATTGGTACAGCTGGAGTCCGGTCAGGGAGGACCTGTTACAGCGCCGCCAGCGCAAGTCAACACGCCTGCACAGAACGACCTCTTTAGTGCTGCTCAACCACACCCCGCCATCGAGGCACTTCGCGAGGCGAGTGTCGATGATATGAGTCCTCGAGACGCGCTTGAATTTCTCTATGATTTGAAGAACAAGTTATAACCAAGGTCATTCAAATTTTATTCGAACAGATGTATCCTTCGGGTCGAACTAC
>CAXPOA010000188.1:0-5048 GCA_964218505.1 Luminiphilus sp.
TTGTTGTAAGAGTTACTGGTTGAATATCGTTACTATTACAATCAGAGTCTGCAGCTACTGTAATAGTTGAATAACTTCCGGTAAAGTTATTCATATATTTTGTAGTATCGTTGCTTGTGTAAGTTCTGTATCTAATTTGATATTCATGTGTTGAGTCAAGCAAGATAACACTACCTACATATTTACTTGTTGCAAAGTAGTTGGGTCTCATATAACCAAAATATGAAGCTTCATCCTCAACGCAATTATCCTGCATCTAAGCGGAATGACGGGATGGAACCTTACAGTTGGCGAAGCGCTACTCGGAGGCGCCAGTGGGATAACATCGCTGGGGTGGCTGGGGAGAGCCACCGCCTCCGCTGGCGGCGCCTTTCTCGACCGGTTACTGAAAATCCGTATGTTCCCCGATGGCAATGCCTCGGTTGCTCGTCTTCTGGTCCAGAAACTCATCCCCAATGTCGCACCCGAGGTCACAGGCCCCGCCAACATTGTGGCGGCTCGGTTCAATTACGACGCTCTCGATCGAGCCAGCAACAACACAAGACTTCGGTTGAACAGCACGGCGGTGGGCGTCAGAGAAAATGATCTTGGCAAAGTAGAAATCGATTATGTCGAGCAAGGCTCACCGAAGCGCGTCATGGCGGACCACTGTATTCTGGCCTGCTACAACGGCCTGATCCCCCATCTCTGCCCCGAAATGTCCGAGGCACAAAAAACCGGTTTAGCCTACGGGGTGAAAACCCCGTTTGTGTACGCCAATGTGCAGGTTCGTGACGGAAAAGCCTTTTCCAAGGCGGGCGCCACCCTTTTTCAGTGCCCTTACGATCCGTTTCAGTGGGTCAGTTGCGCACCAACGGTCGCCGTGGGCGGATTTGAGCCTCCCCGGGGGCCTGACGATCCGATGGTCATCTTCATGATGCATTCACCGATGCCTATGGCGAAACCCGACCCCAGGCTCTCCACGCGTGACCAGCTCCGCCTGGCGCGAACCCAAATCTATCAGGCCCAATTCAGTGATTACGAACAGCAGATTCGCGAGCAACTGCAGTCAATGCTCGGACAGTTCGGGTTTCAGCATCAATCAGACATCGAAGCCATCACCGTGAATCGGATCCCCCATGGTTATGCCTATCCTTACGTCAAACTGGATGATCCCGAATGGGAGGCAGGTCAGGCTCCACACGAGGTAGGCCGAGCACAGTTTGGTCGGATTTCTGTCGCCAATTCTGACGCGGAGGCAGTGGCGCTGATGAATGCTGCATTCGATGCGGCCTATCGCGCGGTAGAAGAACAAACTACCTAGCTAGGGAGATGACCGATCTACTTTGCTCCGTAACGCTCGTCGATCAGTTGAAGAATACTCCTACGCACCGCGGGCCGGTCCCTCGCCCAACGACGACCGCTGCCGGCAAAGAGCGACTCTCCTTCAATCATGCTCAGCAACACCAGCGCTTCTCCTCTGGGGTCAGCAGCACCTATCTTGACAAGCCTAGCCTCGAGCAGAGCAAGAAACTTTGCATAAACCTCTTCGAGTAGATCCGAAACCAAAGGCTCGACCTGCTCCATTGCCCAAAGCTGCGCCCACAAGCGATCACTGAACAAGCCATCAGCGGTGCCTACGTGCTCATCGAGCATAAATGCGATCATGTCTCTGAGGTTCACTTGATCCAGCTCGCCTACCCCAGACTCAAAAGCCGAAACAATTTCCGCTTCGATATAGGCAACCAATGCGACGAGCAAGGCGTCCCAGGTTCGGAAGTGGTATTGGAGCGCACCCAGCTTCATGCCGCTTGCGCGCGCCAGAGCTCGCATGCTGAGACTGCCGTAACCCTCATCAGCGATCAGCTCAATAGCCGCGCGCAAGATTTCAGTTTTTCGGTCTTCGCTCATGACAAAACCTCCCGCCTCACCGTAAACGCTTTTTACCTTGAGACTGGGCAGAAACTAATACATTCCCGATCTCACCGCCACTCCCACTCCACGGACAGCTTGTGGCACTCTCCTCACTAACCCGGGTTGCTGCACACCGCTGGCTCTAGCACGCCCTTTCATTACCCATAAGAAAGAGAACATCCAATGAAGTCACACTTTTCGTTGATCTGGGAATCCGTTGCCGACGCGGTACCCGAGCACGTCGCACTGATTCAGGGGGAACGCCGGATATCCTGGCGCGACTACGAGGACCGCGCCGCCCGCCTCGCGCAGGGGCTGATTGATGCGGGTCTGGGCTATAACTCAAAGGTTGGCATGTACCTTTACAACTCGCCGGAGTACGCCGAAACCAATTTCGCGGCGATGAAAATCAGCGGCGTACCAATTAACGTCAACTACCGCTACCTCGACGAAGAGCTCCACTACCTTTTGGAAAACGCCGATATCGAGGCGCTAGTCTTTCACAGCTCGCTCGGCGACCGGGTAGCGCGCGTCTGCGATCGACTTCCAATGCTCAAAGCCATGATCTGCGTGGACGACGGACCCGCCGAAGACGGCTCAATGGGGCCTGCCAATGGCATCTCCTATGACACGTTTCTCTCGCAGGCTTCGGGCATCGCGAAGACCCAACCCCAAGGCGATGAGATCTACATGTTGTATACCGGCGGCACCACCGGTATGCCCAAGGGCGTGATGTATCCGCTGGATGGCTTTACCGAGTTCTTCATGCGCGGATTTCCACCCATGATTGGTCTCCCCCCGTTTGAGGACGCCTCGCAATTTGGGCCCGCTGCAAGGCAGATGGTCGACTTCAATACGGCCGTGGTAGCGATGTCGGGGCCGCCGCTTATGCATGGCACTGGCTGTTGGTTGGGTCTGATGTTCCCGCACATGCTCGGCGGCACATCAGTGCTACTGGAGAACCGCGGTTTCAAGCCGGAAGAGGTCTGGAGCACTGTAGAGCGCGACCGCATTTCGCAAATCATTATTGTCGGCGATGCCTTTGCCAAGCCACTACTGCGTGCGCTGGTGACCCAACCGGACCGCTGGGATACGTCGAGCCTAAAGCTGATGATCTCATCGGGCGCCATGTTCACGACCGAGGTGAAACGCGGACTTATCGAGCACGTACCCGAGCTGGCCATCGCAGATATTTTGGGTTCCACCGAGGGAGGCATGGGCCAGTCCATCATGACCAAGGACACCCCGGCCAGCGAGACCGCCAAGTTCACGCTACTGCCCGTTGCGAGGGTATTACTTCCTGACGGCAGCCGGGAAGTGGTGCCTGGCTCCGGAGAGGTGGGCATGGTGGCACAGGGCGGCATGGTGCCGCTGGGTTACTACAAGGACCCTGAAAAATCTGCCAAGACCTTCAAGGAAATCGACGGCAAGCGCTATGCCTTCATCGGTGATATGGCAACGGTTGATGCCGACGGCACCGTCAATCTGCTGGGCAGAGGCTCCAACTGCATTAATACCGGCGGCGAAAAGGTCTTCCCCGAAGAGGTTGAGGAAGCGCTTAAGCTGCACCCCGATGTAGCCGATGCATTGGTATTTGGGCTGGAGGATGAACGATTCGGCAGCCGGGTCGCAGGTATCGTATCGCTCGAGCAAGGCGGGTCTGCGGAAGCTGAAGACATTCTGGAAGCGACCCGCAAACTCATCGCCAGCTACAAGTTGCCAAAGGATCTACTGGTGGTGTCGGTCGTTCCCAGAGCACCTAATGGCAAAGCTGACTACAAGTCAGCCAAAGCACTGATGGCAAGTAGCTAGCAACGCGGCGGCCGCAGATGCCTCCGCCTATGTCACAAAATCTCGCGCCAGCGAGGCGATGCTCTCGGCGCCCAGCTCAAAAGCCGGCATGGTGATGTCGTCGCGCTCAACCAGTGTCGCCTTTGGTAACCACTCAGCCACCTGTAAGGTGCCATCGCGCAAACTAGAGTGGGTCGCAATTACCAGCGCGGGTTGCGCGACCTTTGTTGCTGCAGGTTCTGCTTCGAAGTTTGCTGCGGCGTGATAGCCCGCGTTTCTCGCCTCACCTGCACCCACGAAATCGAAGAACAAATCGAGCGCCCTTGGGTAAGCGACCGTATCTAGCCGGTCCGCCACCATCGCCTTGAACAGACCATTAAATAGGTCCTCCTGCTCAAGATACGCAGGGGGCTTGGTCAATGAGGCCCGAAGATCTGCCATATCGGGGCCCGAGAACACCGGCACATCCACCAGCACCAAACCACTCACTTGCTCTGGGTGACGATTGGCCATCTCCATCGCCACCAGCGCCCCCGAGTGAAATCCGACCAGCCAAACAGGCTGGCCCGGTGCGTTCAGGAGCGGCGTCATGGCATCGGTATAACCACCCACGGTAGGTGGCTCCACCAGCGCATCGGAGAAACCGTACCCGGGCAGGTCAAATCCTCGTGTTCAGTCATACCGTGGTCGTAGGCGCCCAAAATGCCACGCAGGCCGAGTTACAAACAGAGCGCCATCAATCCGATTTAAGCCCTGCGAGTGGTTGATTTCATAATTACTTACCACTAATTTTGAGGAGTCCACGCGTGTCTTGGTGCGGCCGATCGGCCTTGACATGGTAGAGGTCGGCGGTTCGAATCCGCCTGGTCCTACCAAATTTCTAAGCATCTGTTTTTATTCAATTTAATTTTTTCTGAATCATGCGTGTTGGTGTGTTTCTGTGTGTGGACACTACCGCTGAAAGGTAGTGATCGGCAATTGGCTCTTCCTCCCTCGGATACGCGGCGGCCTACTTAGCCGTTGCAGATGGTTACGCAGGTGGTTAGTGCTACACTATGCGCAATACCCTCTATCTGACTCTCTAAGTGCGGATGGTTGTCACCACCACAGGAGTCAGCGCTATCGCTATGTCCCCTCAAATTTTTTGCGCCTTGCTAGAGCCTCAGAAATGAGGAAGACCAATTACCGTTTTGAAAAAAAGCAGCGCGAGATAGCCAAACAAAAGAAAAAAGAAGCCAAACGCTGTAGAAGAACTGAGAAAACCGACCAAAGTGATAAAGAAGAAAACTCAAAAGCCGTCGTCTAAAGCGATGCGTGACGCGATAGCTGAGGAAACGAAAGTGTTTCTAAGAGCTGGCCACGAA
>CAXPOA010000189.1:0-14042 GCA_964218505.1 Luminiphilus sp.
ACCCAGCTCAACACGGGAACTTCCGAAAGCGAGCAAACCTCTGCTGTAGGTGTTTACCATGCCATCGCGTAATACTGTCGTGAAACGATTGAGCTGCTCCCGAAGACGTTCACGCTGCTCCTCGGTCATCCCTCGATAGCGAGCGCTACTGGCGTAATCTCCCATGACGCCTCGGGCAAAACCACGGAAGTCAACCACGCTATCGAGCTCGGCGCCTACCGCGTCGATATACCGATCGGGATCTTCATCAAAATAGTCAGGTGCCTCGCGAACAAGAGTCATTATGTTGGTGGTGACCTTACGCACCACGTCCCCGGGACCCAGTGGCGACGCTGAATCAGCACCCCAGGCGAATACACCACTCAGCGAAAGGGCAATCGTCACTACCCATCGCGCGGTACTTTTCACGGCAGATTTGTTACAGAAATAGAACCTCATGAGTGGCTCCGGGCAAGATAAGCTACGTTACAATAAACTGGCGGGCCTGTTAACGGAGACTCGCCGAGTATCAACCGAGGGGTAATAATACCCGATCTTGAGGTGGTCCGCCGTCAATACCCGTATCGGCGCTGAGACACCTCTCAACTGACTGCTGAGACTTCATGCTTTTTGATATCGTTACCATCGTGATAGGCCTCGCAGTCCTCGCATGGAGTGCCGGTCTGTTTATTGAGGGTGCTGCCGGTATCGCGACTCGACTGGGATTATCTCCACTGCTAATCGGTATGACTATCGTGTCGGTTGGGACGTCGGCCCCCGAAATTCTGGTGTCATTGATGTCGGCTGCAACCGGTTCGGGCTCGTTAGCCGTCGGCAACGCGTTTGGATCAAACATCGCGAACGTCGGCCTGGTCCTTGGCCTCACCGTTCTGATTACGCCAATCGCCGTGGGCCGCACCACCGCCTTTACTGACATTCCGATCCTGCTGCTCATCGTCGTGCTGTGCGGGTTTTTGCTGTCAGACAATACCCTATCGTCCTCAGACGCAGTCATTTTAAGCGCGGCACTGCTACTCTACTTGATCAGGATGGCGCGTCATCAGTCGACACCCGATAACAGTGACTTAACCGAGCAGGTAGGAGCTCAAACTGCCTTCAAATCAGGCGGGTACTTTACAGTCGGTCTACTGTTGCTTCTTGTCAGCTCAAGAGCACTGGTCTTTGGGGCGGTGAACATCGCAACGTCGCTGGGAGTATCCGAGTTGATCATAGGGCTCACCATTGTCGCCCTGGGTACCAGTCTGCCCGAACTAGCGGCATCGCTCACGAGTGCCTTAAAAGGACACGCCGATATCGCTATCGGAGCCGTCGTCGGTTCAAACATGTTTAACTTACTTATTGTTCTGGCCATACCGGGATTTTTTGAATCTGTGTATCTCCCTAGCGCAGACCTGTATCGCGACTTGGGCACGGTCGCAGTAAGCACTGTGCTGATGGCCTTGTTTATTTGGTTTAGCTGGAGTCGCGATAGCTCAACAGGTCATCTGTCACGCGCAGCTGGCGGGTCTTTTCTCCTAATTTATGTGCTTTACTACCTATGGTTGTACCTTGGACTAAATACAGCGTGATGAACAATGGTCGATAAAAAAGCGATTCAGGCGTCGGTGCGAAGAACCATTCAGATGGAGAGCGATGCGATCGGAGCCCTATCAGATACTGTTGACAATCAGATAGTCGCTGCCTGTGAATGCATCTTGGGCGTAAAAGGCCGGGTTATTGTCACGGGCATGGGAAAGTCCGGGCACGTTGCCGGAAAAATAGCTGCTACCCTGGCCAGCACGGGCACGCCCGCGTTTTTTGTTCACCCCGGTGAAGCGTCCCATGGAGACATGGGGATGATCACGCGAACAGATGTAGTTCTCGCCTTATCCAACAGCGGTAATACCGAAGAAATTCTTACCTTGCTGCCTTTATTGAAGCGTTTGGCAGTGCCCGTAATCGCCATGACCGGCAATGCCTCCTCTACCCTTGCAACGATGGCGGATGTCCATATTTTTGCCGGCGCGACTCAAGAAGCCTGCCCACTTGATCTGGCACCCACATCCAGCACCACTGCAGCACTGGTAATGGGCGATGCGCTTGCCATTGCTCTTCTTGAGGCTCGTGATTTTACCGCTGAAGATTTTGCTTTTTCCCATCCAGGAGGCTCTCTGGGCAGGCGCCTGTTACTGAGCGTTGATGACGTGATGGCTGTCGGGGAGGCGATCCCCAAAATATCCCCGGACGCAACACTGGCTGAAGCCCTTATGGAAATCACCGCAAAAGGGCTTGGAATGACAACGGTCCAGTCAGGCAGCCAACTCGAAGGCATCTTTACAGATGGTGACTTAAGAAGAGCGCTTGAAACGCAACCCGATATCCACACGGCCAAAATTGACGCATTAATGTCTCGTAACGTAAAAACACTGGCGAGCGGACACCTTGCGGCCGAGGCGCTTGAGCAAATGGAAAAAAATAAAATTTCATCCTTGGTTGTCGTTGACACCAAAAGCCAAGTCTGCGGCGTCGTGCACTTAATGGCCCTTTTGAAGGCGGGCATTGCATGAACAACATGAGTACCACGCAAGCGTCAAAGATCGTTCTCGTCGCCTTCGATGTCGATGGCGTGATGACCGATGGAAAAATCACCTATACCAGTACTGGTGAAGAAACCAAAAGCTTCGACATTCGCGATGGATTAGCTATCAAATTGCTAAGTAAGGCGGGGATTAAAGTGGCAATCATCACCGGTCGTCACAGTCCGATGGTGAAACAACGCGCCTTGGATTTAGGCATCAATGACGTTATCCAAGGTCGCGAGGACAAACTTGTTGCACTACGTGAATTGGCAGATCAGCAGGGTCTTAGTCTGGATGCCATCGCTTACATGGGTGATGACCTGCCCGATTTAGCTGCCGTTAGTTCCGCCGGACTAGGTGCCTGTCCTGCCAACGCCTCTAACGAGGTGAAGGGTGTTGCAAATTGGGTTGCCTCTAGCCACGGTGGTAATGGAGCTGTCCGAGAGTTTGTTGAGGCGCTACTGACTGCTCAAGGGAAGTGGCGTCAGGTAATTGAGTCATACTCGTAATGAAGCTCACGCTCTCCACACTCCTCACCATCGCTGTGCTTGTTGCGCTGTGGTTTACAGTTGGGCAAGGAGAGCCAATTCCCTCCCTTACGCAAGAAAAAAATGACAACGTTTTAAAGCTATACGTTTCCGATTTTTCCCAATGGACTTTCGATAACAGCGGAACACTCACCGACACCGTTCACATCACCGAGTCGCATCAATACACCCAGGATCCCCGAATCTACTTTTCAGGTATCCGGGCTGAACACGCGGATGCAGGTGAAGATCCCTGGTATCTGCAGGCCAACAGGGGAGAATACAGACCCCACGCCCGCGAGTTTTGGTTACATGATGGAGTTACGATCGAGCAAAAAAATGAGAGTGCTAATCGGCTTCAAACTCCTCGGTTGAGAGTGCTGCGAAGAGAAAATCGCGCTGTAAATGACGCGCCTGTTGAGCTGGTCGTTGACAAAAGCATCACCACCGGCCGCGGTCTTGTCATGGACTTGGAGTCCAGAGTCGCTCAAATACTCGAAAACGTGGAGACGATTTATGGTTACTGACTCCTCACCATCGACATACTATTTTGTGCGCACAGTAATTATCTGCTTCATCATGCTTACTGTTGTTGCCGACCCGAGCAACGCCCTGCCGACTGATAGAGAGCAACCTCTCAAAATCACCGCTGACTCTGCCATACGCGATGATGCGCTCGGAGAGACCAGATACATCGGTGACGTCAAATTACAGCAGGGGTCACTCAACATAAAAGCTGATCTTCTAACCATAAATCACAGCGACAGTGCCGCGAGTGTTGTGATCGCAGAGGGGGACCCAGCAACACTCAGTCAGATTCCGGAAGCAAATAGCGCCCCTGTGACCGCGCAAGCGAGACAAATAGAGTACTACCGTGTGGAGGACAAAGTCGTGCTTCGGGATGATGCCCGTATCGAACAAGAGGGTGCCATTGTGACAGGGGCGGTAATAGACTATTTAATTGACACTCAGAAAGTCAGTGCGACGAGTGCCGACGCTGACAGCACAAACGCTGAAAAAAAACGTCGGGTTGAGGTCACTATCCCACCCGCAGTGCTCTCCCCAGAATCAGAATAAAGATCCCGAGAAATGACCTCAATCTTGAAAGCCGAGCACCTCGCCAAATCCTATCAAGGCCGGCAGGTAGTCCGCGATGTGTCTCTTGAGGTTGCGACCGGTGAAATCATTGGATTGCTTGGACCGAATGGTGCAGGTAAGACCACGTGTTTCTATATGATTCTGGGTCTCGTCAAGGCCGATCAAGGACGAGTTTCTCTCGACGAAAAAATTCTCACGCCCCTCCCCGTGCACGCTCGCGCAAAAGCCGGTGTCGGGTATCTCCCGCAGGAAGCGTCAGTTTTTCGCAGGCTCTCAGTAAAAGATAACGTTTTGGCGATATTGGAAACAAGGCGTGATCTTAACAAGCAACAACGTCAGAGCATGTGTACAGCATTGCTCGAAGAATTCAGCGTTGGCCACCTCGCCAGTACCCTGGGGCAGGCATTATCGGGAGGCGAGCGACGGCGAGTCGAAATTGCGAGAGCCCTCGCGCTGGATCCGACCTTCATCCTCCTTGACGAGCCCTTTGCCGGCGTTGATCCAATATCTATCAACGAGATTAAAGGGGTAATTCGTCAGCTTCGAGATCGAAAAATAGGCGTCCTCATCACCGATCACAATGTAAGAGAGACCTTGGATATCTGCCATCGGGCTTACATTGTAGGAGAAGGACATGTAATTGCATCCGGTGCTCCGGAGGATGTACTTCTCGATAGCAAAGTCCGTGAAGTGTACCTAGGCGCCGACTTCAGCCTCTAGCCCACTGGATAACCAATGTAACGTCGCATATTTTTGCTGATATTGCGGCCCCTCTGCCGTGAGGGCTACACTTAGCACTCGAGCGCGTTAAACGCTTATCAGGAGTGCAATGAAGCAATCGCTGCAACTAAAACTTGGCCAAAATCTTGCGCTGACGCCTCAGCTGCAGCAGGCCATTAAGCTCCTACAGCTCAGCACTCTTGATCTCCAACAAGCGATCGATGAAGCGCTCGAAGCAAATCCCCTGCTTGAGCGAGAGGAGGACAGTACCGAGACTCAACTGGAACTGCCCGATGAGACCGGTGGGCTAGATTTTGCTCAAGACCAGGTAGACACCGGCGAAGCTCAAGAGGAGCTTGAGGTGGATACGCGCTGGGACGATGCACCGCCTGCATTGAGTTCCGGAGCCCAAGCGGACTCCGATGACGGCTGGATGGATAGAGACGCGGCGCCCGAATCCCTGCGAGATCAGCTCTACTGGCAACTCAACCTCACCCGGTTCTCCGAGACAGATCATAAAATCGCGGAGGCGGTTATTGATAGCGTCGATCACAATGGCCGACTCACACTCTCGCCGGAGGAGATTCTCGCCTCGATCGAACTCCCCGAGGTTGAATTAGATGAGGTCATGGCAGTTTTACACCGGTTACAACACTTTGAACCAACAGGGGTATTTGCAAAAGATTTAAGGGAGTGCCTGTTACTGCAGCTGCGACAGATGCCGTCTGACACTTCTTTTCGCGAAATCGCTGGCGCCATAGTCAGTCGCCATATTGATCACATAGCAACGGTCGACCCCAAGAAACTCGCGAAACGCCTCAGAACCGATGAGGACTCCCTGAGAGGTGCCCTGTCGCTAATCAAGTCTCTTGATCCCACACCTGGCGCGAACATAGGAAGCAGTGATACAGAGTACGTGATCCCCGATGTCTTTGTCTCAAAGCAAAATAATCGCTGGCGCGTTGAGTTGAATCCTGACATCGCGCCGAAACTTCGAATAAATTCGATGTACGCTGAACTTGCAGGCTCCGGGAATTCTGCCAACGACCGCTCATATATTCGAGAGAATCTTCAGGAAGCGAAGTGGTTTATGAAGAGTTTACAGAGCCGAAATGAGACCCTTCTCAAAGTCGCAAGCAAGATTGTGGAGCATCAAAAATCTTTTCTGGAAATTGGCGAGGAGGCCATGAGGCCTCTGGTGCTCGCGGACATCGCTGAGCAGATTGATATGCATGAGTCTACTGTTTCCCGTGCAACTACTCGAAAATATATGCATACCCCAAGGGGCATCTACGAACTGAAGTTCTTCTTCTCAAGCCACGTCAGCACCACCGAAGGCGGCGAGTGCTCGTCGATTGCCATCAAGGCATTGATCAAAAAATTGGTTCACGGGGAAGACCTAAAAAAACCTCTGAGCGACAACAAATTGGGGACCTTACTCAAGGAACAGGGAGTCGTTGTTGCGAGGCGCACTGTCGCCAAATACCGAGAGCAGCTGGGTATCCCACCATCAAATGAAAGAAAGCGTTTGGTTTGACGCCGAATAAGGAGATTGGCATGCAACTTACAGTAAGCGGACATCACATCGAAATCACTGACGCCTTGCGCGATCACGTTTCCGAAAAATTTGAAAAACTGCAACGCCATATTGAACGTATTACCAATATTGATGTGACTCTGGTCGTCGAAAAAGCAATGCACAAAGCGGAAGCCAATTTGCATGTATCTGGAGCCGACTTATTTGCCTCCGCGGAAAATGAGGACATGTACGCTGCCATAGACGCCCTCGCCGATAAGCTTGACCGGCAGATAAGCAAACACAAAGGGAAGCACCGAGGCCACTAAATGACCGGGCTACTATCGCTCCTTGACAGCTCTCATGTTGCCTGCCGTTCGCCAGCGCAAAGCCAGAAAAATATCTTTGAGCTACTGGCAAAAAAGATTGCAGAAAACCACCCTGCGCTTGAAGAGCAAATGATAGCAAGGCAGCTCCTTGGCAGAGAAAAGCTTGGATCTACTGGACTGGGAAACGGCGTAGCGGTTCCCCACAGTCGCATTGAGGGTCTGGATGAGCCCATTGTCTTCATCCTAACTCTAGAGAGCGCCGTCCCCTACGATGCGCCCGACGGCGCTCCAGTAGACGTCCTCTTTGCTCTCTTAGTCCCGGAGCAATCCACTCAACTGCACCTCGACTTGCTGGCTGAAATAGCCACGCTGCTCTCCGACTCGGTTTATTGCAAAGCCCTTCGCAGAGCCGCCACATCTAATGAGCTTCTTGCCAGTGCGATGCCGAGTCAAGCAGCCTAATCATGCATCTCGTACTACTCACAGGACGTTCTGGCTCGGGAAAAAGTACCGCCCTACACCAGCTTGAGGACAGCGGCTTCTATTGTGTTGATAACCTCCCCGCAGCGCTACTGCCGGACCTCGTCTCACAGAGCACCCGTGCGGAATATGCAAGCTATAAAGGGATAGCCGTCTGCATCGATGTGCGTAACAGCCGACAGGACCTCGAGCAGCTGTCGCTTGCAGCTGATCAGCTCGAGTCCCTTGCGTCGGTGGATATTGTCTACCTGGATGCGTCAGACGAGATTTTAACCCAACGCTTTAGTGAAACCCGACGGCGACATCCCTTGAGCAATGAGGAAATATCACTGGGTGAGGCTATTCAAATGGAGGCGTCACTCCTTGAAGCGCTGAGATTGCGGGCCAGCCTCATAATAGACACCAGCAGCCTCAATGTTTACGAATTAAGGGACACCATTAATACTCGGTTACTGGATTATCAGGGCGAATCACTATCACTGCTTATTGAATCCTTCGGCTTCAAGCGTGGAGTTCCCACCGATGCCGATCTTGTTTTTGATGCAAGGCTACTACCCAATCCACACTGGAGCGCCGAGCTCAGACTCCTCTCGGGTAAAGATAGTCCCGTAATTGAGTTCTTAGACGGCCATGTGGATTGCGGTAATTTTGTCGATTCAATTCTCACTTTTTTGACTCAATGGTTACCTCTCTACCAGCGATCTCAGCGGACCTACGTCACAGTAGCGGTGGGCTGCACTGGAGGACAGCACAGATCTGTTTACGTAGCAGAAAAACTGTTTGCTGCGTTGAAGCCGCTCTATGCCAAGGCACAAATCCGGCACCGTGAGCTTTCCCCCGGGCTCATGCAATGATCGAGCAACCCGTAGACATCATAAATCGACTTGGCTTACACGCCAGAGCAGCGGCAAAACTCGTTGACTGCGCCTCCAGATTCTCATGCAAAATTTCGCTGCGCAAAGACGACAAGGAAATCGATGCGAAAAGCATTATGGCGGTCATGATGCTAGCTGCGGGTCAAGGCAGTCGATTGACTATGCTCCTCGATGGTCGGGACGAGGAAGAGGCCTGCGCTGCCCTTCTTACACTAATTGGTGATCGTTTTGGGGAGCCGGACTGACCCTCGTTCGAAAGACTCCCAACTTTTTTACTCACTCTGGTAATGCACCTTTGGACCACAAGGTCGATAATAGAGGCCTAGGTGGGAGGGCTGACTGTGGAAGTTTCGGTCAAAACTGAACAGCAATTTGAACGCATCGACAGTGCATTGGAGACCGGCACCCTCAGCGATATTGCCGGCATCATCGGCGAGCTGTCACCAGGTGATATTGCACACCTCCTGAGCTCCTATCCTCCAAGAATACGGCAAGTGCTCTGGAGTCTTCTCGAGTCCGATCAGGAAGCGGACGTACTCAATGAACTCCCTGAAGAATTACGAAACGTATTCTTAATCGATATGGAACCAGAGGCATTGGCCTCTATTGTCCAGCGGCTTGATGATGATGATGTCGCCGACATCCTTCAAGACTTGCCGGAGCAGCTCACTGAGCAGGTGCTTGCCGTCATTGACGATGCAGATCGAGCCAGAATCGAGACTGTTCTTGCTTATTCCTATGACGTCGCGGGCGGCTTGATGAGCACCGACACCATGACGATTCGAGCCGATCTTACGCTAGATGTTGTACTGCGCTACCTCCGTAGGCATGAAGAAATCCCGCCCAACACCGACAGCCTAATCGTCGTTAACCGTACAGATCTTTTCGTTGGACTACTCCCAATTCGCACGCTTCTGGTTTCAGATCCAAACCAGTCGGTCCGGGAAATGATGATTACCAATCGGGAGCCCATTCCAGCAATGATGCCAGCTGCAGAGGTGGCGCGACTCTTCGAGCGAAACGACTGGATTTCAGCCCCGGTGGTGAATGACGACAATCAGCTTTTAGGCCGGATCACCATTGACGATATCGTTGACGTGATTCGCGAAGAAGCCGATCATTCTCTCACCTCTCTCGGACGCTTGGGTGAGGAAGATACTTTTTCAACGGTACTCCACACAGCGCCACGTCGGGCAATTTGGCTTGGACTCAATCTCGCCACGGCGTTTATTGCTGCGTCAGTGATCAATGTCTTTCAGGGGACTATAGAGAAGGTGGTCGCGCTAGCTGTGCTTATGCCGATAGTAGCCTCCATGGGAGGAATCGCGGGAACACAGACGCTTACTGTGCTAATTCGCGGTATGGCCATGGGACATATCAACCGAAGAAATCAAAACTGGCTCATTGGCAGGGAGGCACTGGTTGGCGCACTCAACGGGCTTCTGTGGGCCGTTGTAGTAGCTGTCGCCGCAGCGTCCTGGTTTGGTGACCCGACCTTGGGAATGGTTATCGCCATAGCGATGCTCATCAATTTAGTAACGGCGGGGCTCGCTGGAGCGGTATTGCCACTATTCCTCGACAGAATTGGCGTCGACGCTGCTCTCGCAGGCGGCGTCATTTTAACCACGGTTACGGACGTTGTTGGCTTCCTCGCGTTCCTGGGCCTCGCTACCTACTTCTATGCGTAATCACATGGAGAATGAAGATTTTTGGGCGGACCTCGAGGAACCCAGTAAAAGCGAGCGCAAAAGGCAAATGACCGCCCTTCAGGAACTCGGCACGCGTTTAGTTGATCTGTCCGATGCGCAGCTAAAAAAAATCCCGATTGAAGACCCAAGGCTCGAGGAGGCAATTGCGGAAGCTCGCCGGATTAAGGCCCGGGGAGGACTTCGCCGACAGCTTCAATACATCGGGAAAATAATGCGTCAAATCGATTCTGAACCCATTCAGCAAGCCCTTGATGAACTCGATGGTCAGCATCAGCGCGCTAACGCTAGGTTTCACCAACTTGAGCTCTTGCGAGACGATCTCGTTAATCAAGGGGATCGGGCTATTGACTCGGTCTTGCAGGAATTTCCTCTTGCTGATCGCCAGCATTTGAGGCAACTCATTCGTCAACACGCCCATGATGTGAGTGCTAAAAAACCAT
This sequence comes from Luminiphilus sp., assembly GCA_964218505.1. Taxonomy (GTDB): domain Bacteria; phylum Pseudomonadota; class Gammaproteobacteria; order Pseudomonadales; family Halieaceae; genus Luminiphilus. Next base: position 10,253 of record CAXPOA010000189.1, read on the forward strand.
CGACGGCATCCAAAAAGATCTTCCGTTATTTGCGGGAGCTCGACGATGCTTGATCAGCTGCTTCACTTTCGGCCTCCTCGCTTTGCGCGCTAGAAGCATCAAATAACCTAACGAACTCTACGTCGGGATTCGATACAGTACCCGATACGTCATACACCGCACTGCTCAGTGTTTTGACCTGATCTTCGAAGACTTTGCTCATAAGGTAAGCACCCGCAGCCAAAGGTAAGCCCCCAGCTAACGCCGCCACCCAAGGGATGTTGTCTACTAACGGTAAGGTTACGGTGAGCTCTCCATCGATAATTTCAGTGACCAGATCAATATCACTGGTAAATGAAAATCTCCCACCCGGTCCGTCGATGGAGAATCCCGGGATCACAAGGCCACCTGAACTGAAGTTTAACCCGCCTTCCGCACGTGAGAATGCAACTCCCGGCTCAAACAGCTGAGTAACATTCGCGCGCTGAAGAAGTCCGGCCAGATTTAACAGACTGAACAAACGGACTGCGCCAGTTGCCCCACTTGATACAGGTAAAAAAGAGCCATCTTTCAGGCTTATCTGGACATCGCCATCGAGTTTCCGCAAACCAATATTAGTGGGCGCTCCGGGCCACTCCAGATTGACGTCAAACTCTCCTACCTCACTTCGCGCTGCAGGTTGAAGACCAACGTGCTGAAAGGTATCCGCCAAATTGACTACCTCGATACCTCCCGTGAAACCGCTACCCCAGACATCCTCCCCACGGTGCTCCCAACGCAACTGACTGCCTTTTTTAATTTCTGCGGCGGCAAGACTTCCGCGAATTCCATCTGCAAGCAAGGTCTCGTCTTCACTGCGCAGCTGGAAGGTCAGTGCTCCTAGCGACTCATCGCCGTATATTAGATTCGAAACAGTGACATTAAGTGGCGATCTGAGCACGGGTGGAGCTTTACTGGCGAGATCAACGTCAACCGGTGTAGCCAAAGATAAGGCGTCAGAAGCAATCTCAAGCGCATCTTCAGGCGCTACCTCAGGCTCCTCTATCATGGTGGTATCAGTGACTGCTGATTCCTGTGCGAACTTAAGTTCATGCAGAACCAATTCGGGTATGTCCCCATTGGCAGGTAGCGCGAGAGACCCCCTAACATCCGGCATCGTAAAATCAAGCATCCACCAATCAGACGCAGTGGTGGAACTTAACGTCACAGGCCCCCTACTCTCCTCTTTAAAAATGAGGGCTTCGATATCGATCCTTGCTATGCTTGGCAACGAGAGAGTTGACCCCTCATCCGTGGTCTCAGCGATGGCGAGATAAAGGTCAACCCAGGGATCAATGATCAACTTGGGCCATGCGCCTGCGACGGTAAACCCGGCATGTTCTGCCGGCTGGCCTGTGATTGCGCTGAAATCAGGTTCGGGCCTAGGAGTAACGTCAACAAAAAATCCATAGCTTTCCATATGGCGAGTGACTCGCGCGGTCAACCGGGAGTCCCAGAACACTTCCCAATCTCCCCCAGATGCCAGGTCAAAACTCAGGGAGAGCGGAGTTATCGCCGACGCGCTTTTGCCGATCGGTGCAGGCAGGTTAATTTCAAGACCGCTCAAATCAGAATCCACGAAAATTTCAGCGCTCTCACCAACCACCAAATCGACCTGCATCCGGCTACCTCCTGAGAACACGTTATCGAGCGACGGCTGTTGTAACACGGGCGACTGATCTTCGAGCCATGATTTCAGATCTCTAGCATCGAGATCCGCAGTCAATCTGGCATCGAGCAGATTTCCTCCATCTCGCCCATTCGCGCCTGGTCCAATCTCAATGGAAATCGGCTTCGAAAACAGGTTTGCCTGAAGGTTTCTGTCGCTGAAGCCTGTCTGCCAATCAAAATCCAATCCTCCAGAAATATTGGTTAAGGTGATATCCAGTAGCTTGGAATGTATGGCGGCTTCGCTTAGATCAGTGCTTAAAGTGACACCAACATCCTGAGTAAGGTCGTCCAGCCTCAGACTTAAGGCGAGGTGCCCGGAGACGGCGCCTGAGGATTCGAGATCGTCAAGCAGACCCCCTGCTTTCTCATATATAGGACTCTGGCTCAAAAAGCCCACAACATTCTGGGTTTTGCCGACGATATTCCCTTGCAAAAGCAACTGATGTTCATCGGGTCCTCGACTGGTCATCAACACCAGATCATCCACTAACAGCCCATTGGTCTCTGCATGATCAGACCAGAGGGCTACATTCTTGGTGTCCACTATGAGCCGCGCATCAGCGTTTTTGGTTATTGGCCACTCCGGCTGGTACTGAATTGTGGCAGCCTCAATTTCCGCAGCTAGCTGCATACTCTGGCCACCCTTAGCAAATTCTTGAAATGGCCCGCGCCAAACAAATAGGCCGCTAGTTGCCCTGCCCTCGATGAGGGCATCATCGAGCCACAGATCCAATGCAACGGGGAGTTTGTTCGGAATATAGTGGTCCCGTACGGCAAGGGGCGCCTCCGAAAATGCCACGTCAAGATACATCGCTACCGGCACCTCTGCGGCGTACTCTTTGTTTAGCGGAATATCCATACCAAACAACACCTGCGCGGGGTGCTCATCCGTATCTGCTCTCAGCACACCATTGTTTAGCCTCAGGAAATTCTCTCTCCATGTGGCATCCAGCCAACCCTCGATACGCCGAACCTCTATTGGTTGGTCATAAACCAGCGGGAGATCCAGAGTAAAGTTCTCGGTATCTATCCAGGCCCGAGCGACATCCTGATCAGCCTCGATAGTCGCGTCTATTCCGTAAAGACCCGGCACTTTTTCAAAGGGCTTCACACTGACGTCTTGCACCTCAAACTGCCCCGACCAGGCCGAGAGAGCATTCCTAGGATCGTTCAGGGTTATTAGTGAGGCTCGCACCGTTCCGGAGGGATCCAAGGTGCTGAGAACGTCCTCTAGCTTCTCAGAAAAAATGCCAGTCTCCTGCAATGTTTCGGTGGCAGCGGAGACATCGAATGCGCTGATTTTTGCGGTTATCGCACCACCTGCATCAGCAACCAACTGAATCTTGTCGAACAGAAGCGAGCTTGGTTTCGCCCCAACAGAAAAATCATTGATAGTCGCCTGCCAGCCGTCCTCGGTGCTTCGAATGATTCCGGAAAGCGAGGCCTCATCTAGGTTTAGTGCCCTGCCTTTAGTGAAGCTCCATTGAAAATTATTTATGGAAGATCTAAAGGTGAGATGACGTTGTTCCGGCGTGCTGCTGTACCAAAGGTCAAGGTCAGCGACCCCTGCTCCCTCTGCACTGAAAATTCCTGATATGGCGTTTAGATCAGGAAAACTGATGTGGGCATAGACCTCCCCGCTGAACTTTTGAAGCGCGGCTAACTGCCCCACCCCCGATCCAGCTAGAGAAAGCCTTGCTCCATTAGCTCCTTTCGCCAATCCCTGAAACCGCAGCTGACTGCCGTCTCTTTCGAGCCGAAGGTCTGCATCAAATTTCTCTGTATCTACTCCTGTGCGGAAAACTATGACTGATGCATTGGTGAACACCACATTCTCGAACGCTGAGAAGGGAGCAATAGCACCTGCAGTATCACTACCGCTCTCCGACGCTACATAGGCGTCTAAATCAACCAGTATCTCGGCACCATCAATTACCAGAGCATCAAGCCGGGGAGACATTGCCAGCAGGGACGCCCATGGATCTAGAGATGCCTTGGCCTGATCAAAACGAATTTCCATCGCGGGCGTCAGCGCCACCTGCAAACCGCGAAACTTCAGTGCGGGAGTAAAACCGTTCAAATCTCCCGCAATTGCACTCAA
>CAXPOA010000190.1:0-4759 GCA_964218505.1 Luminiphilus sp.
GTTAGATCAAAGCTCATAGGATTTCCTGCTGAGTACTGTTCAAATTCTGGTGGGGCGCAAGTCTAACGACCGGCCGGTTTCCTATCAATGCAATTCTTTTGCGAAGTCATACGCCAGAGTCAGCAAAGTTGTTCACTGGTTCTCAATCAGCTGACGAAATGGCCTTCATCCCAGTCATATAACCACGCAGTCTTGCTCCGACCACCTCGACAGAATGAGATCGTATCTGGTTGTTGACCTCTATCAGCCTACGGTTATCCACCGCCGGGCTGCCGACGACACCGCCGCCGATCACGTTGCTATCCAATGCGCTTACAAAATCCTTGAGCATTGGCCTCGCGGCCTGATCGAAGAGATAGCACCCGTATTCTGCGGTATCCGAAATCACCACGTTCATCTCATACAATTTTTTACGCGCGATGGTATTGGCGATAAGTGGTGTTTCGTGGAGGGATTCGTAGTAGGCCGACTCCTCGATAATACCCGCGGAGACCATGGTCTCGTAGGCCAGTTCAACCCCAGCCTTGACCATTGCGACCATCAAAATTCCCTGATCGTAATAAGTCTGTTCATCGATGGGTTCTCCCGAAATTTCTTGCAGTTCGAAAGGCGTACCATTGGTTTCCTCACGCCATTTCAGCAGGTTGCTATCCCCGGCGCCCCAGTCTGCCATCATGGTTTGTGAGAAGTGCCCGGACATGATGTCGTCCTGATGCTTCTCAAAAAGCGGCCTCAGTATGCCTTTCATATCCTCAGCTAGGTCAAATGCAAGGATTTTGGCCGGGTTGGACAAGCGGTCCATCATATTGGTGATGCCGCCCTGTTTAAGACCTTCCGTGACGGTCTCCCAGCCAAACTGCACCAACTTTGCAGCGTAGGCGGGGTCGATACCCAAACTCACCATCCTGTCGAAACAGAGTAGCGAGCCTGTCTGCAGCATGCCGCAGAGAATGGTTTGTTCACCCATAAGGTCAGACTTGACCTCTGCAATGAAAGAGGACTCCAGCACGCCAGCGCGGTGGCCTCCGGTACCTGCGGCGTAGGCTTTTGCCCACTCCAGCCCCATGCCCTGAGGATCGTTCTCCAGATGCACCGCGATGAGGGTGGGCACGCCAAATCCGCGCAAGTACTCCTCTCGCACTTCGGTGCCTGGGCATTTCGGGGCTACCATGATGACGGTAATGTCCTCCCGCACCTTCATGCCCTCTTCGACAATGTTAAAGCCGTGTGAGTAGGACAGGCAGGCTCCCTGCTTCATCAGCGGCATCACTGACTCGACCACATTTGTGTGTTGTTTGTCGGGTGTCAGGTTCAGGACCATGTCAGCATCAGGCACCATCTCCTCGTATGTGCCTACCACGAAGCCTGCCTCGGTGGCTTTGACCCATGAAGGTCTCTTTTCAGCGATCGCCTCTGCGCGCAGGGCGTACGACACGTCCAACCCGCTATCGCGGAGGTTCAGTCCTTGATTGAACCCTTGGGCACCGCAACCGATGATCACCAGCTTTTTACCCTTTAGCGGCGCAACACCCGCTTCGAATTCACTCGGATCCATAAATCGGCACTTGCCCAATTCTTGAAGTTGGGTGCGGAGTGGGAGGGAGTTGAAATAATTACTCACGGGCTATACCTCGGCGTGGTGCCTTAAAAAAAAGGTGCGTATTGTGTCGGACATCGTGCTCGGGGTAAACGCCGCTGTTACAATTTATTGATGGCCTAATGGCATGGCCATATGGAGAGGTAGTATGACCACAGAAGGTTCTAAACCTGAGACCGACGAACTGGAGCGGGCTGCAGAGCAGATTGAGGCGCCTTTGGCCAGCTTGGTTGGCGATTATGTGGAGGCGGAGTCAGCGAATGTGCCGCAGGCAAAAGGTATTTTCCTGCTTCCGAATTTGCTGACCTCGGGCGCACTGTTTTGCGGGTTTTATTCCATTATCGCGGGTATGCAGGGCGATTTTTACGCCGGTGCCGTGGCGATTTTGGTGGCGATGGTCTTCGATGGTCTCGATGGGCGGGTCGCGCGTTTGACGCACACCAGCAGCGCTTTTGGGGCCCAATACGACAGTTTATCCGACATGGTAAGTTTCGGAGTGGCGCCTGCTTTATTGACGTTTAATTGGGCACTGACCGGCTTGGGTAAGGTTGGATGGGTGGCTGCCTTTATCTACGCCGCCTGCGCGGCGCTGCGTTTGGCGCGCTTCAACGTTCATATGGAGAATCAGGACGCCACCTGCTTCACCGGCTTGGCCAGTCCAGCTGCTGCAGCCACTGCCGCCGGTCTGGTATGGATGGGCCAAACACACGGATGGACCGCTCCCGCGCTCGATTGGGTGCATGCTTTTTTGCTCACAGCTCTCGGTTTTCTGATGATTTCCCGCTTTCCCTACTCAAGCTTCAAATCGATTACCTTTGATCGACGCGTGCCGTTTGTCAGAATGCTACTGGTAGTGGCGCTTCTGGGGCTCATCGCCCTGGACCCGCCACTGGCGATATGGGGTCTGTCGGTTTTGTATGCGCTGTCGGGACCGGCCCAATACCTTCGCCATACTGAACCGAGTGGCGGTGAGGAGGAGCGGGAGCGGCATGAGAAAACGGACCTACATTGATCGTACGATAAAGTCTTCTGAGATTACCCCAGAGCCGGTTTTTCTGAATCGCCGATCTTTGATTCAAGCTTCCACATCGGCCATGGCAGCATTCCTTGGTGCGCCCGCTATTCCGGCTGAACAGCCCATTAATTTGGCGGCGCTTGACTACCAGGATGATCCCGACCGGAGTTTGGCTGACCAGCAAACTCCTTACGACGCAGTCACGACGTATAACAATTTCTACGAATTCGGAACGGATAAATCAGATCCTGCTCGATATGCTCACGAAATGACGATAGATCCTTGGACTATCAAAGTTGGGGGGTTGGTTGATCAACCAGGAGCGTTGAATCTAGAGGATGTTCTGCGAGGGTTCGATCTAGAGGAGCGCATTTATCGGTTCCGTTGTGTCGAGGCATGGTCGATGGTTGTCCCCTGGATAGGCTTCCCATTGTCGAGCTTGCTGAATCGATTTCAACCCAAGGCAGAAGGCAGGTATGTGTCATTCAAAACGCTCCACAGGCGGAGTGAGATGCGAGGGGCGCGCTCATTTACCAGCTTGATTGACTGGCCTTACAGGGAGGGACTGCGTATGGACGAAGCCATGCATCCACTGACTCTGGTGGCAGTGGGTCTATATGGGAAAACGCTCCCCAATCAAAATGGCGCTCCACTGAGGTTGGTGGTGCCCTGGAAGTACGGATTTAAGAGCATCAAATCTATTGTTGAGATCCGTGTTACGGACCGACAGCCGCAAACCAGTTGGCAAATGTTGCAGCCGCAAGAATATGGATTTTTTGCCAATGTCAATCCAGACGTGGACCACCCACGCTGGTCGCAAAGATATGAACGGCGGCTTCCGTCGTCCGTTTTTAACCCCAATCGAATCCCCACAATGCCTTTCAACGGTTATGCTGATCAGGTGGCAGGACTTTATAAAGGGATGGATCTCGCGAGGTACTACTAACGGAGCGAGGTCAACGACTCCGCCTATGTCCTTTTCTCCACCTGCCGGTGAGCCACTCCGTGTCTAACTCGATTTGAACAAGCTGAGCCGTTCAGCACCGCGAATATTATTGCTAGCACTGTGCTGTGCACCGGTGGCCTTCTTGACGTGGCAGACGTTGGCCGACCAATTGGGGCCTGATCCAGCGAAATACCTCATGCAATCTACCGGAGAATGGGGGTTGCGTGGACTGGTCTTGGTGTTGCTCGCGTCACCTCTGTCACAACTGGGCTATCGTTTTATTCTCAGAAACAGGCGGATATTAGGTGTCGCCACTTTTGGCTACCTCACTGTCCACTTTTTACTGTTTGCGCAGGTCTATGTTGGCTGGGACGGTGACCTGCTCAGTGAGGAGCTACGCGAGAGGCCCTATGTCCTGGTAGGTTTCGCTGCCTGGATGTGTCTCGCTCCATTGGCCGTGACCTCTACAAATGCCGCCATGCGATTAATGGGGCGCAGTTGGTGGTCTCTGCATCGACTCGTTTATCCGGCGGTGATGCTGGCGTGGTTACACATCTTCTGGTTGGCGCGCTCTGATGTAGGCACAGCGGTTTTTTATGGGTTGGTGTATGCAGCACTGCTCGCCTGGCGGCTGGGGCCGCGCCGCCGCGCCGCTTGAGTAGAGCCCACACCTCGGGCCGGCTCGCTCCGGGCGCTAGGCCATTATTGTGTCCGCCGCGGCTTTCCATGCCCCCAGTCGTTTGATAACATTTGCTACACGCTCACCCCCGCTGGCGTGGGGCCACTACCCCATTTTCGGGCCGCACAATTTTTTTAAAAAAAAGCTTGCACGGGTTAGAGCGGTACGTATAATGCGCGACCTCGGCGGGGGAACCCTCCCGGCGAAAGACCTGCCCGAGCGGCAGGTTGGCTAATTAACAATCAGATAAAGACAGATGTGTGGGCACTTGTTGGGATGGTTTTCACTAACTATTCAGACACAACAAGTGACCATTGATTCAATGATTTCGAATTGTGTCTGAGCTGAGATTTTGGATGGTAAAGCAAGCTTTGCGTAACCATCCCCTCTTGACCTCGGTCAGAGGTTAAAGATCTTCAACTGAAGAGTTTGATCATGGCTCAGATTGAACGCTGGCGGCAGGCCTAACACATGCAAGTCGAGCGCGAAAGCACTTCGGTGTGAGTAAAGCGGCGGACGGGT
>CAXPOA010000191.1:0-3080 GCA_964218505.1 Luminiphilus sp.
ACTGGTGGTCCGCGTGCTCTGCCACGAACTGTCGCCCAGTCGGAGACTGTCCCGCGCAAACCAGTGGAAGCTCGCGACCTGGATAAGGTGACACAGAGCAATCATCCAGCTTGAAGTACGTACCGTCGTAAGTAGCCCTGCCTGATGTCCACAATTCTTTGAGCACGTGCACATACTCTGCGGCATACTCATAGCGCTTTTGGTAGTGCTCGTCCCCCGGCCACATTCCCATCTGGGTATACTCGGGACGATTCCAGCCAGTGACAATATTTAACCCGCACCGACCGCCGCTAATATCATCGATGGTAGCGACCATTCTCGCCACGACGGCGGGGTGCTGACTGAGAATAGAGATCGATGGAAACAGCCCGATGGATTTAGTCTGTGCAGCGATGCCAGCCATGAGAGTGAAGGATTCAAGACAGCTGTCCCAATAGCCGGTCTCGCCACCAAAGCCACGAAACTTCATCATGGAAAGGACAAAGTCTAGTCCATAGCGCTCTGCAGTCTGAGAAATCGCTACATTATGCTCAAATGTAGGTTCGTACACCGGACTGGCTTTTGAGGGTATGTAACCGTTGCTTCCATTGGGCAGGAATACACCAAACTTCATGCCTAGCTCCCCGTCTTTCTAGGGGCCCTCCACTACCGTGGTAGCGGGTTGAGCCCCTGTTCAGGTTTACCCCGGATCACGCCTTGGCGCGCTTTCTAGCTCCTGACTTTGGTGCTTTACTTGCTGCAGGCTTTTTCTTAGCAGAAGCGCTACGTTTGGCCTTTACGCTACCGCCCTTGCCAGCGCCTCCTTCCAGCGCTTTAAGCGCCCAGGTTTGAAATTCGGGCTGCCGAGGTGGCTCAAGTCCCGTCTCCTTTAAGCACTGCTTTTTCAGGGTCGCGATATCGCCACCGCGATCAAACATCGGAACCTTACCGCGCTTTTTGGCCATTTTCGCGCGCAGGGTTTGCGTCCGCTTGGCATTGACGGTGAGGTCATCGTTCATGACAACGCCGTAACGCTTTGCTCCCTCGGCCGAGACCAAGCCGGCCCTAACGTCGAACTCGACCCGCTCGGTCTCACGCTTGAGGGGATCCCCACAGCCGCCACCGCCCCAGGTGTTGAAATACAGAATGTCGCCCGATCCAACCTCAATCCGGTCACACTTACTGGGCAGGCGCTCCTCGGAACCATCGGTGCGCACCAGGATCTTCTCAGATCGTCGGCCCGGCTCACCACCGTTCACCCCCCAAGGATAGGTCAACCAGCGGTCATCATGAATTGATATTGTGCCGGGCTCGAGGAAGCAATAGCCCATGCGCAGACCGTTACCGCCCCGGTTATAGCCCGCACCGCCGCTATCGATGATGGTCTCGTAGGTTTCGATTCTGAGAGGGAAATAACTCTCCAGGAATTCATTGGGCACATTGGTAAAGCTTGGCCACAGGGAGTGGCCATCGGGACCATCGCCCGAGGGTTTGCCGGGAATGCCACCAAAGCCAATTGAGTAGAGCTGATACCACTCCCCATCCTTGTCGTACCCCGAATACATGAAGTGGGGACTGTCGGAGAAACCCGCACCCGCAAGGAAGTCGGGGTCGCCCTGACCCAGCAGGCCACCCAGAACGTCAAAAATACGCCCAAGCGCGTGAGTCCGGCAGGACAGTGCCGCAGGTTCTCGAGGCTTCAGGAGCGTTCCGTGAGGAATACGTACCTCCATCAGATCGTAGAAACCGTCGTTAAACATGATCTGGGGATCGAACACCATGATCATGTAAACCCCGCAGAACATTTTGAACATCTCTTCATTAAGGTAGAAGTTAATCGAACTGATGGACTGGGGATCCGTGCCTTCAAAGTCAAAAATCACCTTGTCTTTCTCACGCCACATGGCGCACTTGATTTTGTAAGGACCCATACCGAGACCATCGTCGCAGATGTAATCCTCAAAGTGCTGCTTTTTCTCGGGTACCGTATTTTTAATGAGCTTACTCATCGCGCGCTTGTTGCGATCAAGCAGTTCATCGAGAGCCGAGTAAAAGGTGTCGTCACCAAAACGCTCGGACATTTCAATCACTCGCTTCTCGGCGGTCCGAATCGCCGCTACCAACGCATTGAAATCGCTGCGGTTCCAATTGGGCATCCGGCAGTTATGCAGGATGAGCTCCAGCAAATCGGTTTGCAGCTCATCATTTTTGTAGATCTTGGTTGGGGGTATGCGAATACCCTCCTCAAAAATCTCGCGCGCGTCAGTGGGCAAACTACCTGGCACCTTGCCACCCACATCGGTCATGTGACCAAACATTGCCGCGTAAGCAATGAGCCGGCCATCTTTGAAGATAGGCCTAAGGAGGAGCCAGTCATTGATATGGCTGATCGCACCATTACAGGCATAAGGATCGGTGGTCAGGAACAGATCGCCCTCTTCGATGGTGCCATCGTAGGCCTCCTTGAAGCCGTGAATGAAACTGCCGAACTGCCCCACGACCATTTTACCTTCGAGGTTGGCGATCATCGGGAATTCATCGTGCTGCTCGCGAATACCCGGCGACATGGCTGTGCGGAATAACACTGCATCCATCTCGTAACGGGCATTCATCATCGCATTCTCGATGATGTCTAGCGTAATGGGATCGATGTCCTTGCGCTTAAATTTCTTGGTATTGGTTTCAACAATCGTTGCTGGCATCTTCTATCTCCCCTATCACGCAGATGGTGCGATGAGTATGTTGCCGAACTGGTCGACGTTGCCGGTATGGCCCGAGAGGATCACCGATGTGGAGTCCATCTCCAGAACAATTGCCGGACCCTCTATCTTGTTACCGGCTTTGAGTTTGTCACGCCGATAAAGCGTCGCCTGCATGTCCTTACCCTCCATGAAGACGGTGGACTTGCCTATTACTGCTGCAGCTGCAGGGGTCCGGGACCCGGATTTGGGCAGTCGTCGTGCTTCAATCTCAGCACTCTTGCCCTGCGCTACCGCTCGAAGGTTCACAATCTCCTTATCGGAGTCCAGTGCAAAGGTAAACAGCTGCTTGTGCATTTCATCAAAGGGATCTCCAATGACCGACAGGTCACCTTTCTTTAA
>CAXPOA010000192.1:0-45724 GCA_964218505.1 Luminiphilus sp.
CGATGGTATGTCGTCACTCGCAGTGGCCGTACAGGGCTTGGCAGAGCACAACGGTGCGTCCTTTCACTTTGATACCGAGGTGGCTGGAATAACAACCCACCGTGGCCGCGCCTCTGGCGTAAAACTGACGACAGGTGAACACCTGCCCGCCGACGCGGTGATCTTCAACGGAGACCAAAACGCCCTCGCCTGCGGCGTAATGGGGGACGATGTTGTCGACGCAACGAGGAAGAACCACACAGACAATCGCGGGCTATCTGCTGTCACCTGGTGTCTGATGGCAAACGTCGGGGACTTTCCATTGAGCTATCACAATGTTTTCTTTGATCAAGATTATCCCGAAGAATTCAACGCCATTTTCAGCCGCCAGCGACTGCCGGTGCGGCCCACCGTTTACATTTGTGCGCAAGACCGATTAGGCGACCAGCGGCCTACGGGCCCTGAGCGCCTACTGGTTCTGATTAACGCACCCGCCAATGGCGACAGTAAAATCTGGAGTGATGAGGACATTCGACTCGCCGCATCAAACGCGGAGCATGTTCTCGCGGCGTGCGGATTCTCCCTTGATCTCTCAGGGCGTGATACCCAATCCTGCCACCCCGGTGAGTTCAATACACTATTCCCCGGCAGCGGCGGCTCCCTCTACGGCCGGGCTTCCCATGGCGTGCTATCCAGCTTTACTCGTCCCGCGACCAGAACCAAACGTCCTGGGCTGTATTTGGCGGGCGGGTCCGTGCATCCCGGGCCAGGCGTGCCCATGGCAACACTCTCGGGACGCCTGGCGGCGCACGCGGTGCTGGAAGATATGCGTCCGTGAGGATGCGGTCCGAGACCTAAATCCCCTCTTCTAGCCAAAATTGATCGAGTAAATCGCAGGTTCGTTGAGTGTGCTCCCAATGCGGCAAGCCCATGGAGGGCTCAATGCGCTCCGCTCGAATCACCTGATTCATGCTCAGCAACTCTTCCAAGCGTTCGAAGCCAATGTTCGGATCCCGGTCATATAGTATGAACGTTGGGACAGAGAGTAATAGATAGAGTGATTCAACGGCATTTGGCGTGAACAGTCCCATCGATAGAAAGGCAAAGGGCGCAAACTTTGCACCCGGCTGATGAGACGTCGCATACGCATAATCCACTAGGGATTTAGGCGCCGAACCACTATGGAAAGCCTGCCCAAGAAAAAAGCGGATGCTTGGCGGTGAAACAAGACCGCGCCAAAGTGGAGTGCCCAGAGGCGACCTCGCCAGAAAACTGGTGATGCCTTGAGCAGATTGGCTGGTCCGTGGCTGCCTGATGCCGACACCCGTGGGCGAAATCAGTGTCGCGGTGGAGACAGGCGGCTCGTGCTCTATGATGGCACGCACCAAGAACTCAGCACTGAGAGACAAGGCCACGATATCCGCCTCTCGTTCGCCCAGAGCCGTCTCTAGAAATCTTGCGACGACTCTGGCGTAAAACCCTGGGCTATAGGGAAAATCTCCCCGTGGCGACTGTCCGAATCCCGGTAAGTCGAGGGAATAAACGGGCCGCGAGCCTCGGTAGTAGTCGAACAGCGGTTTCATCTCCATGGAACTGGGTGCTGCATTGACGCTGTGTATGAGCACCAGCGGCTTCATAGATGACCCCGGTGAACCCGGATCATCCACATAGCAGCGAACCCGGGGCAGCCCTGCCCCCAGGTCAAATTCCTGTAATTTGGCGTCAATTGCCTTAGCCAGACCCATGCAAGACCTCCCTCTTTGCCCAGTAATTATGTCTCATCTGGCATACACATGTATTGTCTTTTCTGGTTTACACTTGAGAGGACGTTAGCAGGGGGACCCAGACGTTATGGCACTAGCCTACCCGTTTACTGCAATTGTGGCCCAAGACGCCATGAAACAGGCGTTGTTGATCGCCGCCGTCGATCAGGAGGTTGGCGGAGTACTGGTGATGGGCGACCGGGGCACCGGAAAATCCACTGCCATCAGGGCACTGGCAGCCCTACTTCCGAAAATAGACACGATCCTCGGCTGTCCCTACAACTGCGACCCGGCGGCTGCTAAGCCGGGCTTGTGCGAGTCTTGCAAGAGCCCTAACAACCCGGACTCGGTAACATCTGTGGCAATTCCTGTTGTAGACCTGCCGCTGGGAGCCACTGAAGACAGGGTCGTTGGCGCCTTGGACATCGAGCGGGCACTTCACGCGGGCGAAAAAGCCTTTGAGCCTGGCCTACTGGCTCGCGCCCACCGTGGATTCCTCTACATTGATGAAGTGAATCTTCTCGAAGATCACATTGTTGATGCCCTGCTCGATGTCGCCGCATCTGGAGAGAACCTTGTCGAACGTGAGGGACTGAGCATCAAACACCCCTCTCGTTTTGTGCTTGTAGGAAGCGGCAACCCGGAAGAGGGAGAGCTCAGGCCCCAACTTCTTGACCGCTTTGGCTTATCTGTCGACGTTGCAACACCCATGGACGTAAAAGCCCGGGTTGAAATAATCAAGCTCAGGGATGCCTTCGAAAGAGACAGAGCGGGCTTCATCAAAAAGTGGAAGCGCAAGGAAAACGCCCAGCGGAAAGTCATCGAGTCCGCACGGGAAAGAGTCAACGAGATCGAAACACCTACCGAAGTATTGGAGTATGCCGCTGAGCTGTGCATGAAGCTTGGCACCGACGGACTGCGCGGAGAGCTCACACTGTTGCGGGCCAGTCGCGCTCTGGCAGCGCTGAAGAAGCACGAATCGACGAACACAGAACACCTCAGGGCAGTGGCGGGACTGGTGCTGAGACATCGCTTGCGCCGCGACCCCCTAGATGAGGCCACCAGTGCTGTTCGAATAGAGCGCGCCCTCGGGAGTATGCCCGCAGAATGACAGCATCAAACGGTGAGCAGCGATGGCAGCAGGCGCTGCTCGCTCTGTCGGTTTACGCAACCGCTCCCCATGCCGTTGGCGGACTCGTCATTCGCAGTGCTCCTGGCCCCGTCAGGGAATATTTCCTGGAAGAACTGCGTGAGGCTTTGAAGGACACCCCGATCAAGCGCGTACCTTGCACGGTATCGGAGTCACGACTCATTGGAGGAATAGATCTCACGGCAACGCTTGCCTCAAACACCTTACAGTGGGAGCAAGGGCTGGTGGCGCAGGCCCATGGCGGCACGCTGATATTGAACATGGCCGAGCGAACCGAGCGCCGTACTGTCGCACATCTGGCGAGCTGCCTCGATCAGGGTGAAATTTTGGTGGCCCGGGAAGGACTAACCCGGCTAAACGAGGCGACATTCGGCCTGGTAGCTCTGGATGAAGGACATCAGGAGGAGCAGCCTGAGGCGGCGCTTCTGGAACGGCTGGGCTTGCATATTGAGCTCGAGGGGATCGGCATTCGCGACCTCGCCCCCGGACCCTGGTCCTCAACTGACATAGATTTAGCAAAGGGCCGCTGGGCTAACGTCACCTTCGCTGAGGGGGGGTTAGAGAAGATAGCTGCTGCCAGCTTGCAACTTGGGGTGCATTCGCCTCGGGGCATGATTCAGACAGCAGCTATTGCGCGTGTCGTTGCCGCCCTGCATCAAGAAGAAAGCGTCGCTGAGGAGCACCTTCAGTCAGCTATCGCGCTCGGCATGCTCCATCGCGCCACCCAGTTACCTCAAGCACCCGAGGAGCAAAACACCCCACCTGCTGATAACGATCCACAACAGACTGACAATGAGAATGCTGGCAAAGAACGTGATCAACTCCCAGAGGACGCCATCATTGAGGCAGCAATGGCAACGCTGCCAAGGCACTTATTAGAGAGTCTTAAAGACAGGGCGTCAAACCGCCAAGCCTCATCAGTAAATGGAGGCAAGGCGGGCTCACTCCATAAAAATAAACAACGTGGACGCCCCGTGGGCACCATGCCAGGGTCTCCCAAAGAAGGCTACAGACTAAACCTGATGGCAACACTCCGTGCGGCGGCACCCTGGCAGTCTCTGCGCCAAAAACCGGACCATGCCGGCAAACTGCGTATCAGGCCGTCGGACATTAGAGTAACGCGATATAAACAACCCAAAGAAACCGCGACAGTTTTTGTTGTAGATGCCTCTGGCTCCTCCGCCCTTCACCGAATGGCTGAGGCCAAAGGGGCCGTGGAGTTGTTGCTATCTGACTGCTACTCCCGCCGGGATAACGTTGCCCTCATCGCTTTTAAAGGTGACAAGGCAGAGCTATTACTGCCCTTGACCCGATCTTTAGTCCGGGCAAAAAAAGCGCTTGCGGCCTTGCCCGGAGGTGGGGGCACACCTCTTGCCGATGGGGTGGACCTAGCGCATCAACTCGTCAGTAGCATTCAGCGCCAAGGATTAACGCCTACCACGGTCTTTTTTACCGACGGTGTCGCGAACGTGGCGAGAGATGGAAGCCCCGGACGAACTCAAGCACAAGCCGAGGCCATCGCCGCGGCAAAAGGGTTTGGCCAATTGGGGAGCCGCACTCTACTAATTGATTCGTCACCTCGACCCAACCCAAAGGCGAGGGAACTCGCGGGCGCCCTGGAGGGAACCTACCTGCCAATGCCCCATGCCTCTGCAACAGGACTCCGTGATGTCCTCATCCCTCAATAAATCGATCAAGGCCGAACCGGCAATTCCTCAGGACTGGCCCAATAGGGCGTTCAGCCGATTTGTCACAGTTGATGGGCTGCGCTGGCATGTGCAGATCAGAGGAACAGGGCCTGCCTTATTAATGATCCATGGGACAGGCGCATCGGCCCACAGCTGGGCAGGGATGGCAGATGCCCTCGCCAACAATTTCACGCTGATCATGCCCGACCTGCCGGGGCAAGGGTTCAGTGACAGCCTGCCAGATAAGTCGGTTAATATCGCCGGCTTTGCGGCGAGCCTGCATAAGCTGCTCAATGCACTGGGAGCACAGCCAAAGATTATCGTGGGTCATTCCGCTGGCGCAGTGATCGCCACCCACTTGGCGCTGCACTACCAGCTTTCACCTGCTGCCATCATTTCCCTCAACGGCGCATTTCTTCCATTTGGCTCCGCAGCCGCTCCCGTTTTCAATCGACTTGCGCGCTGGCTATCGCGCTCACGATTACTTGCTTACATAACGGCCGCACACGGGTTATTCACCCGACCCGTTCGCAACATGCTCGCTGAGACAGGCTCGAGTCCGACCGAGACCATGCTCACCTGCTATCAAACCCTGCTCTCAAAACCCGACCACATTTCAGGGACCTTGAAGATGATGGCGGGCTGGGACTTGGGGGCTCAACGAGAACAACTTCCTTCACTGCGGGTGCCGATCCATCTGATTACCTGCGTCAATGATAAAACCGTAGCGCCATGGCAGTCCGAGCGCTTGGCAGAATTCATTACTCAGTCCAGCCTTTACCGAATACCCGCCCTAGGTCATTTGGGGCACGAAGAGAACCCGGCACCTTTTGTCGACATCATCAAAGCAACCCTAGCAGCGGCCTAGCTCACCCCCCTTTTTGCTCAATTATTTTGCCCTATCTCTCTCTGAAACGGCCTGCTAGACTGTATTTTATATTAGACATTTGGAGTGTCATTTATAGTGAACACTCAGATCGACATTTCACGCCTGGGCGAATTGCGTGAAGTAGGTGACACCCGACCCCATGCGATCGTGATTGGCAGCGGATTCGGGGGGCTGGCAGCAGCCATTCGTCTGGGAGCAAGAGGCTATAGAGTCAGTGTCCTTGAAAAGCTCGATGCCCCCGGCGGCCGCGCCTATGTTTATCGGCAGGATGGCTTTACGTTCGATGCTGGGCCAACAATCGTCACAGCTCCCTTTCTACTCGAGGAACTTTGGGCACTATGTGGCAAAACCTTTTCGGATGATGTGACCCTAAAAGCGATGGATCCGTTCTTTCGAATTCGTTTTGACGACGGCAAGATATTTGACTACAGCGGTGACCGACAGCGGAACATTGACCAGATCAAGAATTTTAATTCCGGTGACGTAGAGGGATACCTCGGCTACTTGAAAGCCAGCGAAGAACGTTACCGGGTTGGCTTTGAGCGACTTGGGTTCAAATCTTTCGATCGGCTGACACAACTTCTGGCCTACCTGCCACAACTCATTCGACTGCGAAGTGACAAAAGCGTTTACAGCCTAGTCAGCGACTACATCAAAGATCCCCATCTGCGGCAAGTGATGAGCTTCCATCCGCTTCTCATTGGCGGCAATCCCTTTTCGGTTACCGGTATCTATTCACTGATTTCATTTTTGGAGCAGCGCTATGGCGTCTTCTCAGCAATGGGTGGAACAGGAACGCTGGTCAATGGTCTGGTGGGATTGATACGCGGGCAGGGCAACTATGTACATTGCAACACCGAAGTGGCTCGAATCAACATAGAGCAGGGTCGCGTCACAGGTGTCAAGCTGACGTCGGGGCAGACACTTGATGCAGATATCGTTGTGTCTAACGCAGATTCAGCCTGGACGTATCGTCACTTACTTGGTCACGAGTCACGCAAACGCTGGACTGACCGCAAGATCGATAAGGCCGCCTACTCCTGCGGATTGTTCGTTTGGTATTTCGGAACAGACCGTCAGTATCACGATGTACCCCACCACTCTGTGCTACTGGGACCGAGATACAAAGGATTGCTAACCGATATCTTCAAACATAAAAAACTCAGCGAAGACTTCAGCCTTTACTTGCACCGACCAACAGCGACAGATGCGTCTCTAGCACCCTCCGGCTGCGATACATTCTATGCACTAGTGCCAGTCCCACATCTTGATGCAGGAGTAGATTGGACTCGTTATGGAGAACAGTTTCGACAGGCCATTGAGGACAGGCTTACTAACACCGTTCTGCCCAACCTCGGCCAGCATATCGTTACATCTCGACTGCTGACTCCGTTAGATTTTCAAGACCGTCTTAACTCCTTCAAGGGCGCGGGCTTTAGTCTAGAACCACGGATAAGCCAGAGCGCCTGGTTTAGACCACACAATAAAAGCGAGGAGTTTGAGGGACTTTATCTGGTTGGCGCAGGTACGCATCCTGGTGCCGGCATCCCCGGCGTCATCTCCTCTGCGCGAGTCCTCGACGAGGTAGTGCCAAATGCAACTACTATCCGATCGAATTGAATTACCAACGCCCAATACGGATCTCGCCTATTGTCGAGAAACTCTCTCTGGGGGCAGCCGTTCTTTCTGGGTAGCGTCCCATCTACTACCACCCCGCTTGCGCAATGATGCTGCAGGCCTTTATGCCTTTTGCCGGGAAGCTGATGACCTTATTGATGAGGGGGTAAACCCTCAGGAGGGACTTGAGCAATTGCAGTTCCGACTTGATGCTATCTACGCCCAGCAACCAATGGCATACACCGTCGATCGGGTTATGAGTCGCATCGTGCATCGCCATACCCTGCCCAGACGACTGCTCGACGCGCTGCTTGAGGGTTTCGCTTGGGATGCCTCGGGCAAGCGCTATGAAACCCTGTCAGACGTCCTTGCCTACAGCGCACGGGTAGCCGGTGTCATTGGCGTCATGATGACAATTATTATGGGAGTTAGAGATCGTCAGGTCCTTGCAAGAGCCGCTGACCTGGGTGTCGCAATGCAGCTCACAAATATAGCG
The DNA here is from genome assembly GCA_964218505.1 of Luminiphilus sp. Classification (GTDB taxonomy): domain Bacteria; phylum Pseudomonadota; class Gammaproteobacteria; order Pseudomonadales; family Halieaceae; genus Luminiphilus. The sequence continues at coordinate 7,583 of CAXPOA010000192.1, forward strand.
CGGGATGTTGGTGAGGATGCTCGAGCTGGGCGTATTTACCTTCCGCAGCAATGGCTGCGCGATGCTGGTATCAATGCAGATAAGCTACTGACCAAGCCCGAATTTAGTTTGCGTCTAAGGCAGGTGATTGATCGATTGCTTGGTGAGGCAGCAACCTTGTATGTCCGCGCAGAGAGCGGTATTCCCGGTCTCCCAGCAAGTGCTCGACCGGGAATTTATGCTGCGAGGCTCCTATACGCCGAGATCGGTAATGCGCTAAAACAGCTCAATTGCAACTCAATCGATCACCGGGCCATGATTGGTGCCGGAGGCAAAGCGCGCTTGATCATTCAATCCCTGCGCTGGGTTGGGCTCACAACCCCAGCGATAGCGGAACCCGTTCTCGATGAGTGCGCTTTCATGATTGAATCAGTCAATGCGGCCCCCAAGCCTGAATCTTCCCTATCGATTTTTCAGGACTCTCCATTTCACAGGTTTTATCGACGGCTGATCTGGATGCTCGATCTGTTTGCTGCACTCGATGAACATGACGCTAACAAAAACGAGCAAAGCCGTCACGAGCTCGTCGCTACGCGTGGCCAGCCGAGGCTCGACGCGGCATCCTGAACGGCAACAATGCCTGCATCCAAGGCGCTCTAAATCGCCTCAAGTGCAAACTTTCGTGCATGTAAAGCTCCCCTCCGTCGGGACCCTCAGCGCATAGCTTTGAACGCGCGTAAAAAGGCGAATCTTCCAGCGTCGCGATGTGAAGCGCCTGTCCTTCGGGTATCCGACAGCGCCTAGGAGCGCGCCACACCGGGGTTGATGCCACCGCGGCATCCTCAGGGGCATCATCAATCGGAGTCACTCGTCCCATCGCGTCAAAAGACAGGCTAAGCGAGTGAGATTCACCATTTGTACTCACCGAGTCATAAAAGATGCTCCCCCACCCGTCATTAAGTTCGCTGCGCTGCCAGTGCCACTCCGCAAAGCTTTTCTCAAGAGGCACTGTTCCAGCGTTGCTGTCCAGATAACCAGAACCACACCAACTCAATCCGGGATTGGCCATGGTGACCTTAACCCTTGCCTGAGGCGCAATTGGCCACCACCGATGCTCCCCTCGCCTATCCAAGGCAAAACAGTCATTCCCCGCTTCGGCGAGTTTGACCTCCACCTGACCGGACAGGCGACTAGGGAACGGCGTGCAGCGTTCATCTATTGAGAAGCGCAGATCACTAGCGGATAACCAATCGACCCGACTGGGTCCGATTGCGATAGAACGAGGCGCCGTGGCGAGATCATGTGCACCCCGCTCTGTCATAGACCATCGACGCCGATCGGGGCCATACAAAATCGTATTGATGCTGCAAAAATTGCGAGGATTAGCATCCCCGCGTCGCCGAGCTGAAAAGTAGTAGGGGGAAAACACACTCCCGATAAAAACGATAATGGTCAGGGCCGCACTGCCGTCGTCGCTGAAGGCATCGAGGTACCACCATCGATAGCCGTTGTCAGGAATCGGCCAATCAAATCCCAACTCCTGACCTGCAAGCAGTCGCTGTGGCGCCATTGATCAACCTCTGAACACTCGTGAAGAGCCCACAAGGGGCCCGATTAACTGTAATTTTTCTTGAACATTTTATATGTCTTGTTTACTTTACACTAGAAACCGGCTCCCTGTTGGAGGGACGCGTTATGGATAAATCGGTTCTGAATTGCGAACACGCGCTCGGCATGGCCCTACGAGAGGCCGCGGGGCCCGAATGCCCCCCCATGTTAGCAACGGCGCTCGACTACGCTGTGTTTCCCGGAGGAGCCCGCGTCAGACCACAACTTTGTCTTGCAGTGGCCTTGGCGAACGGTAACGAGGATCCACTGTTGGCATCGGCTGCGGCGGTTGCTGTGGAGCTTTTACATTGCGCCTCCCTCGTGCATGATGACTTGCCCTGCTTTGATGACGCTACTACTCGCCGAGGCAAAGCATCCCTTCACGCAACCTTTGGAGAGCGCATCGCTGTGCTAACGGGAGATGCGCTGATCGTCGCAGCCTTCCAGCATATTGCCCGCACAACCAAAGCACTCAAAAATCCCGAGCGTATGGCCAGCGTGTTAGGCATTATCGCCGCTGGCGTCGGCGCGCCTGTGGGCATCTGCGCGGGACAGGCTTGGGAATGCGAAAGCCGGGTCGACCTCTCCCTCTATCATCGCGCCAAGACCGGAGCGCTCTTCATCGCTGCCACCTGTGCGGGTGCGGCTGCCGCGGGCGTTCCGACCGCGGGCTGGGTCGCTCTGGGCGAGAGCATCGGCGAAGCCTATCAAGTCGCCGATGATATCCAGGATGCCGTAGCCGATCCCGAAAGTATTGGTAAACCAACGGGGATTGATGTGGCACTCAACCGCCCCAGCGCTGTGAGAGAGCTGGGGTTAGATGGCGCAATCAAACGACTCGAGTCATGTATCACTAAGGGACTCGATTCAATACCGCAGTGCCCTGGTAGAGGGCAGCTTCTCGCAGTGGTGCAAAAACAATCAAATCGATTCTTCCCAAAGGGGATCAAGCGAAGCGCTGCCTGATAGAGCAATGGACATTTCCTACACGACGCCCGCCAAGCCCAGACCGTCCTTGACCTGGCGGATGCGCTGGCATCGATGGCGCAATCGGGTGCTCAGCAACCCATCATTTCAGCGCTGGGCTGCGCGCAACCCCGTCACCCGTGCTATTGGGCACCGGAAAGCCATTGCACTTCACCACCTAACTGCAGGCTTTGTTTACTCCCAGACTCTTGCTGCTTTGGTGGAGCTAGAGCTCCTTGATCTGCTGGCTGAAGGTCCTATTGCCACCCGAGAGATCGCGGCAAATACGCAACTTTCTGAGCCGGCGACAGAAACTCTGCTTAAGGCCGGCCAGTCCCTGAAGCTTGTAGAGTACTATCAGCAAGGCTGCTGGGGCCTTGGTGAACTTGGCGCAGCTATGCTCGCTAATCCCGGCATTGCCGAGATGGTTCGGCATCACAAACATCTCTATGAAGACCTTGCAGATCCCATAAAACTGCTGCGCCATCGAGATGGCAGCAAACTAAGCAAATATTGGCAATACGATGCAGTGCTGGCAGGCTGCGGTGAACCTCAGGTCTACAGTAAGTTAATGCGTGATTCTCAGGCTATGATTGCCGATCATGTACTTGCGGCTGTAGACCTTAGCGACTGTCATCACTTGTTAGATATCGCCGGGGGCACTGGTGCATTTGCCAAACGAGCTCTGGAATCCTCGGACCACCTAACCACGACGGTTCTAGATCTCCCTGCGGTCGTCGCTCAAGGGCTCGAGCACGAACCTGAGAATACCCGCCTACGATTTGCAGGGGGTGACATGTTCGAGGGCCCGCTGCCCCTTGGCGCCGATTGCGTCTCCTTTATTCGCGTTCTCCATGACCATGATGACGAGCGGGTGCAACGGGTACTTAAGAATGCCTTTGAAGCGCTAAAGCCCGGTGGGCGAATTATTGTCGCGGAACCCATGGCTCAGACCAGTGGTGCCGAGTCCATAGGGCATGCCTACTTTGGGCTCTATTTATGGTCTCTGGGTAGCGGTAGGCCCCGAACCAGCGCCGAATTGACCAAATTTCTTGATGAAGCCGGTTTTCAGCAGGTTGGGGAGCGGAAATCCCACATGCCATGTCTGGTTCGAATCATCGTCGGATACAAGCCAAATCCGTAAGTTTTGCTTGACAGTTTTATTTGTCTCTTTAGACTTACAGTTAGATGCCGGAATAATACCTATTTCTCTGCCGGCACCAACAAGGGCCGCACGGTTTTAGTGCGCAGCTCTGGAGTAGCAACATGGCGCAGTCAGCGACAGCCGTCGTCTTCGAATCCCCGGGAAGCCTTTCCCTGCGAGAGGTTTCGCTGCCCGACTGCGATCCCAGCGACTGCCTCGTGGAGATCGAATTTTCCGGGATCAGTACTGGGACAGAACGCCTTCTTTGGAATGGGAACATGCCCCCCTTCCCCGGCCTGCGCTACCCACTCGTCCCCGGTTATGAAAGCGTCGGCCGTGTGCTCTTGTCCGGACCCGAGGCGGGTATTCAACCGGGTACCCGAGTTTTCGTCCCCGGTAGCCGAGGGTTTGAGGATGTTCAGGGACTCTTTGGCGGTGCTGCAAAACGGTTGGTGGTCAACGCCGACAGACTCATCTCCCTTGATGACGGGATCGCCGAGGAAGGCGTACTCCTCGCCCTCGTGGCTACGGCGGTCCATGCCATAAAACGGTTCGGGGACGAGGGATTACCGCAGCTTATCATTGGACACGGGGTCCTCGGACGGCTTATTGCCCGAGTTGCGCTACACATGGGCGCGGATGATCTCGTCGTCTGGGAGCAAAACGAGGCCCGAAGGCAAACCACGTCGCACTACCGGGTCATAGCTCCCGAAGAGGACGCAGGAAAATACCAACGGGTCTGCGATGTTAGTGGCGATGCCGCAATACTCGACCAAATATTTCCGCACCTTGCTACGGGGGGCACTGCAGTACTTGCTGGTTTCTATCACGGCAACGTCGAGTTTGCCTTCCCCCCGGCCTTCATGAGCGAGGCCAATATTTGTATCGCCGCTGAATGGCAGCCTGCAGATCTCGCAGCAGCGACCAAGCTCGTAGTTGAACGGGCAATCACCCTTAATGACTTAATTACCCATCGATTCCCAGCGAACGACGCCGCGCCCGCATATGAAACCGCCTTTACAGACCCTTCTTGTCTAAAACTGATCCTCGACTGGAGATCCTTATGAGCCCCACTGAAGCTGCACGCGTGTATGACCCTGGTCTCGAGGCGAGCGGCGCCAGAGCCGACCTCATTGCAAGTGCGACAGAGGCAGCGCCAAAGACCCAGATCATCGCGATTTATGGCAAAGGTGGCATCGGCAAGAGCTTCACCCTTTCCAACCTCTCTTACATGATGGCTCAACAAGGAAAGAAGGTGCTGCTGATCGGATGCGATCCAAAGAGTGACACCACTTCTCTCCTTTTTGGCGGCAAAGCCTGCCCCACCATTATTGAAACCGCGTCCGCAAAAAAAGCGGCAGGTGATGAAGTCCGAGTCGAGGACGTGTGCTTCAAGCGCGATGGCGTCTTTGCGATGGAGCTTGGTGGGCCGGAGGTCGGACGAGGCTGTGGTGGTCGCGGAATTATTCATGGTTTCGAGACCCTGGAAAAGCTTGGGTTCCATGACTGGGACTTCGATTACGTTTTGCTCGACTTCTTAGGGGACGTCGTTTGCGGTGGCTTCGGTCTGCCGATTGCCAGAGACATGTGTCAGAAGGTCATCGTTGTTGCATCGAACGACCTGCAGTCTCTCTATGTGGCCAACAATGTCTGTTCTGCCGTCGAATATTTCCGGAAGCTGGGTGGCAACGTAGGCGTGGCCGGCATGGTTACCAACAAGGATGACGGGACCGGCGAAGCACAAGCCTTCTGCAAAGCGGTGGGTATCCCAGAGCTAGCATCGATCCCCGCAAATGAGGACATCCGCCGAAAGAGTGCCAACTACGAAATTATCGGTCATCCCGAGGGCGAATGGGGATCGCTGTTTGCCGGTCTGGCGACCAATGTTGCGGAAGCACCCCCACACCACCCTGCACCGCTTACGCAGGACGAATTGCTAGGACTGTTCGATGGCGATTCCGTTGGGCGAAACGTTGTTCTGCAACCTGCCTCACTTGAAGATCTTTGCGATGTTCAAAAAATCAACCGTCCTTCTCTCGAGGTCGTATATGACGACGTCTGAAGTCGAGCCTATGATCGCCGATCCCTCTGACGTTATTGCGTCCGATGTGGCGCCTGAGGCTGTTGGTTGCCATGGTGACAAGAAGGCCTTAACCAATGGCGCCGGCGGCAAAGCTAATCAGGAACTGTTGGCACAGTATGCCGAAGACTACCCGCTGGGACCTCATGATCAGCCCCAAAGCATGTGCCCCGCTTTCGGTTCTCTTCGCGTGGGACTTCGCATGCGACGCACAGCGACCGTGTTGAGTGGCTCGGCATGCTGCGTGTATGGACTGACCTTTACCTCACATTTCTATGGCGCACGGCGGACGGTCGGCTACGTTCCTTTCGACTCTGAGACTCTGGTTACAGGGAAGTTGTTTGAAGATATTCGTGAGTCCGTTCACGACCTGGCAGACCCAGACAAATATGACGCCGTTGTGGTGATCAATCTATGTGTTCCTACTGCCTCGGGTGTGCCGCTCGATTTGCTGCCCAAAGAAATTAATGGCGTTCGTATCATCGGTATCGATGTGCCGGGATTTGGTGTGCCGACCCACGCGGAAGCCAAGGATGTTTTGGCCGCTGCCATGTTGAAATATGCGCGGAATGAGGCTTCCTCGGGCCCTGTTGCGAGACCTCGAGGTGGCGAGGCAAATGACCATCTACCGAGCATTGCCCTGCTGGGAGAGATCTTCCCCGTCGACGCGATAATTATTGACCGACTCCTTAAACCGATAGGTGTCGCCGCAGGCCCGGTTGTACCCACAAGAGAATGGCGCGAGCTCTATGCTGCGATGGCGTGTGATGCTGCCGCCATGCTCCACCCGTTTTACGTGGCGTCCCAACGGGAATTTCAGGCCGCGGGCCGCCCTGTCATCGGCTCGGCACCGGTCGGAGTTGAGGGCACGGTCAATTGGCTCGGAAAGATTGCTGATCAGTTTGGCTTGGCCGCCAAGACAGTAAAAAAACACCAGGACGACATGCGCAAGGCAATCGGCGCTGCACTAGCCGAAAACCCTATCAAGGCACGACTCACGCTGTCGGGCTACGAGGGTTCTGAGCTCTTGGTCGGACGTTTACTGGTGGAAAGCGGCGCTGACCTTCGCTACGTCGGATCCGCCTGCCCTGGCACAAAGTGGAACCAGGAAGATCGCGAATGGCTGGAAGCGCGAGGTGTCTGCGTCAAGTTCAGGGCATCTCTAGAAGATGACCTCTGCGCAATGGACACATTTAACCCTGAGCTTGCCATAGGCACGACCCCGGTGGTTCAGCACGCGAAAGAAGCGGGAATTCCTGGGCTGTACTTCACTAATTTAATTTCAGCACGTCCATTAATGGGCCCAGCTGGCGCCGGATCCCTCGCGCAGATCATCAATACAGCGGTCGGCAACAAGCATCGCTTTGATGCCATGGATGAGTTTTTTGAAGGTGTGGGTGTAGGACCATCTGCTGGGATTTGGACCAAAGAAACGGCTCGCAACGCAGGGCTTAGCTTGGTTGGAGGGTCCGCCTGATGTTGGTTCTTGATCACGATCGCGCTGGCGGCTACTGGGGATCTGTCTACGTCTTCACTGCGGTAAAAGGTTTACAGGTCATTATTGACGGGCCCGTTGGCTGTGAAAACTTACCGGTCACCTCCGTCCTGCACTACACCGATGGTCTCCCCCCCCATGAGCTACCAATCGTTGTTACCGGCCTTGCTGAAGAAGAACTGGGACAGCGAGGAACGGAAGGCGCGCTGCGTAGAGCCCATCAAACTCTCGATCCAAAGAAGCCCAGTGTGGTGGTTACAGGCTCTATCGCCGAGATGATTGGCGGCGGCGTAACCCCCGAAGACACCAACATCAAACGCTTTTTACCGAGGACCATTGATGAAGATCAGTGGCAGAGCGCAGATCGCGCTCTGGTTTGGTTGTGGGAGCAATACGGCACCAAGAAAACCAAAAAGGCCCAGAGCAACGACACTGCGCCGCTGGTGAATATCATCGGCCCCGCCTACGGCTACTTCAACACTGCCTCCGATCTCGCGGAAATTAGACGGCTTGTTGAGGGTATTGGTGCCCGAGTAAATATGGCATTCCCGTTGGGTTGCGATCTCGCAGACATTCCCAAGCTCGGAGATGCCGGAGCCAACATTTGCATGTACCGTGAATTTGGTGCGCGATTGTGCGAAACACTGGAGAAACCGTGGTTCCAGGCGCCTATCGGTCTGCACAGCACGACGAAATTTCTCAGAGCCCTCGGGGAGGAATTGGGCCTTGATCCAGAGCCCTTCATCGCTGAGGAAAAGCATACAACTCTCAAACCCGTGTGGGATCTTTGGCGGTCGGTCACGCAGGACTTTTTCGGAACAGCGAGCTTTGGAGTTTGTGCCACCGAGACATACACACGGGGACTTCGTCATTTTCTTGAAGATGAACTAGGTCTTCCCTGCGCCTTCCACTTTGAGCGCAAAGCCGGTGTAAAACCAGACAATGAAGCGATTCGGCGAAAACTAGCCGAGACGTCACCGCTCATCGTTTTTGGCAGTTACAACGAGCGTATGTATCTGGCTGAACTCGGCAACAAGGGTATTTACATTCCTGCCTCACTCCCCGGGACAATCATTAGACGCCACACGGGGACGCCCTTCATGGGATATGCAGGTTCTTGTTACCTACTGCAGGAAGTTTGCAACGCCCTATTCGACGCACTCTTCAATATTTTGCCCCTTGGAACCGAAATGGATCAGGTGGAATCCACTCCTGTTCGCGCGGATCTTCGCTGGGCAGATGACGCCGAGAAAACTCTTGAAGCGCTGGTAGCCAAACAGCCAGTGCTGGTAAGAATTTCAGCCGCCAAACGAATTCGAGACGCTGCAGAGCATGCTGCACGCGATGCGGGTTCGGAGGCTGTAGTGAGAGAGCATGTCCTGCTTGCGGGGCATGAATTTAAAACCGATGACGCAGCCTGAACAAACATGAGGGGAGTGAGTTATGTCCGCAGCATCTGGTAACAAGCAGCAAAGTTTTGGAGAGCGCCTCCAATTCCGCCTATTGGTGGCGTTGGCGTTCTTTTGGTTTTTTATCGGTGCAGTGTGGTGTCGACTGACCTTTCAATCGATGGAGCATGCTGCACCGGGTGAAAGCTGTTTCCAAACAGCGAAGAAAGCAGCCTATGGCGTAGTGCCGTACGCATTCATGAGAGTTTGATGTTTTAACGCGCTTACCCGGAGGGTAGCGGACAGCGAGGAGGAGACCGGCATCGCGACAGGGATGACCGCATAACCGGAGAGGGACATGACATGTCATTACTAAGTTTTGAGAAGAAGTATCGTGTCCGGGGGGGCACACTGATTGGAGGCGATTTATTCGACTTCTGGGTTGGCCCCTTCTACGTGGGGTTCTTCGGCGTCAGCACGGCGTTCTTTACAATTCTTGGCACGGCACTGATTTTGATTGGTGCGTCCATGGGTGACACTTGGAACGTCTGGCAGATTAATATTGCGCCGCCAGACCTGTCATATGGCTTGGGCGTTGCTCCACTTGATGAGGGCGGTCTTTGGCAGCTGATTACCATTTGTGCTACCGGCGCTTTTGGTTCCTGGGCACTGCGGCAAGTCGAGATCTCCAGAAAACTCGGCATGGGCTTACATATTCCCTTCGCCTTCAGCTTCGCCATCCTCGCTTACGTCACACTGGTCATCATTCGACCTGTACTCCTTGGAGCATGGGGTCACGGTTTCCCGTACGGAATTCTGAGTCATCTCGATTGGGTCTCTAACGTGGGTTATCAATTCCTGCATTTTCACTACAACCCGGCCCACATGATCGCAATCACTTTCTTCTTTACGACAGCCATGGCGCTTTCCATGCATGGATCACTGATTCTCATGGCGAGCGATCCGGCCGAGGGAGAAAAAGTTAAAACCGGCGAACATGAGAACACCTTTTTCCGGGATGACATTGGTTACTCAATTGGTGCTCTCGGCATCCACCGACTCGGCCTCTTCCTCGCTCTGAGTGCCGCCTGGTGGAGCGCCTTGTGCATTGTCCTCAGTGGACCGTTCTGGACCAAAGGATGGCCCGAATGGTGGAACTGGTGGCTCGAACTGCCGATCTGGAATTAAGGAGTGCTGACCCATGATTGAATACCAGAATATTTTTACGCAGGTACAGGTCGATGCTCCGGACTATCCCGGGGTCCCTATCGGCAAAGATGAGGAGCACCGTATGGGTGGTCCTATCCACAGCTGGCTGGCCGGCAAGTTGGGCGACGCCCAGATCGGTCCCATTTATCTCGGGCCATCTGGCTTCATGGCGTTCCTCTTTGGCGGTCTAGCCTTCCTGATCATTGGCCTCAACATGTGGGCCTCGGTCAACTGGGATCCCATCGAATTCATGCGGCAGCTGCCATGGCTGGCCCTTGAGCCACCAGCACCCGAGTATGGACTCAGTATCCCTCCTCTAAACGAGGGTGGCTGGTGGTTAATGGCTGGATTTTTCCTGACCGCGGGCATTCTGCTCTGGTGGTGGCGAACATTTCAGCTCGCGCGCAATCTTGGCATGAGCAATTATCTCGCCTGGGCCTTTGCCGGCGCTATCTGGCTCTACCTGGTACTTGGATTCTTCCGTCCTATCCTCATGGGAAGCTGGAGTGAAGCAGTGCCCTTCGGGATATTCCCGCACCTTGACTGGACCGCGGCCTTCTCCATGCGCTACGGCAATTTGTTCTACAACCCATTCCATATGCTTTCGATAGCATTTCTTTATGGGTCCGCCGTTCTCTTCGCCATGCACGGGGCAACGATCTTGGCAGTAAGTCGCTATGGTGGCGATCGGGAGCTCGATCAAATAACTGACATCGGTACCGCCGGCGAGCGTTCCATGCTCTTCTGGCGCTGGTGCATGGGCTTTAACGCATCGATGGAATCCATCCACCGCTGGGCTTGGTGGTTCGCTGTACTGACAGTAATTACCGGTGGTATCGGTATTTTGCTGACCGGAACCGTGGTCGAAAACTGGTACTTATGGGGTGTGAAGCACGGTATCGCACCTGCCTATCCCGCCATCGACGCCATGCCTGTCGTCGATCCGATGATGACGGAGGCTACCCAATGAAAACCTTTAATACTTTTAAGACTGTCGGTCTGATTATTGTAGGTAGTTTGTTACTTGCTGCCTGCGAGAATCCGCCACCAGAAGCTGTCCAGCGCGGCTATCGCGGCGTTGGTCAGGAGCTACTGTACAACCCTGATGCGCTCGCAGAAGCGATCGCCAACAATCAGGTTCCTGCTCCCCAACCGGCGATTCCAGCAGGCGGCCCAAAAGCAGGTGACATCTATGAAAATGTCGAGGTTCTTGGTGACCTAAGTGTTGGCGAGTTCACCCGATTGATGGCGGCTATTACGGAATGGGTATCTCCGGAAGAAGGCTGCAATTACTGCCACGTGAACGAAGGCTTTCAGTACGACACCAAGTACACCAAGAAAGTGGCTCGTGTGATGATACAGATGACCCAGCGCGCAAATGTTGCCTGGGGCGATCACGTGGGTGGTGCTGGTGTGACCTGTTACACCTGTCACAGGGGGAAAAATATTCCCGAGTATGTGTGGGCCACAGACCCTGGCAGACCACACCCCCCCGGTGTGATGACCGCTGGTCAAAACATCGCATCGGTTAATGCTGCATACAGCTCACTACCCAATGACTCATTTTCCATGTATCTCGATGGTGCAGCCAATGAGGAACCGGGGATGCCTTGGGGCGTCGCAGGGCACACTGCCCTTCCCAACGGTAATCAGGCGAATGTGAAAGAGACTGAGTGGATCTACAGCCTCATGATGCACTTTTCGGACTCTCTAGGCGTTAACTGTACCCATTGTCACAACACCCGTGCTTTCTATGACTGGGAGCAAAGCTCACCGGAGCGGGTGCGAGCTTGGCACGGTATACGCATGGTCCGCGAAATGAATAACGATTACGTCAATCCAACCGCTGACTGGCTCCCGGAGCACCGCAAAGGACCTCTAGGTGACCCGCTGAAGGTTAACTGCGCGACATGCCACCAAGGTGCTTACCAGCCTCTTCTTGGCGCAAACATGATTGATGATTATCCAAACTTGGCCAAATACACCGTAGCGGCGCCGACTCCTGAGATAGAAGAAGAGGCCGAAGCTGCTGCAGGGGCTGAGGAAAATCCAGAGGGAATGACCGCAGGAAACTGAGGTCATCTCCTCAATACCAACCAGGTAAATCCTGGCTGGAGACCGAATCTGCCAGAGAGTTCCTTTTGAGCCCTCTGGGAGATCGTCGAAACATCCCAAAAAGGATGCTTCGACGGTGAACCGTCGCACGACGCCTTCTTGGCATCATTGCGGCATCTGGCTTGACAGAACATGGGAGGTAAAACCATGAGTGAGCAAGGCGGTAGCCCTTCAGGGCTGACCAGCAATGAAGCCAAGGAGTTCCATAGTGCTTATGTACAGGGATGGGTAGGTTTCGTTGCTATCGCGGTGACTGCACATGTACTGATGTTCATGTGGAAACCCTGGTTCTATTAATCAGGTAATCACTGTAAACCCTGTGACAAGCCCGGCATTTTTGGGTGCGTCACCTAAACACATGGAGAAAAACTATGCATAGAGTATGGATGCTTTTCGATCCACGCCGAGTGCTGGTGGCTAACGCAGCGTTCCTGTTTGTATTGGCGCTGTTTATCCACTTCGTTCTGCTTAGCTCGGCTAAGTACAACTGGCTTGACGGTGCTCACTCAGCGCCTGCAGCAGGTCATGTACAAGCCCTACCCGCTTCACGCGAGTGAAGAAGGTAGGCTGGAGCTTCTTGTGAAGCTCTAAGCTGTTTCGACCCGAAGATGAGGCGCCAACCTCATCTTAATTCGCGGAGGGACGAGTAAAAATGTGCGCTTCCCCCAGTGCCAGCTCGGTAACCTTAGTGTTAGAACTCCGCGGAACCCCCTTGTGGGGCGGGTCTTTTTCCTTTTTCTTTCCAGGTGTACGAGGCCCAAACAGATGAACCCTTCTGGAACGTCAGTCTCTCATGCATCCGAAAATCTGATACTTGTATCCCCTGAGGACGAGTTTCTCGGCACAATAACCAAGCAAGAAGCACACCGTCCTGGCGGACAATTACATCGAGCTTTTTCAGTGTTTTTGTTCACTCCTCAAGGGCAAGTACTACTACACGAGCGAAGCCGACTAAAGCCGCTTTGGCCCGGATACTGGACTAACAGTTGCTGCAGCCATCCCCGACACGGGGAATCCTACGCCGAGGCAGCGCACCGAAGAACTCGTGAGGAACTAGGAGTGCAAACCTCGCTTACCGAAATCTATCAGTTCGAATATCAGGCGCACTTCAAGAGCATCGGCTCTGAGCACGAGCTGTGTAAAGTCTATGTTGGTTGCGTTAGTGAGTGCACAGACATCACAGCGCACCCAGAGGAGATACAAAATTGGGACTGGTTCGAGCTAAGCGAAGTGAACGAGTGGACCACTACAAGCCCCCAACTCTTTACGCCCTGGTTTCTAATGGAGTGGAGAGCCCTGCAGACTATCTACCAACCCAAATTGCAGGAGGCGCTCACGCGACGTGAGTCCAACGCACCTCACTAGCGAGTTCATTCCAAACTTGGTCGATGTTGAATCGACCCAATGGTGTAATTGCAACGACCCCATCCATTACTTTTAGATAGTTGGCATCAACGAGTCTCGAGATCACCTGTTGGGCATGGGGGCTCGTAAAGCTCGCCAGTGGGGCGCTCAACTCGACAGCCAACATATTTAGCCCATCACGCTCTCTGGAATCTTCCTTGGTCAGCATCACACCGACGCTGGACGGGTGTCTCCCCTGCTCCAGCGCTCCGTGCCACGTACTCAGATTAGGTTGATTTCTGGACACTAGCGTAGGCATTTCACTTACTGCACCCAGACCAATACCTAGAAGCCACCGGGCGGGCTCTGTGCAGTATCCGAGCCTATTGCGTCGAAGCTCACCCCTCTCCTGAGCTCTACTGAGCCGATCTCCTGGCTTCGCGAATGCATTAATTCCTATCCACCCATAGCCGGCTTCGTCGAGGCCATCTGACATGGCCACAAACATTGCCATCTTCTCTGCTACCGTGGGGATGACATCGGCGTCCAGCACTTTTTGGTTTGCAAATTCCTGCACCTTCCTGACAAACGGCCTGGTTACGATGCGGTCAGGCTCGAGACCCGACACGAGCTGAATACTTTCTTTCATTGATGCCGCCGTCTGGCCCGGCAATCCATACATTATTTCAATAGACACAGTTTCAAAAGAAGCTGCTCGGGCGTTCGCAACGGCATCCTGCAACAGTTCGGGCGAATAAGATCTCCCTAAGCCCTGTTGGGCTTCTGGATCTACCTCACGAAGCTCGAATGACACATGACGATAGCCCAGCCCTCTTATCAACTCCAGCTGGGTCCGGGAAGTGCGGTCAGGAATAATTTCGAGGGACGTCTCTGTTTTGTCATCAACCAGAAAGTGCTTTTCAACAAGCGCAGTAAGCCTGGCCAGCTGAGCTGCATTTAGCAGGTTAGGTGTACCACCACCCACGTGAAGTTGTGCAATCCGATTGCCTCGACCAATGCGGCGAGTAATGAGGTGCAATTCTTCGTCTAAGCCCGTCAGGTATCGGTCAATGACCGCGGGGTTTTCTGCCACCTCTGCCACCCGGTCGCAGCTCACGCATCTCACTGCACAAAACGGTAGGTGCACGTGAAGCGCCAGGCCCTGGGCCAGCGCGCCAGTTAACGATAATTTATCGAGGGCGTCCGAGAAATCCTCGGGCAACAGGGTTTGGGTGCGAATGCCAAAATAGGCGGTGTCCGAGACCTCAACAGCTACGGTAGGCAGGGCCGACGGGGCGTTTTTGCCATTTACTGAATCAGTCATGCTGGAGCTCCCCCGTGCCGAGGCACAATGCTGAAAGGTCCCTGAATCGCTTAATGTTCGGAATTTCGCCAAAAAAACCTATAAAACGAAGCGAACTTGCACAGTTTTCTGTGATCAGTCCCACCAGCGTTTCCTACAGTAGTCCTCCCCAAATGAGAGGTCAAGCATTTGCGTCAAAGTTTTGCCCAATTTGTGCCTCATTGCTTATGAGCTCTCAAAATCCGCCGAGACTCTATCTTTTTCAGCCACTGGAGCAGCCCAGTGCCAAAGAGCGCTGTCCCCGAGTGGCAGCATCAGAAAAAGGTGCTCCAGAGTGCCTAGTGCAGCCAACATGCCCACTAATGTTAGACCGACGACCACGCTGAGATCGGTCGCCATGTAAGACGTGTGCAGCAAGACGTAGGTCAATGCAGATCCCAAGGCGAGTGACAGCGGGAAAAGCATATTGAAGGGTCGGCGGGGTATGTAGGAATCCAAATAGGCAAGATGCATGGGCAGCCATTCCCGGTTGTAATTTCTGACACCTAGAACAAGATTAAGCTTTGCGCTCCACCGCATTAGCCACAGTACTGAAAAGGCCCAAAGGGTAATCTGATTCGGTTTACCAACCGATAGCGCGTACAGCAGACTGACCATCGCCAGGAGCACTAATTCGTGCCACAGCGATGTGCCCAATCCACGGCCCAGTCGCCCCAACACACCCACGTCTTCAGGACAGGCCTCGTTGTGTGGGCCTGTGACAAACCCCATGAGGTAGCTCATCTCTAGCCAGCCCCACAGCAGGAGCGCCAAACAGAACGCCAGTACCGCTGCCGCGGGAGATAACTGCTCGGCAACCCGCGTAACCAGGACAAACGAACAGAGCATCAGTACAGTCGCGACAGCAAATATAAAACGGTGGTGCCTTTCAGACCGATGCACAAGCCACAAAACGAGACCAGTGGAGAACCACCAGCCCGTCAAAGCAACCAAGAGCGCAAGTGCATATTCCGTCATCAGGTGAGCCGCTAATCAAGCATGGCTGTCGCGCCTTCTGGGGAGGGCAAGAGCGCGAGAAATTCGCCGGTATTTGTCGGTCCGAAGGCCGCCAACTCAATCGCTTCCGTGGTGAGTGGATCAAGCAGTATCAAGCGTCCGTCAGCATAAAGCGTCAGCAAAAAACCAGTTCGGGAAAATACACCTGATTGCTGTCGAACGCGGACCAGGCTTCGGACTACCCCGCGGATAAAGCTACCCTCACCGGACTTCAAGATGCGGATGCTCGCTCCACTCTCTCCATCACTGATGACAATCTCGCCATCAGGGGCGTCACTGAATGACAGTACTCGACTGGCTAACAGGCCACCCGATGGTTTCGGCACGACAACCACCTGATCGGTAGTGCGCGCGAGAAGCACTGCCCCAACCACAAACAGCAAACCGACCATGATCAGAATCATGAGTCGGTCACTGACCCGGCGAACGGGTCTGTTGATTGCTGAATTAGCTAATGGCGACGGTCCCGTCGTTTCCATAAGAAGACTCCCCTCGGTCTCTTGATGAATTGTCGGTTGGATTATCACTTAGCGTGATTTCCCGGCCGCCTCCAGCATTCCTGACTACCTCTGCGAGCAGTTTCGCTACATGCTGCGGGTCGGAAATGCCTCTTACCAATGGCTGCACGTTGCCAAATCCAAACAACCGTACATGGGGCCAAAGCATGAGGTAATAAAGCCGGGCACTGCTGTCCGCGGTGAACAAGATATCGCCCGTCCCATCACCGCACAGCCTCAATCCGGCACTTTTCACTCGATCCAGTGGGATATTTACCATCATGGGCAGAGCAACCCCTGAGCGAAGCACCAGCCGACGGTTAGTAAGCGTGTACAAAGAGCTCTTTGCGTATAGGTGACCTGCACCCGTCAGCAGTCCCAATGCGATCGCTGCGAGCCCCATCTGCCACCCCAACGTTGTCGCTATGGCGCCCCACTGGGCACCATTCAACAACTCGAAGATCAACCCAGCAGCGATCAGCAGCGTAAAGTAGAAGGCCAGGGTCCTGACTTGGAACACCCGATTTACAAGAGCTGTCTGACTTGGCACGCCCTGCCAAACAATGTGCTCACCCTCGGGCAGGTGTTCTGGTAGTCCAGGGACTGGCTCGAACTCATGCTCTCTCACAGCCAGGGTCCCATTCGATCAGGATGCGCGTAGAGGGTGCCGCCGCCGTAGAACGCGGTAACCTTGTCCTCTTCTTGTAGCGTTATCTGATCGGGGTTTGCCAGACGCGGAACTTGAGCAAATTGGTCGCTTCTAATCGACTTGACGCTTACTGTACCGTCCTTAGCCACACGCGCCATGGTCATTGGCAGCAATACTGTATGGCTTCCAACATTGACCTCTGCGTAGCGAAAATGCGGCTCGGCACGGTCGAACCACAGGTCAACCACGGTGCCTCCCTGCTTGCCATCACAGCCAATCACTGGCTGACCCCGAGGATCGGGATCTCGGCTGTTAACACTGTGCTCAGAATCGACCCGAAGAGGAACGATCCGTGGACGTCCATCAACTGTCAGATCGGGTGCTTCGGGTCGTATCGCCCAGGCTGCAGGTCCAAGGCCATCGACCATGGGATCCCCCGTAGGATGGATCGGCGACCCATCAGAACTGCCCGTCTCAACGGCTCGTAACTCGTAACCCGCCTTCGCTGGCCCGGGCAACGTGCGGTTACCTTGCCCATTGGCAAGCTCATAGGTCTTGGGATCTGGCATGCCGCCAAATCCCTCAGCGAAATGCTTCCCCTGACCATCCAGGTCCAGCGGCCAGCCTTCGCGCTTTCCTTCCCGGTGCAAATGACGCACCAGGAAAAAGAACCCAATCCAAAAGGCATACAGCGCCAGCTGTGCCACATCCATGTACTCTGTTATGGCTCCAGTTTCCATTGCATTACTCCTCAGTGGTTGCTCGTTATCCGGGAAAGTCCGCGAGGCGCATTCCCGGTGGTTGCTCGTGCTGCGCATCCGGTTGACGCACAAGGGGCCCCAATGCAATCAACGCGATGAACAAGATTAAAATTTCGACGTGGTAAACGACGGCATAAGCCATGCTCTGTTCTGTAAGGACGGCACCCAGTAAACCGGCGTCAATCCAGGCCGCAACAATGTCGCGCAAAGCGCCACCTGCAAAAATTGCAATTCCTGTGGCCGTCGTTTGAACGGCGCCCCAGGCACCGAGAGCGAGGCCGGTAAGGTCATTCCTCTCCAAGGTCATAACCGCCGTGAGTGTGCCAACGGCAAAGAGGCCGTTGCCAAGGCCAATACCAAAGGTGCCCGCCCGAAATATCAGTTCCGAGCCAAAGGGTGCCGCGAAAATCACGGAGGAGAACGCGAATACACCCACCATGACACCGCATCCGGCCAAACGAATGGGGTCACTTCCACGACCAAGTAGCTGCGCAGCCGCAAAAAATGCCAGCAGCATTCCACCACCTAGCAAGGCAGTCAGTTGTGTCGTTTCGCTAACCGTCATTGCCAGGATTTGAGCTCCATACGGTTCCAGCAAGATATCCTGCATGGTGAATCCCATGGTCCCTAGCGCTATTGCGACCAGCAGTCTTCGCGCCCTGGGTTGGCGACTAAATTCGCGCCACACTTTCATGAATGGTGGTGTGGTGCGATCGTGACGGGTTAAATGGGGCTGTCGAGGTTCCTGTTTCCAAAGGGCGACAAAGTTCAATAATGCTGTGAGCGCCGCTGCCCCCTGAAGCACTTGGATCAACTGATAGTAAGTGAAGTCCACCAACAGCTGCGCGAAACCAAGGCTTGCGGCCACGGTGCCAACCAGCAGCATGACGTAAAGAAGGGCGACCACCTTGGGTCGCGATTCCTCATTGGCGAGATCTGTGGCGAGCGCAAGTCCTGCGGTCTGCGTGGTGTGCATCCCCGCCCCGACGAGCACAAAGGCCAGCATTGCAGCAACGGGTCCGGTTATTGCTGGCCCACTGTGTGGTTCCGTCATAACGATAAGAGCGAAGGGCATAATCGCCAACCCGCCGAATTGCAGAAGAGTGCCGAACCACAGATAAGGCACCCGACGCCAGCCGAGATAGGACTTGTGGTAGTCAGATCGAAAACCCACAAGAGCTCTTGCCGGCGCCAGCAAAAGAGGTATAGCCACCATCAACGCTACCAACCACGCTGGCTGTCCAAGCTCAACCACCATTATTCGATTAAGCGTACCGCTTAAGAGAACAGCCGCCATCGCAACCGATATTTGAAACATCGAAAGTCGTAACAATCGACCGAGCGCCAACTCCTCACTCACAGCGTCGGCAAACGGTAACCATCGGCTACCAATGCCCTGCACCGCTGAGAGAAATCGCTGGCCTGAAATCATCATCGACGCACGATCTCCAAACCATGGGAGATGTAAAAACCGCTATTTATTCGACTATCTCTGGCGACTGACCAATCATGGAAATCATCTATTGCCTGTAGGGATCGACGCAGATAATCAACTCCTATCGGCTCAATTGCTGGGGATCTGTCCCCTCTTGGAAATAGCTGCCCCACCCTGTGCATTAAGGCGAGAAGGGGCGTCTTTGGCGCAAAAGTAAAAACAATGCTCCGACTAACAGAGGCCGCCATTGTCGCCAGAGTTTGCAGCCCATCCCGCGGGGCATAATGGATCAAGGAGTCCATCGCCACGATGTGATCGAAGTCACCCAGGTCGAGGTGACGCATATCGCCCACCAAAAATTCAATGGAGCCACTACCCGTATCCTCGCCGATACGCTCCCGCGCCAGCTCCACAAGGGTTGGAGAGAGATCAATCGCAACGACCTGCGCCCCACGGTGTGCAAGCTCAACCGCCAGGGCGCCGGTACCACATCCCGCATCCAGTACCCTTCTCCCCGCAAGATCCTCGGGAAGCCAACTCAAAAGTGTCTCGCGCATGGCGTCTCGCCCTGCTCTGACAGTCCGTCTTATGCCACTAACAGGAACATCTGAAGTAAGCTTCGCCCAGGTGTCGGCCGCTGTGCGATCAAAGTAGTGCTCGATTTGAGCTCGGCGTTGTTCATAGTTCGCTGTACTCATGGGTGAACTCTCAATCAAAGCCTAAAAAGTCAAAGAGATCGCGATCTTTCATGGGGGTAACGGGCACCGGCTCAGTGCCGTTCCATAAACTTTCCGCTAGAGCCATATACTCGGCCTGAACCTGAGCAAGCCCCTCTGCGTCATCCATCTCAAACACGGTTGACTTCTTCAATCGACTGCGACGAATAACATCTAGGTCTGGAAAGTGCGCCAAACGCCGCATTCCGGTCGCCTCGTTGAAACGATCGATCTCATCGGTCGCTGCACTTCGATTGGCGATCACGCCGCCGATACGAACACCATAGTTCTTGGCTTTTGCGTTGATTGCCGTAGCGATTCGATTCATCGCAAAAATCGAATCAAAGTCGTTTGCCGTCACCACGAGAGCGCGCTCCGCATGCTGCAGAGGCGAAGCGAAACCACCACACACCACATCACCCAACACGTCGAATATCACCACGTCGGAGTCATCGAGTAGATGATGCTGCTTAAGGAGCTTGACCGTTTGACCCACGACATAGCCACCGCAGCCTGTACCCGCCGGTGGACCGCCAGCCTCGACACACATCACGCCGTTGTAGCCTTCATAAACATAGTCCTCTGGCCGCAGCTCCTCCGCATGAAACTCAACGGACTCGAGCACATCGATAACAGTCGGCATCAGTGCCTTTGTCAGCGTAAAGGTCGAATCGTGCTTGGGATCACAGCCGATCTGTATCACCCGCTTGCCAAGACGTGAGAAGGCAACACTCAGGTTTGATGAAGTCGTGCTTTTCCCAATGCCACCCTTTCCGTAAATGGCAAAGACTTTCGCCTTGTCGATTTGAATCTGGGGATCCAAATGAACCTGAACGCTTCCGTCGCCATCGGGGGGGCTATCGGATGCGTCAATCGCCTGTATGGGTATGTGGTTATTTCTTATATTCATGCGACAGCCTCTGGTGAAATACCTTCGATCCAGTCATCAAGATCCTCTCCCGCCTCTCGTAGCGCGTTTAGGCTTGCTTCGTCTGGATCCCAATAGTTTCTTTCTTGCGCTTCGAGCAAGCGGTTCGCCACCCGCGCTGCAGCCTTCGGGTTTAGACTGGCAAGTCTCTTCCGCATGGCTTCGTCCAAAATAAAAGTCTCCGACAACTGCTGGTAAACCCAGGGGGCAACCTGCCCTGTAGTAGCGGACCATCCCATGGTATTGGTCACGTGGGTTTCGATCGCGCGCACGCCTTCATACCCATGATCCAGCATGGACTCATACCATTTCGGATTCAGCACCCTTGTTCTGGTTTCTAGGGCCACCTGCTCTGCAAGCGTTCGAATCTTTTCTCGCCCGGTTGTGTGGTCAGCGATGTAGACCGGCACGTCAGCACCGCCGGTTTTTGATATGGCGCGACTAATACCACCCAGGCTGTCAAAGTAGTGATCAACCGTGGTGACGCCGAGTTCTACCGAATCAAGGTTTTGGTAGGCCAAGTCCACATCAGCCAGCATGGTTGTGAGCAAGTCTGGCTTGGCCTCAACGGCGCCGTTACGGCCGTATGCGTGCCCTTTTCTCGTAGTAAAGGTATCGGCCAACTCATCCTCACTGTCCCATGCGCCGCTATCAATCAGCATGTTAACGTTGGATCCATAGGTACCCTCTGCATTACTGAACACCCTCAGTGCAGCGTCCTCCAGATCGCAGTCGTACTTCGCCTGATAATCCAGTGCGTGAGCTCTGATAGGGTTAAGGTGAGCTGGCTCATCAGCCATGACTGCTAGGTATGCTGCCTCTGCAAGCAGACGTGTCTGCAGGGGCAGCAAGTCTCGGAAAATTCCGGACAGCGTCATAACAACGTCTATACGAGGACGCCCAAGATCCTCCAGGGGTATTAAGTTGGCTCCACAAAGCCGGCCGTAGCCATCAATGCGTGGCTTGGCTCCGATGAGATGAAGCGCCTGAGCAATGGCAACCCCACCAGATTTAAGGTTATCGGTTCCCCATAACACAAGGGCAACAGACTGAGGCAGTCCGCTGCCATCCTTAGCGTGACGAACCAACAGTTGCTCCGCCTGGCGGGCTCCCTCGTGGAGCGCAAAATCACTAGGCACCCTGAAAGGATCAAAGCCATGTAAATTCCTACCCGTTGGAAGCACTTCCGGATTGGTGAGCAAATCTCCGCCTGAAACGGGTGGAATGAATCGCCCATCAAGGGCGCGCAACAACGATGGAATTTCATTGTCTTTGCTAAGCGCCTGAGCTGCGCGAGACAGTCGGCCCATCAAGTCGGGATTCATCTTGCCGGCAGCTACAAGATCATCTGACTGCTCACCGGTCTGGACTGCAGTCAACAAGTCCTGCAACAGCTCCACACTGACGGTCACATCGCCATGAGCTCTTGCAATAGAGTTAAGCAGATCGATCTGATCCTCTTGGGCGAGCAATTCTCCCACCACATGAAGTCCGTACGGAATCAATGACTCCTCAATCTCCTGTAACTGACAGCGAAGATCCTCAATGGCTGTTTCAGGACTTGAAGACCAGTTACCGGCCAGACTCAATTCGCATTGCTCTGCCTGCTCCGCAATGAGAGCGATCAGGCTTGCTATCGCCTCGGGATCCATAGAAACATCCCGCTTACGCCATTGGTCAATAGACTCACCGAGTGACCGATATTCCTTGTAGAGGTCAGCTTGAGCCACCGATGGGGTGAGATAGCTAATCAGTGTCGCTGCCGACCGGCGCTTCGCAATCAAACCCTCAGAGGGGTTGTTAGCGGCGTATAGGTAAAAATTTGGACAGGCGCCGATGAGTCGGTCAGGCCAGCACGCGGCAGACAGGCCTACCTGTTTGCCAGGCATAAATTCGAGCGCTCCGTGGGTACCAAAATGCAGCACAGCGCTGGCCTTCCAATCTTCACGCAGGTAGCGATAGAAGGCCGAGAAGGCATGAGTGGGGGCGTGCCCTCCTTCAAACAACAGGCGCATCGGGTCGCCCTCATACCCCATCGGCGGCTGCACGGTAATCATCACGTTACCGAGCTCGACACCGAGAATAAAAATCGAGCGCCCATCTGTCAGCTGTTTCCCTGGAGCGGGACCCCACTGGGCTTCAATTTCGTTCAACCATGGTTCCGCCGTCACATGGTCATTAACGTTTACCGTGGCACAGACGTTCGCATCCGTGCCGTAGCGACTAGCGTTTCCTTGAAGAAGCCTTTCTCGCAAGTCCTCGACACTGGCAGGCAGGTCGACTGCATAACCCTCTGCGGACAGGGCTTTGAGTGTATTGAACAATGAATCAAAAACTGCAAGGTGCGCTGCCGTACCTGTACTCCCTGCATTCGGTGGAAAATTGAATAGGACAACCGCAATCTTGCGCGCTTCCTTAGGCGTATGGCGGAGGGCAACCAACTGCGATACGCGCTCAGCCAACATCTCGATGCGCTCTTCGTGGGGCACCATGGCGCTGGCCTTATCAGCCGAACCCTCCTGCCTTCCACCGAAGACCATCGGGCCAGTAGCACCATCCAACTCGGGAATTGACACCATCATGGTTGCTTCAATCGGCATCAAGCCGAGCGCTGACTCAGTCCACGTTTCAAGACTTTGAAATTCCAGCGCCTGCACCGCGAGGTATGGAACATCGAGCTCTGTCAGTAACTCCTGTGCAGCATCAGTATCGTTGTATGCCGGACCCCCAACCAAGGAAAATCCCGTTAACGACACAACCGCATCGACGGTTGGTTTATCCCCGTCCATAAAAAATCGATGCACGGCAGGTCTCGCGTCCAAGCCACTCGCGAAGGCGGGAATCACTGATAAGCCGCGGGACTCCAGTGCTCGTATCACGCCATCGTAGTGGCGGCTGTTTCCCGCCAGAGCGTAGGAGCGCATAAGCAGCACGCCCACCGTGCCAAGTGGTTTTGCGCCGGCGGTTAATTTCTCCAGAGCTCGCCGGTCTTCGGAGATACCGGTTTTCAAACCGGGGTGATAAATACCCACCTCTGGATACTCAACCGGCGGCGGTGGTTCAGGCAAGCGCCTGAGAGCCGCTCGAGGTCCTTCAGCGTATCGCTGAATCAACAGCTGGATCATGCTCGCGAGATTTTTCTCTGAACCTGCCAACCAGTATTGCAGCGTTAAAAAATAGACCCGCAGGTCCTGCGCCGTTCCAGGGATAAAGCGCAAAATTCGAGGCAGGCGGCGCAGAATGGAAAGCTGTTGCGCACCAGCACTCTGCGGCTTGGAACTCTTACCCCGGAGCCGCTTCAACAAAGCCACGGCGCCGCTTTGCTCCCCGTCCATCCTGAATTTGCCCATGCGAGTCAGCTTCATGACCTCTGCGGCACACATACAACATATCAAGGCGTCACAGTCACCGCGCCGAGACTCCAGCTCATCCAGCACGGCCGCTATGTGAGGCTCCATAAACAGCATCGTCGCGATGATGATGTCCGCTTCGGCGATCGCTTCTTTACAGGCAGCCAATTTATCGGGGCGGGCTTCCCAATCCGCAGCCGCATGCACCGAAAGTCGCAGTCCGGGTATGAGTTTTCGCACCGACATTTGCGCCGACTCGAGTGCAGCACTAACATGATTATCCAACGTGATTAATACCACGCGGACAGGGACCGAACTGCCAAGCTTATCGGCTGTAGTGGGCTTTTGCTTCATACAGCGTCTCGATGTCTATCGCGGAAAGCCCATGCTCTAGGGCGTACTGCTCCGTATTCCGTCGCGCTTTACCGCGAACAAAGAAAGGGATTTTTTTCAACTCCTTTTCTGCGCCCGGATCCCAGCGCACAAGAGTTTCCCCTGAAGCGCCCTCTTCAACGGCTTCCACTTCCTTGAGAGTTCCATCTCCGTGAGCCAGATGCGAAGGCACGGCGTTGTCGTTAAATTCAAAATCATCACGGAACATGTGCAGCAGGTGCTCTTCGAGTCCCATGATCAATGGATGAACCCAGGTATCAAACAAGACATTGGCACCTTCAAAACCCATCTGAGGGCTGTATCGCGCGGGATAGTCCTGCACGTGTGCCGGCGTTGAGATGACAGCGCAACCGACGCCCAAGCGCTTGGCAATATGGCGCTCCATCTGCGTGCCCAAAACCAGCTCCGGACGCAGCTCACTGATCGCGTGCTCCACTGCTAGGTGGTTGTCACTAATTAACGCCTCCAATCCAAGTTCCTTCGCCACCCCGCGGACTTCACGAGCCATCTCTCTGGAATAAGTGCCCAACCCCACGACGTCAAAGCCCATCTCACGCTGGGCGACTCGGGCCGCCGCCACCACGTGACTCCCGTCACCGTAAACATAGACGCGCTTACCTGTCAGATAGGTTGAATCTACAGAGCGGCTGTACCAGGGCAGGTGACACTCACTGATTCCGTCGATATCGATGGTGTAGTTGAGGACCTCTGAAACCTCGGCGAGAAAATCCCGAGTTGCTCCATAACCCAGAGGCACGGTCTTGATCGTCTTTTGCTTGAACGTTCGCTCAAGCCAGCCGCAAGTGGTCATGGCAATCTCAGGATGGAGACAAATATTCGCATCCGCCTCGGGTATGCGCATCAAGTCATCTATGCCCGCTCCGAGGGGTGCAACTACGTTTACCCGGATACCCGCCGACTGAAGCAACTGTGTGATCTCACGCACGTCATCTCGACAGCGAAATCCCAGCTTGGTAGGGCCCAGTATGTTGACCGTGGGTGGCGCGCCCGCCCCCCGCGGCATCGGCTCTGAAGATGCGCTCGATTGAGAACCAAGAAGCGCACGGACCAAGTGGTAAAAGGTTTCGCTCGCGCCCCAATTTTCTTTTCGTGAATACGCTGCCATCTCCAGTGGTACCACGGGGATAGGTAAACCGGCGGTTTGTGCAAGCGTGCCGGGCTGGTCCTGTATCAGTTCCGCCGTGCAGGAATCAGCAACGAGAATCAGCTTGGGCTTGTGATGCTCATAAGCAGCCCGCAATGTCCCAAGAAATTTTTCAGCGGTACTAGCGCCAAGATCTCTCGCCTGAAAGGTGGTGTATGTCACTGGCGGGCGTTTGCCATCCCGCTCGATCATAGTGAACAGCAGGTCAGCGTAGGTGTCTCCCTGAGGTGCGTGTAATACCAGGTGAACATCGCGCATTGATGCAGCAATTCGGATAGCCCCCACATGGGGTGGCCCCTCATAGGTCCAGAGAGTCAGCTCCATGCACCTACCTCCAGCTTCGCCTCTCTTCGCAGGGGTCGTGCAAAGAGCTCGGCCAGATCCGCCGCCTGCTCAAAGCCCTGAATTGGCGAGAACAGCAGTTCAATCGACCACTTTGTCCGCAACCCTTCCGCTTCCAGAGGGTTGGCAATACCGAGGCCGCAGACCGTGAGGTCTGGTCTGGTCTCCCTAATACGCGACAGCGCGGGATCGAGATCCTGGCCTTCAATCCAAGACACATTAGCCGGCAACAAGGGAATTTCTGCCTCCATGACGGCGGCATCAAAATAAGGGGTGCCAATCTCCACCGGAGTCATCGCGCACTCCCTGGATAAAAACCGCGCCAGAGGTATTTCGAGCTGGGAGTCTGGCAGCATCGCAAATCGCCGCCCCGCTAACTCATCCCGGTAAGCACTCAGCGCTTTGACAGCACGTGCTTTTGGCGCCTCGAGGCTGGCTTCAACTCGCTCCTTGGTGATGCCAAAAGCTGAGGCAGCCGCGTGGAACCAAGCCGCCGTACCCTCCACGCCCACGGGGAATGGCGCTGGGATAAAGTGCGCTCCACGCCCCTGTAGCGCACGCAGTGTTTCGCCCAAATAGGGTTGGGCTAACAAGACTTGGGTGTTCATCCCTACAGCGGGTAAATCAGTCGAACTTCTCCCCGGAAAGAATTCCACGCAGTCGATGCCCATTTGCAAAAACAGACGCCTGAATTGATCTTCGACAATGTCGGGCAGTGTTCCAACAACAAGAAGTTGAGGCTGATCACTTTCTCGCTGTGGAAGTGAAGGCGTCAGTGCGGACAAGCAACTGTCTTCGCCCTGAGTAAACGTTGTTTCAATTCCGCTCCCAGAAAATGACACAAACCGAACGCCACCACTGTATTCCCGGGACAGCCGCTGCGCCGCGTTGTCGAGGTCTAGCTTGATCACCTCTGAGGGACAGGAACCAACCAGAAAAATAGTTTTAAGTTCGGGACGGCGGTCCAGCACCTGCGCGACAACCCGATCGAGCTCCTCGTTGCAGTCGGCCATACCCGCCAAATCCCGATCCCCAAGGATGGCAGTACCGAATCGTGGTTCGGCAAAAATCATAACCCCTGCCGCCGATTGAATAAGATGCGCGCAGGTTCTGGACCCCACAACCAGAAAGAATGCGTCCTGGATTTTTCGGTGCATCCAGATGATTGACGTCAACCCGCAGAAGACAGCGCGCTGTCCTCGCTCCTGTTGCGGCTGAAACTGTCCCACAGCCGCATCAACGCCTGATGAGCTTGCCAGAATCTCACCGCTCACGAGGTCGCTCCCCCAGAAAACCCGGTCCCGAGGACTCCGTGTTCTCCACTGACATCAAGACGCGCTGCGCGAAGCTTGATCAAGAATTGAAATGCATTGATGACATATGTGGTGTAGGCGGCTATCGCCAGCCACATTTGCTGTTCCATGGTGCCCCAGCCAAGAGACCAGCAAGCGATGTAGGCGGTGTGAAGCACAATGACCAACATGCTCACGACATCTTCCCAAAAGAATGCTGGCGCGAAGAGGTATTGACCGAAGACCACCTTTTCCCAGATGGCACCCGTGATCATGATCGTGTAGAGGATGCCCGTTTTGATCAAAACTGATGTGACAGCGGCGTTGTAGCCGCTTCCGTTCGCCAGGAAATTGATTACGAGCACGAGGCTAATCGCGAATACCAAGAATTGCAGGGGTGCGAGAACACCTTGCACCCACGTCCAAGCCGTCGCATCACGGCGACTCCGCTGTTCCGGGGTGTACAGATTTCTCCGCTCCCCATGCTCTCTCGCAGATTCAAGCACTGCAGGCCTCCCGCGGGTTGCCAGACCCCATAGGTCCTAACGTGGCAGAGTATCTCCCGGCTGCTTGCAGTGTCAACTTTATATTACATAACAATCAGTAATTTATTGTTTACATTAAGTGAACCTAAGCCTTTGTTTTGTAAGGAAGTGTCAAGATTATTGATGGCAAAGAAAGCCAAACCTGTGTAAGACTCGTAACACTTCTAGATCTGTCGCTGGGAGCAGCACCCCCCAACTCATTCCCATTGCGGCCCAAGTAAAGGCAGCGAACCGTGCTAGAACACACTGATTCCGCCATTTTGGCATCAATGCTTGAGTCTATTGCAGATGTGCAGCTTCAGCTGGACGCCAGTGGCGTTTGCGTTGATGTTCAAGTAACCAATCCCGAACTTACCGATTTAATGAGACTCAACTGGCGAGGCCTTGAATGGCACGTCCTATGTGGAGACGACCATCGGGAACGTGCAGTACAGGCCTTGAAACGGGCGATGGATAACCCTGGGGAGGCAGTCAGGGTAGACATACACCACCGTCTTGGTGAGGGGGAGCAGGATATCCCAATGAGCTATCGCCTAGTCTGCCCGCCCTCAAAAGAGGGCATCGTCGCGGTAGGGCGAGACCTGCGGGTGGTGACTGACTTGCGACAGCAACTGCTCAACGCCCAACATGCGATGGAGCAGGACTATTGGGCGCTGCGCCAGATGGAAAACCGCTATCGCAGGCTTTTGGAACTTACCAGTGATGCGGTCTTGGTGGTTGATGAAGCTACCGGGCGGGTGCTTGAAGCGAATTCACAAGCTAATAGTCTACTGACCGGTGAGGGACAGAGCATCATTGGCAAGCCTGTTCCGCTAAATTCCACCGAATTTGATCAGCTACTCCAGAAAGCGCGTGAGTCAGGCTCAGCACAGATCAGCCATATAACGCTTCCTAACAGCGCGGAGAGTAGCGAGGCGCTCGTCAATTTTCTTCGCCAGGGGGCAGAATCTAGATTTTTGATTCGACTATCTACCTCCGAGGCCGCCAATACCGGCGATACCGGCCTAGTGGATCTTTACCACACCGCACCCGATGGGATCGTCCAGGTCGACAGCGAAGCGCGAATTCTCTCGGCAAACCCCACCTTCCTAGACTGGCTGGAGGTCAACTCGGAAGAACAAGTTCTTGGGCGAACCCTTGATAACTGGATCGGACGCTCAACAGTGGACGTCGCCGTATTGCTGAGCAACCTGAGACAGGGAAAAAGCATCAAACTCTATGCCTCGATCCTCAAAAATTCAGTCGGGGTGACCTCGGACGTCGAGATTTCGGCGGCTGCTGTCACCCGCAACG
Organism: Luminiphilus sp.; assembly: GCA_964218505.1. Taxonomy (GTDB): domain Bacteria; phylum Pseudomonadota; class Gammaproteobacteria; order Pseudomonadales; family Halieaceae; genus Luminiphilus. The sequence goes on from CAXPOA010000192.1 coordinate 36,636, forward strand.
AAGGTACCAAAATAATCTTTTTTATCCGCGATATCAGCCGCAGACTTACCTCGGACCACCCGCTCACAGAACGTTTACCCCGATCCATTGAGCAGATTACCGAACGTGTCGGGCGTTTGCCCCTAAAAGAGCTCGTGCGCGAATCCACGGATGTTATTGAGGCACTTTGCATCGAGGCCGCACTCAAACTCACCCGCGATAACCGAGCGTCCGCGGCTGAGATACTGGGCCTCAGCCGGCAGAGCCTCTACACCAAACTGCGACGCTATGGCATTGGTGAGACCGAATCCGGAATTGACGCGGCCTGAAGGCCTCGAAACGGGTAACCACTCAAAAAGCCAAAAAATAGTTACGCATCAAGTGTAAATTTGGTTTGACGGCGCTAGGTGTGACTTCCTATAGTCACATGATGAGTCGCTCTCACGCCATGGACGCCCCCCAGGGACGCCCTCAACTCTCGGCCCTCGTTGAGCTGTTGAAGCCAATCACGTGGTTTCCCCCCATGTGGGCCTTCTTATGTGGTGCCGTGTCGAGTGGCGCAGCCCTGCTCGACAGCCTCTGGCTACTTCTCGCTGGGGTTGCTCTGACAGGCCCGCTAGTATGTGGCGCGAGTCAGATCGTAAACGATTGGTTTGACCGGGACGTCGACGCGATAAACGAACCGCACCGCCCCATCCCCTCGGGCAGAGTACCGGGTAGCTGGGGACTGGGTTTCGCCATTACTTGGACCCTTCTCGCTTTGCTCTGGGGTTTAAGCATGGGCCAATGGGTTGGCTTGGCCACCTTCGGCGGACTCATACTCGCCTGGATCTACAGCGCTCCTCCGTTGCGTCTCAAGAAAAACGGCTGGTGGGGTAACGCCGCAGTAGGCATTAGTTACGAGGGTCTAGCCTGGATAACAGGCGCCGCCGTGTTTTTGCAGGGCGCCATCCCAAGCCTATCGATCTGTGTCATTGCCTTGCTCTACAGCATCGGCGCTCACGGCATCATGACGCTCAACGACTTCAAATCGATTGCCGGGGATCGTGCCATGGGACTGCGATCTCTCCCGGCCGCGCTCGGACCTGAAAAAGCTGCCAAAGTCGCCTGTATCGTGATGACGTTGCCACAACTTGCGGTGATCGTACTACTCTACTTCTGGGGGTCTCCGTGGCATAGCCTCGGCATATCACTGCTCCTGCTCGGGCAGGCGGCGGCGATGCATCGCATGCTCAAGGATCCAGAAGCGCTTGCCCCATGGTACAACGGCACAGGCGTCACCGCGTATGTCTCAGGCATGATGATCGCCGCTTTTGCGCTAGCCGGGATCACACCGTGAAACACGCCGGATTGAGTTGGTGGAGCATTGCCCGTCTTGGACTGGTGCAAACCATGCTGGGCGCAATCATTGTACTCACCACCTCGTTGCTAAACAGAATTATGGTAGTCGAGCTTGCGCTGCCCGCCATGCTCCCGGGCTTCCTGGTTGCGGTTCATCATTTTGTACAGCTGGCGCGACCCAGAATCGGCTATGGCTCGGACCTGGGTGGACGTCGCACACCATGGATAATTGGCGGGATGGTGACGCTCGCCATCAGCGGGTTTGTCGCGGCCACGGCCACAGTCGTCATGAGCTTCTCCGTTACGCTCGGGTCCCTCTTAGCCTTCGCCGGCTTCTTCGGCATCGGCCTTGGTTCCGGTGCAACCGGCACCTCGCTGTTGGTGCTGCTTGCCAAAGAGGTGGAACCCTCACGGAAACCCGCAGCCGCCACGTTGGTATGGTTTATGATGATCGCTGGTTTTGCGATAACTGCCACCATCGCCGGCAAATTTCTGGATCCCTACTCGCCCACACGACTTCTTCAAGTCACCGGCACCGTATCACTGCTAGCATTTCTAATTGCATTCCTCGCCATCCGTGGCGTTGAGCGCACTCGATCAAGTCATCAAGAAGCTACCAATAGCGATCAACCTAAGGTCCCTTTCTTCGAGGCACTTAGCTCAATTTGGCAGGAAAAGCAGGCTCGAACCTTCACCCTGTTCGTATTCGTTTCCATGCTCGCCTACAGCTTTCAGGATCTCATCCTTGAACCCTTCGCCGGCCTGGTGTTTGGCATGACCCCTGGCCAATCGACTCAGCTGGCCGGCACCCAGCACGGCGGTGTCCTGCTTGGCATGCTGGCTGTAGCAGCGAGCGGTTCCTTAGCAAAAACCAATAGCAGACACCTGCTCAGACTCTGGACCGTGGGTGGCTGTATGGCCTCCGCCGCGGCGCTGTCCGCGCTGGCTACCGGTGGCCTTCGTGCGGACAGCTGGAATCTGTCAGCGAACGTTTTCGTGCTGGGATTTTGCAATGGCGCCTTCGCCGTTGCAGCCATCGCCTCGATGATGACCCTCGCCAGTGAAGGTCAGTCAGAGCGAGAAGGACTGCGGATGGGTCTGTGGGGCGCTGCGCAAGCCATCGCGTTTGCTCTGGGCGGATTTCTCGGGACCGTCGCAGTTGATGTATGCCGTCAGTGGGTCACGGAGACGGCTCACGCCTACGGATTGGTATTTTCTTTTGAAGCAATGCTGTTCGTGCTGGCCGCGTGGCTCGGGCTCCGGGTTCGTGTCAGCAAAGAAAAAACGATAGCTACGGGGCCGTCATTTGGAGACGTGGCTGTTCATGAAGTGATGGCGGGCCGTCAATAACAACTAAAAAGGGGTGGTCATGAGCGAGACAGATTTTGATGTGGTCGTCGTTGGCGGAGGCCCGGCGGGAGCAACCGCTGCGACACGGCTTGCAGACGCAAACTATCGGGTGCTACTCCTTGAGCGAGCCTTCCGGATTAAACCCTGCGGCGGCGCAATTCCGCCCTGCTTGATTAGTGAATTTGATATTCCCGAATCCCTGTTGGTTGCCCGCATCCGCTCGGCAAGGATGATTTCGCCCACCAATAAATCGGTGGACATGCCAGTTGGAGACACCTTTGTCGGCATGGTCGATAGGGATGAGTTCGACCCATGGCTGCGGCAGCGCGCAGCAGAGCATGGGGCCGAGCTGCGAATCGGCGCCTTCAAGTCCCTAGTCTACGATGCGGAGGGCATTATTCATATCAAGTATCAGTCGAAAGAAGGCCAGCTCGCCGACGTATCGGTCACGACACATGCCGTTATCGGCGCAGATGGTGCGCGCTCCGCCGTTGCGAGGCAGGCTGTTCCATGTAGCGCCGATTTGCGATGGGTCCTCGCTTACCACGAAATCGTCGAAGCACCCGAAAAGCAAAGTGATCATTACGACGGCAATCGATGCGACGTTTGGTATCAAGGGGAGCTCTCACCCGATTTTTACGCGTGGGTCTTCCCCCATGGAAAACATGCCAGCATCGGTGTAGGGAGTGAAGCGGACGGCTTCAGTGCCCGCCATTCGGTTGCGGCGTTACGACAGAAAACTGGTCTTGATACGCGCCAGACCGTCCGCCGCGAGGGCGCTCCTATCCCCATGAAACCACTGAAGCGCTGGGATGACGGAAAGTCTGTTCTATTGACGGGGGACGCTGCGGGCGTTGTCGCACCTGCATCGGGGGAAGGCATCTACTACGCAATGCTGACCGGCAAACTCTGTGCAAACGCCATGATTCAATTCTTGGAAACTAACGATACAAAACACCTCGCGACAGCTCGTAAAACCTTTATGAAGCTTCATGGGCGGACGTTCTGGGCGCTGGGGCTGCTGCAGCGTTTTTGGTACAGCTCAGACAAACGGCGGGAGAAGTTTGTTGCCATGTGTAGTGACAAGGATGTGCAGGAACTTACCTGGCAAGGCTATACCCAAAAGAAACTCGTGCGTCGACGAAAGGCCGCTCATTTACGGGTTTTCCTGAAGGACTTGGGGCAACTACTGGGTCTTGCCCGCGCCTGAGAGATGGAGTCGCTTGTTGCCACAGGTGGGTTGTTAGACCTTGTTCTGCTGCTCATCGGACTCGAAATAGTTGGGCTATGGTTAATTAGAAAGCGGCTTAAAAAACTCCCGAGCCTGACGAATCTACTACCAAATATTCTGGCAGGCGCGGCACTGATACTGGCTCTCCGTCTGTCGCTGACGGGTGCCAGCTGGGTCTGGATACCCACCCTGCTGACGTTGTCGCTGATTGCCCATCTGAGCGACCTCTGGCTCAGAGTGCAAAACACCCAGTCAGGGGACTAGTTCAACAAACAATCTCGACAGGCAACCCCGATACACAATCTCGGCGCCTAGTCACAACAGGCGTCACAATAGCCGTCTCACCACGCTGGTGTCGCAAGGACTTGATCGGGCAGGTTGTTCTTGTTGACTGGCAAGAAAAATAACCGAGCGAAGGTTGCCGCGCTAGCAATTGCAAGACCTCCACGTTTGATCAGATTCATCATGCCACCAGCTTCCCGCAAAGCCTCCGAGCGGTTACTTAAACGCAACATTTTTTCGAGCCCCGCGCGGAACCGCGGATCATCGGTGTTTAGTGTTAACGGGAATACCTGCTTGGAAATCTCCGTCGTGATGTCAAACACGGTGTAATCGAATTCAGTGATATCCATACCGAAAGCCTCGTACAGCTTTGGCCTTGAGTGATCCCTGATATACATCGTGGAATACACGGCTAGTAAGAAAAACCGAATCCACAATTTGTTGTAACCACGAAGAAGCTTGGGCTGGGATCGCATCAACAGGGCAAAGGCTTCTCCGTGAGCATACTCGTCGTTACACCAGCGCTCGAACCAACTGAAAATAGGATGGAATTGGTTATCGGGATTGCGTTGCAGGTGTCTATAGATGGTGATGTAGCGGGCGTAACCAATTTTTTCAGACAGGTAAGTCGCGTAGTAGATAAATTTAGGCGAGAAGTAATGATATTCCTTGTCGGCCTTCAGTACGCTGAGATCGACAGCCACGCCCAACTGTTTCAAGGCCCTATTAATGAACCCGGCATGCCGAGATTCATCTCGTGCCATGTAGCGCATCAGGGTCGCCACATCGTCGTTATCGACGTTCTTTTCAATCTCCTGGTAAAGCACGCAACCTGAATATTCAGCCGTGATTGAACTTACGAGCAGATCGAGAAAATCGCTCTTCAACGCTGGGTCTACGTCAAGCGAGGTGGGGTCAAAATCGTACGTCTGCTTAAAGTGCGCTCGGTTCTTGTCCTCAGCGAAAGCCGCCATCATTGAATCCCACTCCCGGCGAACCGTCGAAATATCAACGCTATTGAGAGCTTTATAGTTGGTCCGATAAAAACGCGGCGCCAGCAACCGGTTTTCGAGCGCCTGCTGAGTCGAGTCGTTCATGGTTGCTGTGGCTGCCTGTGTCATTCTCCTGCTCCCCTGTTATGCGCTCACTTGCTCGCGCCACATCCTTGAATCGCTGAAAGTCCATAATTATGAAGGCCTATCGGGCCCAATATGTAAATTTATTTCAACACATCTATTGTCTAGACTATTTTACTTGCGTACTCTGCACAAGGGGGATTGTTGGGCTGATGGAGGTTTTGAAGCACTTTCACCTCAGATCACGCTCTTTATAACGCTAGGAACGGCAAAACCTGAGGCGCCGCCAAATGACCGCGAACGATGATCTCCACCATCTCGACCCTCCCGATGAGTTGGTCCACCTCGCTTACGTGAGCACTCAAACAGGTGAAATGAGCACGAGAGATTTGCTGGAACTTCTCACCAAAGCCCGACGAACCAACACTGAGCGTGAAATCACCGGCTTGTTGCTACATAAGAATCGGAGCTATTTTCAGGTCCTTGAGGGGTCGAGAGCTAAAGTCGATGCAACTTTCGCCTCGATTGAGCAGGACGGACGCCATCATGGGATTGAGGTTCTTTTCGACGAGGCGCTTGAAGAACGTGAATTCGCCGATTGGCGCATGGGCTTTATGGATTTAGATGGCGTGGATGCCTCGCTTCTGGAAGGCTACTCCCCTTTCTTCAATCGCAATGAGGAGCCTAGATCCTTTTTGAAGGCGCTAAGTCGAGGACAGCGGCTCGCCTTACTTTTCAAGGATCTCGGCTGAAGTTTGCTGCCTGCGGCGCCCGAACTTTGGTCGCCAGACTCCCAGAACAACATTCACTACCGCCACACCGATCAGAACAATGATTGAACCTTTGGCAGAGCCATAAACACCTGCCAGCGCAGCTAATTCGCCACCGGCATTCACCACTTCCTCGGTTACCGTAGCAGCGCGTTGAATGGGCCCTTGCACAGTCACCAATCCGCCCTCGAAGAGAAGAATACCGGTTGCAAGTTTGAACCACGCCCATCCCGCATTGTGTAAAGCCGGATTTGCCCCAATGGCCAGCAAGCCTGACACCAACGTAACGCCCAGTGACGGCAGGAGGATAATTCGTGCGATGCTGTCAGCCACGTCGGTTGAACGTAAAAATCCCTGCGGGTCAGCGGATGGCTGAGGCAGAGAGTACAAAATCACGAGCAGACAAAGCATTGCACCCATTAGCCCTATAGCCCCTATAGTGTGGGCAAATTTATAGAACTTACGCACGCGTGACCTCCTTTGACTTGTTGTTTTATGTACCGATGAGACTGCGGACTAACCGCTCTCTCAGTCTCATTGGCAGCAGTCGATTCACTAAGTGCCACCACCATGCGCTGCGCCCTACAAAGTGATGCGGGCGACGATAACTCACCGCACGAAAAGCCACGTCGGCGACCTCCTCAGGCTCAATGTTGATCGCCATATTTTTTGTATGGCGCTCCTCTAACTGCCTACCCATCGCAGTGTTAATTGGCACCGGCTTTAGACAGGTGACGTGTATATCGTGCTCCGCCCACTCAAGTGAAAGCGCCTGAGTCAATCCATTCACATAAAACTTGGACGCGCTGTAAACCCCCAGCCAGGGGATACCATGGATACTTGACGCTGAGCAAAGATTAATCACCATCGAATCTGGCGTATCTCTCAACAGAGGGAACGCAAGCTGGCTCACCTGAGTCAGCCCAGTGATGTTGACTGCAATCATAGCGTCTACTTGCTCGGGTGTTAGCGACTCGAATGGTCCTGATGTCAGTACCCCCGCATTGTTGATCAATACGTTGAGCCGATGTCCTGATATCGCACCGAACTCTGATAAAGCCCTACTCACCGAGTCTCGGTCCGTCACATCGCAATATCCCGCAACCGACCTGCCAAAAGGCGGCCGTTGTAGCAAGGACTTGCATGCGTCGGCATTGGTATCGAACAGACCCACAAGCCAGCCCGCTTCAGCAAATCGGGTAGCAATGGCCAAGCCGATCCCCTGCGCTGCACCGGTTATAAAAACAGATTTCATGTGATCACCCTGCACTCACCCGTGTTCGTGACTGAACTTACCCCTGTTCCTATCTCTGCCATCGCGAACACACCAACAGAAGAACATTTCGGTAGCACCCGACGGAGCGGTTAGCGCTGTTCAAGCTTCGCCAGTGCTGACATGTTATCTTTTTCCACTCATGTCGTGTGGTCTACGCAGCACCGGCATTTCCTGTTGGAGCCGCCTTTTGGATCGTATCGCTCAGGCGGCCGTTCCATGACAGCCTGTGGCTATGTCATCATTGGGGGTCTGGGCCACTTACGCGACTGGAAAGCGACGTAATCGTGTGTCGCCTTGTCTCAGCGCATAGCCTCTGAGATGTGTAATTAAATTACATAAATGAGACATATTCTGGTTTCTGAGTGATTTATTTTGGTTTTTATTTCATAATGCCGACGTCATACTAGTAGAGCCAGCCACCCTATGCACCCAGTCATCGACAAGGTCACCCGCGACATACAAGACCGCTCCGGGGCACCGCGTGAGGGCTATCTCGCCATGATAGAGGAAATGGCAAGCAACCCCTCCGATCGGGGCCAATTGAGCTGTGGCAATCTGGCCCATGGTTTTGCCGCTTGCGAGCCCTCGGACAAGTCAGTCATTAAATTGATGGATGCGGCCAATATCGGCATCGTGACCGCGTTCAACGATATGCTCTCTGCTCACCAGCCATACGAAGTTTATCCGGAGCTCATCAAACAAGCGCTTCGAGAAATTGGCTCGACCGGGCAGGTCGCTGGAGGCGTGCCGGCTATGTGCGACGGAGTAACCCAAGGCCAGGATGGCATGGAGTTATCTTTGTTCAGTCGGGATGTGATTGCTCAAGCGACGGCTATTGCCCTCTCTCATCAAATGTTCGATGGGGTTTTGATGCTTGGAATTTGCGACAAAATTGTCCCGGGACTATTGATGGGTGCCCTTCAGTTCGGCCACCTACCAGCCATGTTTGTGCCTGCAGGTCCCATGCCCACCGGCCTACCAAACAAGGAAAAAGTGCGCATCAGGCAGCTCTATGCTGAGGGACAGGTCGATCGAGAGGCCTTGCTTGAGGCCGAGAGCGCCTCTTATCACAGCGCTGGAACCTGTACGTTTTATGGCACTGCAAACTCCAATCAAATGATGGTTGAAGCGATGGGGCTCCAATTGCCCGGAGGATCTTTCGAAAATCCGGGAACCCCCATGCGGGATGGCCTCACCCGCTTCGCCGCGCAACAGGTCACACGTTTGACCAAGCAAAGCGGTCGCTACCTACCTCTCGCAAAGCAAGTTGAGGCCAAAGCTCTGGTGAACGCCCTAGTAGCTTTGCTGGCTTCCGGAGGCTCCACGAACCACTGCATTCACCTCATTGCCATCGCTCGAGCTGCTGGATTCATCATGAATTGGGATGATTTCCATCAAATCTCAGGGGCGACTCCCCTCATCGCGCGGGTGTACCCCAACGGCAGCGCAGATATCAATCACGTCCATGCAGCGGGGGGCACAGGTTTCCTATTCCGAGAGCTGACCGAAAACGGCCTGATGCATCCCGATGCACAGACCTGTTTGGGCGTTCCTTTTGCGGACTTTATTAAGGAGCCCAGTCTTGAGGGGACCGACCTGGCATGGAAAGCCGTTTCAGAGAGGTCGCTGGATGACACAGTACTGACGACCGTGAATCAGCCCTTTGCAAAAGAGGGAGGTATCAGGGTCTTATCAGGCAATTTAGGCCGAAGTGTTATCAAGACCTCTGCAGTCGATGAGGCCTATTGGCACGTCAAAGCCCCCGCAGTTGTCATCGAGTCCCA
>CAXPOA010000193.1:0-2517 GCA_964218505.1 Luminiphilus sp.
TCCGATGGGTGCTGAGGGGAAGGGTCGATCACACACCAGTTCGCCGCGATCACCCGATACGGGTTGCCCGTTCTGGTCCCAGATCGCCACCGACATACCCAGGCCCATACACTGAATCTCACCCTCGAAAACAGGGAGACACTCATTGCCGAGCACAAAGCAGGAGATAATGTCGGTACCCCCAGATATGGAGGCAAGACACAGATCCGCCTTTACATCGCGATAGACATACTGGAACCCCTCATGTGCAAGCGGTGAACCCGTAGAGAGCATTGTTCGCAACGCGCTCAGATTATGACTTTTCGAGGGCTTCAAACCTGTCTTCTCAATGCTGGAGATGAACTTGGCACCCACCCCCAACACGTTGATCTGCTCTTGATCCACCATATTAAAGAAGGTCTCAGGGCCCGGATGAAAGGGCGAGCCGTCATAGACCACCAACGTGACGCCCGATGCCAGGGCGCTTGCCATCCAATTCCACATCATCCAGCCGCAGGTCGTGGCATAGAACAGCCGGTCTCCCGGACGGAGGCCTACGTGGAGCTGGTGCTCCTTGAGGTGCTGAATCAGCGTTCCGCCTGCGCCATGCACAATGCACTTGGGGGCACCCGTGGTGCCCGAGGAGTACATGATGAACAAGGGATGATCAAAGGGCAGTTGCCGAAAGCCAGTTTCGAGCCCAGCGGCGTCTTGATTCGCCTCAGCGCCAAATGTTGACCAGGGGGTTACCCCCTCGGGTAGGGGTATCCCGTCGAGCAGTTGAATGGACACCACAGCCAACAGAGAATCCAGTTGCTCAGCGATCTGCTCCACCTTGGCTGTGCAGTCAAAGACCTTGCCGCCATAGTGGTAGCCATCGCAGACAAAGAGCACCTTGGGGTCAATTTGTCCGAACCGATCCAGCACGCCATTCACCCCAAAATCGGGGGAACAGGATGACCATACGGCGCCGATACTGGCGGTGGCGAGCATGGCCACAAGGGTCTCCGGCACGTTGGGGAGCATCCCCGCAACGCGGTCCCCAGGTTCCACTCCCAAGGCTGTAAGTGCTCTCGCGATGCGGGCAACGACTTGCCTCAGCTCCAGCCAGCTGAGCTCGCTGCGCGCGCCGGTCTCAAGATATCCAATAATGGCCGGACCAAACTCGCCCCTGGCAAGCAGGTTTTCGGCGTAGTTCAGTCTGGCGCCGGGAAACCACTGGGCACCAGGGAACCGGTCACCGTCTTTGAGCACCGTCTCGGCGCGCTCTGATGAGCAGATGCCGGTGTAATCCCAAACGCTTTGCCAAAACGCAGCGGGCTGCTCGATCGACCAGGCGTGCAGCACGTCGTAATCATCCCCCTCGGGTCCACCGTGCGCTTCCACAAATGCCCGATATTCGCTCAGCCTGCTCGCTGCTATCCGTTCTGGCGAGGGGGACCAAATAGGTGACGGCATTGCTGATATCTCTTCACAGCGGAGTGATACGATAATGCCGGAAGCGGAAGCCTCCAGTAAACTAGGCTTTTTAGCGGCCCAGTAGAATCCTATGGACCCCCTTAGTCAGGCCGCCATTGGCGCCGCCGCTTCTCAATCACTCGCATCCGCTCCCCGCGGGCGCGATGCGCTGTGGATTGGCGCTCTGGCCGGCATGGCGCCTGACCTTGATGTGCTCATCCGATCCAATCAGGACCCGCTACTGTTTCTCGAATTTCATCGGCAGTTCACCCACTCGCTGTTTTTTATCCCGATAGGCGCGCTGATATGCGCCATTGCCTTCTATCCTCTCGTAAGGCGCAGGCTGCCCTTCAAGGCTGTCTGGTTATTTGCGGGCTTGGGTTACGCCACCCACGGCTTGCTCGACGCCTGCACAACATATGGAACGCAATTACTGTGGCCCTTTACCGATGAGCGCTTTGCCTGGCACAACGTGTCGGTGATCGACCCGGTGTTCACGCTACCTCTGCTAGCACTGATCGTTAGCGCTGCAATCCGAATGAGACCCGCGCTGGCCGTCTGCGGTATGGCCTGGGCTCTGGCTTACCTTGGATTTGGCCTGGTTCAACATCATCGCGCACTCGAAGCAGCACAGCAGATTGTCAGTGCCAGAAGTCACCAGCCCGTCAGGCTTGAAGTCAAACCAGGATTCGCCAATGTGTTGGTTTGGAAGGCCATTTATGAATTCGACGGCCGTTACTATGTTGACGCAGTGAGAGTAGGACTCGATACCACTTACTTTCCAGGCGAATCAGTCCCTCAATTCAACTTGGAGACCGATTTCCCGTGGCTTTCTGAGCGTTCGCAGCAAGCGCGGGATATCGAACGCTTCCGCTGGTTCTCGGATGACTGGTTGGCGCTCGATAACAACGATCCGAATCTGATTGTCGACATGCGTTACTCCCAACTACCCAACGCGATCAAGGGATTATGGGGTATCTTAGTCAGATCAGATCTGGCATTCGAAAGCCATGTAACCTGGTTGAACCAACGCGACACCGGCAGTAAGGAGCTTTTGCAGTTTTGGCGTCAGGTGCGCGG
>CAXPOA010000194.1:0-13256 GCA_964218505.1 Luminiphilus sp.
GCAGGTGGCGAAAGCCGCGAACAATATGCTGTTGGCGATTCATATGATTGGGACTTGCGAGGCCTTGTCGATGGGTGCTGCTCACGGCCTTGAGCCTGCTGTTCTCTCAGACATCATGAAAGCCAGCTCCGGTAACAACTGGTCGCTGCAGGTCTACAACCCGTGGCCCGAGGTCATGCCTGATGTTCCCTCAAGCAAGGATTATCAACCAGGCTTTATGGTGGATCTGATGGTCAAGGATCTCGGTCTTGCGAACGAGGTTGCTGATGACGCCGATATAAAAAACGCAATGGGAAAGCTGGCGCTTTCGCTCTATCGGGATCATCAGGAGCAGGGCAACGGCCAGCGCGACTTTTCCTCGATTTTGGAGCGAGTCCGCAAATAAAGGCGGGTCAGTGTTGCCCCGAGAGCTTGGTTAGCCAGCTTGGATTCTGCTGCCGCAAAAGCTCGCCAAAATACGTTGCGAACTCGAACGTTAGATGATGCGAATCGATAAACATGGGATGGCCGTCCGGCGTCGCCACCTCACAGTCTCTTATATCCGGAGAAGAGCACAAAAGGTCGGTTTTACTAACCCATGCCGTGGCTAGATTATTGAGGCGATCTCGGTAAATTTCGTCTTGCGGGAACATTCCCGGGAAATAATCAACGTGGCGAGAATCTTTACAAGCTAAAGCACTACCCCAATGATTAATAATGCTTGCGCAGTGCTCTTTTGTGCTGATGTAGTCGTCAATAACAATAATTGACAGTGACGGAATGCGCCGTTTCATTGTTTCGAGGACTGTTATAAGCGGTAATTTATTCTGGACTGTTGGCCGTCTGGCACTGTAGATAATCGTTTGCCATTTATTCGTCTCCAGACTTGCCCACAACTTTTCCAGTCTAGCTTGGCATTGATCGGAGGTAGAGGTTGCCCACTCGGCTGTGGCCTCTAAATTGTCACACTCGTTTGTAGCGCCAAACCTCACCCAGAATTGGCGATTATCGGTCGGTAGCGCCGCGGCAAGGATGTTAAAACCATCAGGCTCGTGTGAATTGCCAATAAACAACAGGTTCCGTTCCTGTGGATTTGGGCAACGCTTTGCGTCGGTTAGTTGATCGATGCGGCAGTGTCGTCTGATTAGTTGAAACCGGCCTTTTTGATAGCTCTCAATTACTTCAGCGGATAAAAGAGCCTGTCGTTGGCTCACCCGATCAGCCTGTATATGAACGAAGTATAAGGACAGGCAAAGAAGTAGCGCGATGGATGCCGAGACAGTCGGTGCGCCACGCCAGCTTGTATTTTTAACAACCCCTCGCTGATAAAACCGTCGCTCCACCTGATAGTGCAACAAAAGCGTAAGCAGGACAGTGATAACAGCCAATAGGGCGGAAACACCGTAGCTCAGTTCTGAAAGCGTGTAGGCACGATAGAGGGCAATGGGTGGCCAGTGAACAAGGTACATGGAATAAGAAACTCGACCCAACCATCTGGCGGGCTTGTTGGACAACCATGGACTTGGCTCGGAATCGCTGCATGCCACCAGCACCAATGCCGCTCCAATACTTGGAATCAACGCCTGCCAGCCCGGGAAAGATACACTCTCTCCAAGGGTGAAAATGCTGATCCCGCACAGGGCTAGGCCTGTCGACCGAAGTATCTGGCTTGTAAAAAGGCTGCAATTCAAATGTCGCCAGCATTCAAGCGCGAGGACGCCGAGACAAAACTGCCATGCCCTGAAGGGGATCAGGTAAAATGTGGCAGCGCTGTCGATTGGGGTGTAAACGACACAAGCGGCTAGGCTTAATCCGAAGATCGTTAGTAGGCCAGCGAGGTATAGAGTACGCCGCAGTCTTAAGATCGAGAGAAATAGCAGCGGCCAAAACAAATAAAATTGTTCCTCTATACCGAGTGACCAAAGATGTAGCAGTGGCTTGAGCTCCGCGGAACTGTCCCAATAGCCGGACTCGAGATAGAAAAGAACGTTTGCCAAACTCAGCACGGAAGCTATCGCTGATCGCGCATATAATTCCAGCATCTGGGGCTGAAGCAGTAGAATGCTCGCCACTGAGGTGAAAAATACAGTCGCTAAGATGGCGGGCAGTAAACGTCTTATTCGATTTGCATAAAACTCCGAGAGACTGAAGCTGTTGTCAGTCACTCTCTGTTGAATCAGCCCGCTAATTAAAAATCCAGAAATCACAAAAAAGATATCGACCCCGACATAACCACCCTGAAATCCGGGCACTTGCAGGTGAAATAAAACGACTGAAAGCACAGCGACCGCTCTCAGGCCGTCGATATCGGGTAATGATCTAATCTTTTTCATTGATTGCTGATGTTACTGCACTATAAGTTAGGGCCGTCTAGCCAATGACTGAATGTGTTGTTTCGGTTCCTTGTGTGATACAAGTTTTCAGTTTTGAAGAGCAGGTTGTCAGCATTTGTACTCATTATGGAGCAAGATCGGCACCCAGGGCCTGCTTGAGGGGGTCAAGCCAAGGCTCGTAGTTTTTCCATTGTTCCAGCGCGGTCGAGAAAATTGGCTGTCGGACCTGCTCGGAGGAGGGCGTTCTCACGTTACGCTCGGTTTTGTGAAACTCAAGGCAGGACTCCTCGAAGGGCACGCCGCAAAAATCGAGCATTCGATTCACTTGGGCTTCCAGATCGGCAACGACATCTTCGTGTTGTACTCGCAGCACGTAGCCAGGGATAACCTCATCCCAGTGGGCCATCAGTCTGACGTAATCTTGGTAATAGCGTCCGATGTCGTCCAGTGAATAACTAAAGAGCTGTCCTTCAGCAAACAACTGCTTGAAACCGCTAAAGCAGCAGGCCATGGGGTCACGCCGGGCGTCGATAATTTTTGCGTTTGGAAGCATGAGACGAATGAGGCCGATATGACGGAAATTATTCGGCATCTTATCTATGAAGAAGGGGGCGCCCAGACGATGTATTCTGGTATCGCGAATATATTCTTCACCCAGTTCACGCAGTGTTTCCGGCGTCAGATCATTGAGAATTTCTGGATACCGATGGTTGCCTTCACGTTGGCCGAGACGCCTGAGCTTGCCGCTTATTGACAGTACGTTTGGCAGTTCGAGCGTGCCGTCTATTTGACTGTGGGAGGACAGAATCTGCTCTAGCAAGGTCGATCCTGCACGAGGCAGCCCAACAATAAAGATGGGATCCGGCGCGTCATGGCCTCCAGTTTTTTTAAACGTCTCAGAGGTGCAGGCAGCGATTTGTTCATCGCACTCCCGGCTGGTGCCATCCGCTCGGTACTGGACCTGAGCGCGCTTGATCTCATTGCCTTTGTTGTAGTGAAAGAAAGATTTCTCAAACTCATTCTTGTCTTCAAAGGCCTTTCCAAGAGCAAACTGTAGATAAACACGATCCTGGCCCGCGAGATGGGGATTGGTGTCGAGATCGAGCATGGTTTGAATTTGCTTATCGTCAAACTGGTAGGTCTTGAGGTTGGCAAGGGAATACCACGCATCACAGTGGAGGGGTTGCGCGGATATGGCCGATTGGTAGGAGGCTACCGCCTCCGCTGTCTTGCCCCCGGTTTTTAGCGCATGGCCCTTGGACACATGGGTAACCGGGTCGTGGGGTATGCGCTCCAGAATTTGGTCAAATAAATCGAGAGCGGTCTGGTAGTCACCGAGCTGCATAGACTGGATCGCATAAAGCGATTGGAATTGGGGATTCTCAGGGCTCTCTTCGAGTAGGGTTTTCGCTTCGTTACTTGCTTGTTGGTAGCGCTGCCGCTTGCTCAGCGCCTGCACATAGTCGATGCGAGCGCGCTGATGGCTGGGGTCAAAGGCAACGGCACTTTCCAGTAGGAACTCTGCATCCTCGAGTACCCCATGCCTGATAGCGATGTCGGCAAGCAAACGCATACCTTCAATGTGCTGCGGATTTTGCTGCATGAATTGACGGCAAAGTTGCTCCGCCTTGATCAGCTTTCCTTCGTGCAGCATGTCGAGACTCGCTAGAAGCACGGGAGGCAAGCTCTCCAGCCAGTCAATTCGCTCTTTTACCTGGGCCACCCGATCCATGGAGCGCTCGTGATCGAGAAGTTTGTATTGACCTTGCCAGCTGGCTTTTAGCGCCGGATTTAGATGACAGGCGGTTGCATAGGCACCGACTGCTTCTGGTGGTCGCCCGGCATCTCGGTATAAGTGCCCCAGCTCTTGGAAACCGCGGCCATAGGACGGAGATTTGGCGATCAGTTGATGAAGTACTTTTTCCGCATCTGCCCACTGTTTGAGATGCCGCAGACAGACGCCCCGCATATACAGGCCCATTTGTGAGCTGCGTTCGTCGCTGTCCAAACCATCCAGGACTCTCAGGGCATCAGGGAGTCTGCCTTGTTGGATCAGTTTCTGGATCTCTTGATGATCCATGGCGGCTGCGGTGTCAGACATAAATTAGCGGTTCATCCGTTACAAATAAAAAGTGCCCCCGCGGGGGCACTTTCGGTTCTTGCTTGTTCGACGTCTTTATCAGAAGTTGAACGAGGCTCGAACACCCAAGGTAGTGGGCGGTGCGAGGGCCAGACGCTCACGGTCGTTAACATAGTTCGCGCCCGTGATAACACGCTCATCAGTCAGGTTAGTGACAAAAGCCTCAACCATCCATCGGTCTGTGCTAACGCCGCCAGTGACATCCACTTTCGTCCAGCTTGGGACTTCCATGCTGTTGATCGAGATGATGTCGCTGTAGGAGCTGTCAGAGTAGGCGACCGAGGGCATCATGTGTGCCGTCCAACCATTACCCATAGACCACTCCCAACGGGCCCACAGATTACCTTGGTAGTTAGGTGCATAGGCAAGCTCTGAACCCACGATTACGTCGGTACTCGGCGTGTTGTTGGCTGTGACCTCGGTATCTAGGAACGAAAAGGCAGCACCAACGGTCAGGTTGTTCGAAACCATCCACGTGATGTCGCCCTCGATGCCCTTGACGTCTGCGTCCGCCGCGTTGTCCGAGAAGAACAGGTTGACGATGCTGGTGTCGAAGATCGTTGTTTGCAGGTCGGTGATATCGACCATGAACACTGAACCGTTGAAACGGAACATGCCATCGAAGAGGTCAAGCTTCCAGCCTACCTCTAGGTTGGTCAGCTCATCCGACTTAACATCGAAAGGTACCGTGTAATTATTCTGTGCTTGATAAGCACCACCGGGACGGTTCAACAGGCCGGTTCGGAATCCTTCAGACCAGGTCAGATAATACAGACTGTCGTCATCGGGAGTCCAAGACAGGGTGATCTTACCGATAAAACCATCGTCCTCGGCTACATCTGGCGCAAACACGCTGTTGGTAATGCGTCTTATGTCGGCTTCGGTATAGCTGAAGTTGGGATCATTGACCGTGGGTAGATTATTTGGTGTATAAACGGGTGCATCCTCGTAGGCGAAGAAGCCTCCCGAGTAAGTCCAGGTTATAGATTGATCTCCGTCGTACAGGTCATTGATGTTTGTACCAAAACGGTTGTAGTCGGTGCCGCTCATATTGTAGAAGCTGCCGTTTGCGCTTCCCGCTAAGTCGACCTCATAGTCAAAGTAACGTAGGCCACCGGTGATGGTCAGACTGTCCGAGAGGTCGTAGCTGATTTCACCGAACACGCCCATCTGTTCATCTGTACGAAGAATGTCGTTGCGGAACACGGTGTCTGCTGGGTAAGGACCGGCGCCGGGTCGGTAGCCGCCCTGACCAGCGTAGGGGTAGTTATAGTTTTCGGCAAAACCAAAGCCATTGCCTGAACCCGAGCCCCAAGCGTCAACTAACTGGTTGCTTGGGTAAGAAAAGTCCACCTGCTCCGTGAGCTCCATGTCGCTGTAAAAAACGCCTGCAGTGATGCGGACTTTCGCACTTTGGTCAGTACTTATACGGATCTCGTGGGTCTGGAATTCACTATCGACCTTGTTGGTGGTGTACAGGTTCGGTGAGTAACAGTTGCCTGTGGGAACTCCGCCTGGTGCATAGGTTGTGTACGAAACGTAGTAGTCACAGATGTAGTAGGGAATATACTGACCGATGAATAGATAGTCAGAGTAATCTACTCGCTGATCAGTTTCACGTTCGGTGAAGGCGCCGGTATACAGCACGTCTAATGCGCCCAACCTGCCTTCCAAAGTCCAGCTGAAATTGGTGTACTCGTCTTTGATATTTTCAGCCTCAAAGCGCTGGATCTCATAGTCACCGTCAAGGTTGGGGTCGACATAAAACGTACCGTCGCTATCGATCTCCTGGGCCATAGCGCCAACTTGCAGGCTCCAGTTATCGTTAATGTTCCAAAGGGCACTGATACGAGCACCTTGGTAAGTGGTGTCGTTGAAGTCTTCCTCAACTAGAGCAGCATTGTTCGCATCAATGAAGTTGACGTTGCTAAGGTCCGCACCCGCTTGGAAGCCACCTCGGAAACCCACCGCTGTACCGTTTGAGCGTATCGTGCTGCCCGAGCGGAAGCGCGCACTTTCGCGCGTCGAACGGGTTCCAGGGATGTTATCAATGTAGCCGCCCTTCTCATCGGTGTAGATGCTAGCGCGGACGGCAAAGTTATCACCGAGGGGAATGTTCACCGTCGCATTGATATTGTAGTTAGCTTCACCATCTTTCATGGTTGAGGCACCCGCTCTCACGCTGCCCGAGAAGCCGGTTGGATCTGGCTTGTTGGTGATCAAACGCACGACTCCGGCCTGAGAGCTCGCGCCAAACAGAGTGCCTTGGGGACCAGCTAGCACCTCAACACGATTCATATCGACAATGTAAACGTCGAGGTTACGTCCTGGTTGGCTCAGCGGCTGTTCGTCGAGATAGAGCGCCACGTTCGGGCTCAAGCCTGCTACCCCCGAGGTGGTCAGGTTAGGGGTGGTAGAGGCAATACCCCGAATGTACATGGTGGACTGGCCCGGGCCAGCGCCTCCTGCTGAAACGTTGGGAAGCTCAAGCAGGTAGTCGTTAAAATTGGTGACACCTCGTTGGTTCAGCGACTCTTCAGTCAGCGCTGAAACCGCGACAGGCACGTCTTGCAGGCTGGCCTCTTGCTTGGTCGCGGTGACCACGACCTCTTCCAGCTGCGCCTGTGCATGGGTGGCGGCAAGCATGGGCACAAGCGCCGTGCCGACCGCTGTTGCGAGCGTGTGACGTCTCAGGTTATTGGGATAGGGCATGGGCAACTCCATTGTTTGGTTTATGTTCTATTTTCATGGTGCCAACCACAAAGTCTAACGCAGCTAATTTGCAATTGCATCCTGCCAGACACAGAGTATAAGCCACTGAAAAATTTACTTTTTATGTCTTCTTATTGGCCTTACACCTGCATTTATTGTGGGTTCTTTGGGGTTCTCCAGCGTTAGTCACGGTTTTTGCAGGGTCCTGGGGCCTTCAACCCGGAATTACTTGCTGGCCGTCCCGATGCGCGGTCTTACAGTATCTACACCGGGATGGGTTGTGTCTCGGTACCTCTGGCGGGGTTGTGACGCGTAGCCTGTCAATCAGAGCAACTGACGCGAGGAGACTGGGATAAACGGGTGGCGGGGTTCCTGCGGGGCGGGCCCTACAGAGCCGCGATGAAATCTGTATGATGTCTAGCGCGCAGTGTCTTCTGATTCAGCGCACCCCGGACCAATAACAGCGCTGATTTCAACAGGGGGATTTGTGGGGACTCGCATACGCTTCGATATTGACGCGCCAGTCTTTTTTCCAGCCTTGCTCATTCTTCTGAGCGCGACGGCTGGGGTGCTACTCATTCCTGGCGAGGGCCGGTCGGTATTTACCGAGCTCCAGAGCGCCATCGTGGCAACCGCAAGCTGGTTTTACGTGTTCGTTGTCGCCGTTGTGATGGTGATGGTGGTGGTGTTGGCATTCTCTCGGTACGGGGATATTAAGCTGGGCCCAGATCATGCAAAGCCAGCTTATGGTTTTGCCTCCTGGTTTTCGATGCTGTTCGCAGCTGGAGTGGGTATCGGCTTAATGTTTTACGGCGTGGCCGAACCGGTCATGCACTACTTGAGTCCGCCAGCAGGGGAAGCCCAGACCTCAGCCGCTGCTGCCGAGGCACTGCAGCTCACGTTCTTTCACTGGGGGTTCAATGCCTGGGCAGTGTATGCGGTGGTTGCCATGATGTTGGCGTATTTTGCCTACCGCCATGATCTGCCGCTAACGCTTCGCTCCGCGTTTTATCCCCTTATAGGTGAGCGTATTTATGGACCGATTGGTGCCGCGGTTGACGTATTTGCGGTGGTGTGCACCACCTATGGCATCTCGGTGAGCCTTGGCTTGGGTGTGCTGCAGATCAATTCCGGCATGAACTACCTGTTTGATATTCCAATCGCCACCTGGGTGCAGGTCATCCTGATTTTTTGTGTCATGGCGCTGGCCACGATCTCTGTTCTGTTGGGTTTAGACGCTGGAATTAAAAGGCTCTCGGAGACTAATACAGTCTTGGCTGTGTTGCTTTTGATCGGCATCTTGCTCGTGGGTCCCACCGTATTACTCCTGTCTGGCACCCTGCAAAATTTCGGTGGCTACGTGGCTAGTCTGATTCCCAAGACCTTTAACCTCTATGTATACAACCCGTCGGACTGGCTGGGAGGTTGGACTATTTTCTACTGGGGGTGGTGGATTAGCTGGGCGCCCTTTGTGGGGATTTTTGTTGCTCGAATCTCCAGAGGCCGAACAATCCGCGAATTTTTGCTAGGGGTGATAATTGCCCCTACCTTGTTTATTTGCCTTTGGATGGGAACATTGGGCGGCAGTGCCATCGACCTGATCGGTAATCAGGGCCACGCAGAACTGGGCGCGGCGATCCAGCAAAATCAGGCGGTGGGTCTGTTCAAGTTCCTCGATTTCTTTCCCGGCACACTAGTCTTGTCGCTGATCTGCTTGATGATGATCGTGATCTTTTTTGTTACCTCAGCAGATAGTGGCGCCATGGTGCTCAATATGTTGAGCGCCAAGGGTCAGGACAACACGCCGGCTATGCAGCGTTCGGTTTGGACACTGGTCATTGCAGTGATTGCATCCGTGCTGTTAATGGGTGGCGGTTTACAAGCACTACAAACCGCGACTATTGCCAGCGCACTGCCATTTTCAGTAGCGCTTTTAGGAGCTTGCTGGGGTTTTTGGCGGGCTCTGTTGCGGGATGCAGCAAAACGTACCGCAGTCTCAGTTCACCCGCCCAATGAATCCGAGGCTGACCACTGGCGTGATCGCTTGAAAAATCTGCTGGCTTACCCGGCGGATGGCACAATCCGTCGTTTTCAGCAGGAGACGGTCGTGCCTGCGATGCGTGAATTCATTGGCGAACTTTCCCGACACGGTGTTGATGCCGATGTGCGAACGGCAACAAAAGGTGCCTCCCGTCTGGAAGTCTATCAAGGCGATGACGTGGATTTTGTTTATGAAGTCCAGTGTCGCCCCCATCCTCGGCCAGATGCCACGCAGGTGAGACAGGCGATGAATACCATGAAGGACAGTGATCTATTCTACCGTGCTGAGGTGCATTTGGCTGAGGGGGGGCAGGACTACGACATTATGGGTTGGACTCGTGAACAGGTGGTGCTGGACATCTTGAACCAGTATGAGGACCACCTGCACTTCCTGCACACTTTGCGCTGAAGGCGTTGGGATCTGGCGGATACCAATGGACTGCAGGAGCTTTCTGCGACCGTCAGCTTACATGGGCTCCGGTAACAGACTTCCGCTCTTGGATCCTGGCGACTTAGGGTGCCGGGCTTTAGCGCACGATATCTATTTCGGTAATCGGCGCCTTGGTCCTTGAGGGATTAATCTGATTCATTGCGGGCACCATTTGTTGCAGGGCTGCCTGTCGGTTGTCGGGCGCTGGATGGGTACTCAGAAACTCTGGGGGCCGCGCATCGCCGAGGTCACCCATTTTTTGCCACAGGGTCACAGCGGCCTCTGGGTCGTAGCCAGCTCGGGTCGCGAGTTCCATACCTATTTCATCGGCCTCGCTCTCGGCGGTCCGGCTGTTAGGTAATTCCAGAGCTACATTGGCCAGTAAGGCGGCACCTGCAACCGCCGCGCCGCTGTTGTCCGATGCGGCTCCAATTGCTACCACACCAACGGTGGTCGCAATGGCCATCGACATTCGCTCCGCCGTGTGATTTGCGAGCGCATGGGATATCTCGTGCCCCATGATCTGAGCAAATTCATCGTCGGTGAGATTAAGTTGTTCAAACAGCCCCGTATACACCGCCATGCGGCCACCGGCCATGCACCAGGCATTCACAGTCTCTGGATCGTCGATAATGGCAACACTCCACTCCCAGTCCCTGCTCTCCGGAAAGTTCCATTCAGCAATACTGACAAGGCGGCCCGTGATGTTGGCAACACGCCCGACGGTGTCTGGATCGGAGACGAGTTTTCCCTCGTCGTCCAGAGCTTTCACCGTTGTCAGGTAAGCCGCTTCCGATTCAACAATCGCCGATTCGGGGGATATCAACAGGAACTGACTGCGGCCTGTAGGGCTGCTGGCACACCCCGCGAACAGTGTTCCGACAAGAATAAGAGCCAGAGGTCTGATGAGTGAAGTTGTCATGCTATCCCCTCACATAAATGTGGACTAGCCAGGTTCGGATTCTGCACCTGCAGTTGTTCTTAATAGGCCTCGATAGACCCCGCGAGCATTGGAAGCACCGGTGACGACTTTGAACACGTCCTCCGCTATTGGCATCGCGACCTCGTGCTCTCGCGCAAGCTCAATGACCGTCGGCGCGCTTTTAACCCCTTCGGCAACCATGTGCATCGACTCAATAATAGTCTCGATGGAGTGGCCTTTGGCAAGCTCAAGTCCCACGTGACGGTTACGGCTTTGGGGGCTGGTGCAGGTGGCTATCATGTCTCCCATGCCGGCGAGGCCGGCAAAGGTTTCTGCCTTGCCCCCCAGCGCAGTACCAAGCCTCGTGATTTCCGCCAGCCCGCGGGTAATCAGGGCGGCACGGGTGTTATCGCCAGCACCTAATCCATCCCCCATGCCAACGGCGATGGCGATGATATTCTTAAGCACACCTCCCAACTCGCAACCAATCACGTCAGGATTGGTATAGACCCTGAACAAGCCCACGTTGAGAAGCGGCTGTAACCAGCTGTTTGGGGCTGGATCGTCCAGAGCGAGAACACTCGCAGCTGCCTGACCAGCCAGAATTTCCCTCGCTAGATTAGGACCGGTGAGGACGCCGGTCGGTCTATCTGGAGCAATCTCTCGACACACTTCCGTCATGCTGAGACGAGTCTCCCGCTCAAGGCCCTTGGTCAGTGAAATAACGGGGGCACCCGCAGGTAGCCTGTTCGAAATTGTTGTGAGCACGGCGCGGAAATTATCTGAGGGCACCGCAATGAGCACGGCGTCGGCGGCGTCCACAACAGCTTCAATGTCGGTGCTGGCACGCAGCGACGGGTGGAGCTTTGCGTCGCCCAGGTAGCGACTGTTGGTGTGCAGGTTGTTAATTTCTTCGACAGTTGTGTTGTCTCTGGCCCAAAGCTGTGCGTCGGCATTTCGGCTGACAAGGGAGGCAACCGTGGTCCCCCAACTGCCACCGCCCAGGATGGCAAGCTTATAGGCCGCCACGGGCTTTGTCCCTCAACGTCGCGTTTCCTCGGCGTGCAATTGCCGACGCGCGACAGATCTCCCCACGCCTGATCAAGGCGTTAAGTTTCTCGGCCTGGGCGGTACGTGCAGACAGGTAATCGGGCAGCGAATGGTCTGTGAGCTGCCGGGCGCTGAGCATGCTCCAGCAGTTTTTAAAAAGCAGTTTTAGCATTGAGGCCTCGCTCGAAATGCGCCGTTGCAAGAGAGACTGTCTTCCGTAATTCATACACCGATCGATGAAGTCTTCTTGGTCGATGGATTCATTCTCGTTCAGACTGGCTAATAAGTCAGCACCTAGGCTGTATGACTCTGCAAACATTTGTAACGTCATATGAGCAACCTGCGGCCTCATGTCCGCTAAAAGCGCTCGGGCTCCGCCGCTACCCTCAGCCAATAAACCCTCCCAATCATGCTGAATTCGCGACATTTCCTCCTCGATCTCGACTCTGAACCCTTCAGTGGGCGGATAGAAAAATTCAAACTTGAAAAGATCTCTGGTTTCAAGCACCTCGCTCCAGAATGTGTCGACCGGATTTGCCTTATTACTATCCATTTCGGCAACGGCGGTGAGCGAGAGTTCAATGATTGCCCGATTAACAAAGAAGTGAACGATGGTGTTGCGATAATAGCTGGCGACTGCGGCCTGTCCCGATTCGATACCATAAACGGTGGCAGGTCCTCCTGTGAACCGGGCAACCAGACCTTCTTCGATCATCAGATCAAGAAGCTTTTCAGTGCCTTCCGCATATTGCCGGTCGAAATCTGCTGACATTCTCAGCTTTCGCTGCCGCGCCCAGGCAATGATGTCTGCAACATCTGACGCCACCTCAGCCTCTGTCAGCGCTCTGGGATACACGCCCAGTAACACCATGGAAACCACCGCGGGGTAGGTAATCGGTGTAACTCGGTTAGCTTCAACAGCTACCTGAAATGCAACTTTTGATAGGGCGAGACGGTCTTCGGGGTCTGGGGCCGACGGTAGAATTACCGGGTCTCCAAAATCGACGTATATTTTCCCCATGGGGCGCGCGAGGCTGCGCAGATAGCCAACCAGCCAGCCAAGAGACTCGGGGGCCTTCGGCACGCCGGATTGCTCACGGGCATATTCTTCTGCATCGCGAATCAGGTCATAGGATACCGTTACGGGAATAATATGAATGTCTTGAGCGCCTGCGTTGTAGCACCCCTCAAGGACATATTTGAGGACACCGTATTTCGGAGGCATCAGCTTGCCTAGACGTGAACGAGTTCCTTCGAACGACCACGTCAACGGAAAACGTTTTTCCATCAAGTAACCCACGTACTGGCGAAGCGTGGCTTTGTAGACATCGTTGTCGTTGAAACTGCGTTTGATGAAGATGCCGCCGGCGCGTCTGACCAGAGCACCCAGAAATGGGATGTTTAAATTTGCGCCGGCAAAGAAATGGGGCACAGGAAAATTATTGTCAAACAGCAGCTTTGGTACCACGAAACCGTCAATATAGGTTTTGTGGGTCCACAGCAGAGCGGACGGGTGGTTACGTACCATGGCGCGCACGCGCTCCAGATCCTCAGGGGAGTAATTCAGGCGAGGTTCATAGCCCAAACCCAAACATACGTTGCAGAACTTTATCCATACATCCAGCCAGAAGCTTGTAGGGATTGAGATCA
>CAXPOA010000195.1:0-4206 GCA_964218505.1 Luminiphilus sp.
TTCAATAGGAATGTCGTGCCCCTCGCCGATCTGAATCATGTTCGGATGCAATTCGGCAAAGTGATAACTTTCGTTAAACGCATCCCAGGCATGCTTCCAGTTCGCATTCCACTCGAAGGTTTGATAATCGAGAATGGTGCACTCTTCGAAGTGATAGGTCTCGAGATGAGTACCTATCGGACCCAAATAATCTCTCAGAGAGCAAGAATCGTGGTCCATGTTGAACCACAGAAAACCCTCCCAAATGTCAACCTTGACGGGCACGAGCCCTAACTCTTCATCCGGTATCCCGTCATCGAACTGTCTAAAAAATTGAGGGTCTGCAACCTGCTTGAGCGAACCGTCGTTGTGCCACTTCCAACCGTGATAGGGGCAAGTAAATGACTCGAGCACACCCTCATCTGCCTGACAGAGCCTATTTCCCCTGTGACGACAAACGTTATAGAAACCCCTTATTTTGTCGTCGCCCCCCCGCACAAAAAGGAAAGACTCTTTGCCCAACTCGTGGGTGTAGAACGCTCCGGGTTGATCTAGCTCCGACGCTTTCATCACAAAGTGCCAGGTCTTTTTCCAGACCTTCTCCCACTCCAACTGCATAAATGTCGGTGAGAAGTACCGCTCGCCTGTGATTTTCTCCGTGCCCAGATCCTTACAAGTCCGGCGCGGGATAAATGGCGGCGCCTTGAACGAAGACGACGCCGCGCTTTCGCGGTTTAGGAAATCAAGTTCAATGTCTGCCATAACGGCTTTATCCCCATGTACAACGTGAGGCCAGCATCATTTAGAACCAATGCTGGTAAATGTGAGTTCTTTGATCTTCCAGTCGCCGGAAACCTCGTTGAGCACCACCTCGTAAAATCCGTACAGGGTAGTCTCGGGGAGTTCGGCGTCTTTGTGGAATGCCGTAGCAATGAGATTCAGTCGAATAGACGCTGCACCATTGCCCAGCTCGATCAACGGGTTACCCAGCAAATGCTGGGAGGATCGATAACCGGCCGCCGTTTCCTTAACAAACTCTATGAATGCTGCAGGATCATCAAAGTGCACGCCCTGACCGCCAAGAAACTCTGTATCAAACTGCATTGATACCGATGCCTCGTCACAGAAAAGTGATCTCAGCAGGTCGTAATCCTTGGTATCGGATGCCAGAGCATAACTCGACATCACTGCCATGATGTCGAGCTTGCTTGTATCCCCAGCGGTCACCGATCAATCCCGACAATCGAAGACTAGAAGCGGTAGCTGATGGAGGCGCCATAAATGCGCGGCATCCCTGTCCACCTCATCACCGTATCGTTCGTACTGGCTGACCACGTCCAATAATACTCATCGGTAACGTTTCTGACGTATGCCTGCAAAGCCCATGCGTCGAAATCCACCCCCGCCCTGAGATCCAGCAGTGTTCGCTGCTTGATTTTGAGATCAGACAGATCGTCCCGAATATCGACGGATGTTTTGGTGCATGACACACCCGCTTCCTGACAAGTATCGACAAAACCCGCTGTGGTCTCATCTTGATAGTCGACGTTGCCGCCTACGTACATTTCAGCACCTCCCGACAGGCGCCATCGGTACTCTACGTCCATCTTAAAGAAGGTTTCTGGAACAGCAGGGAACGGCTGACCAGAGAAATCTTTGGAATCCCCGTTCATTGGTGCGCGAGCAAAAGAGTCCCAGTTCCGATATTCGCCGGTGACTTCAGAATCAACATAGGTAAAAGACGGCGCGATCCGGAGGCCATCAATGGGGTACCACTCCATCGAAATATCGATCCCCTTCACCTCAGACTCAGGCACGTTGACCAGCGTAGGCAACGGACCGAGTATCGGGTCAGGCGTTGAGCCGACAACCTGCTTGTCTTCATAATCGTAAAAGAACGCGGCGGCATTGAGTTGCATCCGCCCATTGAGCAACCCCAGCTTGCTGCCCAGCTCGTAAGACATTACCTCTTCCTGCGTCACCGGGTTGTACTGAAGCGTGGTGGTCGCGCCGATGGTCGGAAAAGAGCCGGATTTAAAGCCCTTTGTGACGTTAAACCAGATCAGTGAGTCTTCAATCCCGCTGTAGGAAAGACCAGCCTTCCACGCCACGTTATCCTCATTCAATTCGTAGGTAAAACCATCCTTCTGGGTGTGGAAGAGCGGCGCCTCTTGCGAGGTTACCCAGCAACCGCCAGGCACAGCGTTGCCCCCATCCTGAAACGCGCCGGTGGATAAAAGCTGCGTAAACTGAATCACCTGATTACCAAAGGTGGCGTTGACGCCATCGCCACTGTCTTGGTTACACATGGTGGCTTCCCGCTCTTGGTCCGTATAGCGAGCACCCAGCGTCATCAACCAATTGTCGTTCAGTGCATATTCGACGCTACCGAATACCGACAACGTGTCGGTCTCCTGATTGTTGTATGTCACGGTTGGGCCAAACGGTATGACAGTGAAAAAGGTAAATGGCACGACCGTTGAGTAACCAAAAGTGGCAAGAAAATCATCTGCAGATTCCGTGTGCTCGTAGTTCGCGCCGACGATCCAGGACCCGGCATCACCCAACTGCCCTGCAAGACGGAGCTCCTGGAACTGCGTTTCGATGTCACCTAGCAAATGAACTTCATAGTTTTGGTAGACAGTGCCATCGGCTTCCAGCCCCTCCTCCCGCTCGAACTCGTTGAAGCTGGTCAACGATGTCAGGGTCACATCACCAATATCCCAGTCCATCCTGAGACTGATCGCCGTGTATTCGTTGTCCCGGGCATTGTCCTTACACCGAGTCCAATTCTGGTTGCCTAAATTTTCAGGTGCTCCAAAGACATCGGTATTGCCGGTGTTGTTATTCTCGTTACCGGTTCGCGCCGAGTTTACGCACGGCCCCCAATCTGAGGCCCGATTGTCTTCGGGAGGCGTGGGATAGTTTTCGATCAAGTCGGGCAACTCCCCATTCATGGAACGCCGCCAGCCGTCTTGAAACTGGGGCATCGGGCTGTCGCTCTCGTCAGTCCAATAATCGACTCTCAAGAGCGCCGAAAAGCTATCGCTCGGCTCCCAAAGCAATGACAGCCGTGAGTTAAATAGATCTTTGGCACCCTTCTCGTCATCGAACGACCAGTCATATCCTCGCGATGCCCACATGGGGTTCGGGCCTGCGCCTTGATTTCCAGTATAGGAGTAGTAGTGACCGTCTGATGTGATCGAACGAACCGCCACTCGATAACTGAGTGAATCTGAGATCGGGCCACTCAGGAAGCCGCCGACGTCGACCTCCCCATACTTTGCCACACCGAGCGTTATGCCCCCCTCGAATTCCTCAGTGGGTTTGTTGGCGATGTAATTGATCGCCCCACCCGTGGTATTCATCCCAAATAGAGTGCCCTGAGGACCCTTCAACACCTCGACCCGCTCGAGGTCTAAAATAGCCCCACCTGTCATGGCAGAGAACGGGATCGGCATTTCGTCAATGGCGACACTGATCGTCTGAGGAGACGCGAGTGCCGTGTCCTGAAAACCTATACCCCGCATCGTATAAGTCACCGATCCGTAGTAGTTCATATTTGCAGTGAAGCCACTGATTAGCTTGCCAAGATCAAAGGTATCGGTAATCCCCGCTGCGTTAATCGCGTCTCCAGAAGCCGTATCGATCGTCATTCCTACATCGTTCGCGTTTTGCTCGCGCTTTTGTGCCGTCACGATCACTTCTTCAACGCCTGTGAAGACACCTGATTCTGGCTCGCTTTGACTGAACGCCGCGGGCACTTGGGCCATCAGCACAATAGCTGCGCAGGCGGAGGTTGCGGAATATCTTGGCATGTTGGATCTCCTACTTATTTGGCGTTTACGTTCGCTCTGTTGTTATAAGGCCGTTGATAACATTACATACATAATTCATTATGCACATAATGTTTTAAATGTGAAGTCTGTGCCAGCATAAACTCCACACCGCAAAGGAGCGCTTAATGTCATTACTCGAAAGATTCAAACTAGACAATCAGGTAGCCGTGGTCACAGGCGGTGGAAAGGGCATTGGCGAGGGCATTGCCTACGGCCTTGCTGAAGCCGGCGCCGATGTGGCGATCGTATCTCGCACCACGGAACAAATTGAGAAAGTTGCCGAAAATATCAGAAAGATGGGCCGCAACGCGCTCGCCATCACAGCCGACATCATGAGCTACGACCGGGTCCATGAAGTCGTCGCCGAAGTGGAAGAAAAAATGGGTCG
>CAXPOA010000196.1:0-5901 GCA_964218505.1 Luminiphilus sp.
CAAGCCGTTCACCTTCGAGGGATAGCTGATGAATTCTACGTAAACAGGTTGTCAAATCCGCTTCGGTGAACAGCGGGTTTCTTTCTAGATAGGCCATGACGATAAGCTGGTGATTCGGGTCCGACCAAAAAATTTCGGGAGCCAGAGATTGCCCGGCCGCTCGTCGCTGGTTGTCGACCTCGGTTGGGAACTCAAGACCCATGCGGCTTGCTGGCTTCCCTTGGTTGGCGCGGTCAGTGGGTAGCCGTATTGCGACCCGTTGAATACCCTGCTCGGTGGCAACCTCCGACCGGTATACCTGATGCACCCCGGATTGGGTGAGTAGATGAATTTGTGTGGGCGCTCGTTGAGCCGGCGAAGGCAGATCCCAGTCAGATACATGGGCAAAGGCCTCGATCAGGCCCTGAGGTAGCGCACTAGTTTTGATGCGGGTCGCGGTCATGATGACTGGTACTGCCTGTACTGTTTGCGCCAGGTTAACCAGCCAGCGGTGGCGAGGATCACGTAGCCGCAAAAAAGTATCGCGGTGAGGTGAAGATCCCTGCTGAGGTAAAGACCAACCGACACGACGTCAATGACGATCCACCAGAGCCAGTTTTCCAGAATCTTTTGAGCCACCATGTAGGTCGCAACCAGCGCGGCGAGAGTCGTGAAGCTGTCGACTACGGGCCATGCGGCGTCGGTGAAGTAACCGAGGACCTCGCCGAGCAGCAAGCTTGATGCAACAACCACGGCGGCCAGCAGCGAATGATGTCGGAGTGACCAGCGGCGAATGGGTAGGGCAGCTGCCGCTGAACGCGTTCTCCAGGTCACCCAGCCATAGCCAGCCATGGCGACATAGACTCCTTGCAGCACGGCTTCCATGTACAGTCGAGCATCTGTAAAGACAATGATGTAAAGCAAGGCGCTGGCACCCCCCGCAAGCCAGCAAAGTCGGTTCTCAACAATGGCGAGCACGACATAGGCTAGCGCAAGCAGCACGGCAATTGTCTCTGGAGTGCTCACGAGGAACTGCTTGGAGCTATTTCCATACGATGATCGGGAATGAACTTGGCAACCAGAACCTGTCTACCATGACGCTCATAACTCTTTTCTAGTGCCCGTTGAACGGCTCTGAAAACGGCATCGCTTGGACCAGTAACCTGCGTACTCATGCTGTTCGTTACGGCGGAGACGTCGTTGCTGCAGAGCAGTTCGTGAATGAATTCGAGCACGGTGCTATCAACCTCTGAAGCGAGAGGGTAAAGACTGAGTTCAGCCGACATTTGCATAATGTGCTCCTAAAAACTTAGGGAGATTCGTATCGTAGGGTTAATCCGAGGACTCTCGGTTCACCAAGTTGGTAGTACGGCTCCACTGCGTATTCTTTTCGAGGGTCATTGCCAAAGCTACCAAAACCGCGAACCGTGTATTGTTGATTGAACAGATTACGCCCCCACAAGGAAACCCGCCACCTATCCTTGCGCCACTCTATGGTGCCGTTGAGTAAGTTTCTCGAGGCGGATTCGGTTTCGTGTCTGTCGGAAAAGTAGAAGCTGTCCATGTGGCTAAATTCCAGCGTGGCCCGCAGTTGTGGCAGGAGTTGCCAGTCTGCTTTCATACTCCCCATCAAGTCGGGTGCCTGCGGCTGGGCGCGCCCTGACAGGTTGTCTCCTGAGGTTGTGGTGTAGCGTTTGTAATCCGCATTCAGGTAACCCAGGGTGGCCTGTAATTTCAGGCGGGGATGTGGCAGCCATTGCGCCTGCCATTCAAGGCCATTATTTTCCGCGGAGGCGGCATTATCGTTGTACTCGATAAACGCCGTGCTTCCGTCTGCCCTGGGTATTGTCAGGGACTGCTTGACCTGCTGATCAAAGCGCTCCATCGCGAAGACGGTCAAATGACTGGTGAATAGCTCATCCGTGGACTGCCAGCGCCAGCCCACCTCAATACTGTTTAATGCCTCTGCATCAAATCGATAGAAAGGACTCCACTCCTCGGGTTCCGTATTCTGATTGGCTTCCACCGACGCCAGAAGGGACGCGTTTACACCGCCACCACGAACCCCGCGGCTGATACCTATATTCAGCCGATGCTGGGGGGTCATGCTCCACTCAATGCCACCGCGGCCGCTCCACAAATTGTCATCGAAATCGTCATCGATCTGGGCACTGTCAGCGTAGTTGCTGCGGCGTTGCTCAAAGCGACCGCCCAAATAAGCTGTAACTTGATCTCCGATAGGTATATCCAACTGCCCAAATAGCGCTGCAGTATTAATTTCAAGGTTGCTGCTGAAGGGGTTTTCCAAATACGTGTAGGTTCGTTCCAGCCATTCTTCCTCTTGTCGCAAATAAAGACCTGCTACCCACAAGCCCATGAACCCCTCCCCGTTTAGACGGGCTTCAAGGCTGCGCATTTCTTTATCGCGCTGATAGCGATCAAAGCTGCTGTACTCCCATCCGGGCGCAATCCCCACATAAGCCCAGTCTTCGTCATAGCTGTAGAGGGTTTTGGTATTGGCCTGACTTATTTGAGCGGTGAAAGTGGTCTCACCCTCCCGCTGCCAATACAAACGACCGGCATTGGTTCTGAGGGCGTCCTGTCCCGGCTCATCAGAGAGAGTGTCGCGGGTGTTGTCCAGAGAAAATCCGTCATATCCGTTATCGACATCAAAAAAGTAGTAGGTGGCGTCAATCCGATGCCGGCCCTGCTGCCATGAGCCCGACAGTCGCGTGCTGAGTTCATCGCGTGCGTTGGTGTCCTTTCGATCTAACCACGTATTACTGTTATAGCCGTCGCTGTTGTACTGATTAATCGAGAGGCGCAGGGCAGCGGCTTCGGATAGTTGCTCACCGGCAGTCATGGCAAGGTGTCTGCCGTTGTAGTTCTCAATACCGGCAGAGAAGACAACTCCTGGCTTTTCATCCGCTGGCGTGGTTCTTAGGTTTACCAAGCCTGCCAGCGCGTTGGCGCCCATTAGAGTGCCTTGGGGTCCGCGGAGTATCTCAACCTGGCTGACATCCCACAGGGTGGCAGCGGCTACTTGACCCGTCATGTCTATGCCATCAACGAGTAGTGCAATCGAGGGGTTAACGGGCTCAACAAACTGGCTCCGTTCACCAATACCGCGTATCTGTAGGAATCGGTTTCTGGAGGCTCCCGCATTACTGGTCACATTGGGAGCGGCAGAAAGCAAGTCCTCCAAGTGCTGAGCGCCGCGGGCACGAATCGCTTCAGCGGTGAACAGGGTGACGGACTGGAGGTCTCCATGGTTCGCTCTAAGTACCGCAGTGACTACGGTCTCTTCTAAATCGAGGGTTTGCAGCGGCTTTTTTTGTGGCGCAATATCTTCGGGGTTTTCCGCCGAATTTTGGGCAAAAGCATTCGTTACCACCAGTAACAGGGCGCTGAGCAGGGTGCTGGGTAAGCGTGTTTTGGTGAATCGCTGATTTGTCGCCATAAGGTTCCCCAAAAGAGCGGAGAACACGTTGGCGCGATACCCGTTGGCAAGGGTGTACCTGTTCCTCCGCCGGCATTATCCGGTTCAGGTTCAACGGGTTCACACCGTGTTGGTATGTCTCAGGCAATCGCCGCCCCGCAGGATCGTGTACAGTATAAGCCAGATTGCTGGTATAGACGATCATTAGCTGGGGATAGACCATAGCTAAAAAACAGGGAGCTGCACCACAGGAAGCGGAGCATGAGGAGATTATCGTATTGCTGCCTCGCGCCGAGTTGCCAGATCCCGCCGGAATCGATGAGCGGATAGACGCAAGCCGCTATTTGATACAGGCACTCGACCAGGTTGAGCGGAGCCTTCTCGAGCTCGATCATGTGGGTGAATTTCTAAATGAATTTATTCGGGGCTTACAGAGTGCGCTGGGCTGCTCGGAGGCGGTCCTGGTCATGCACGATCCCGTCGGGCAGTTGCAAGCCGGTATCGAACGGCCTATTTCTTCACCAGAAGAGCTCTTGTTTGTAAGCGATGCCAGCGAGTTATACGAATTGTTCAGCGAGGGTCTGCGGCCGATATGGGTTGATGCCTCCCATCCGCTTGGCAGCTCGTCGCAGGTTTTCTCTGGATGGTCAGAGGGCTACCTGTTTCCAGTTATCGAGTCGGGGATTCTTGTTGGGGTGGTAGGTCTTGGTCATCCTTCGATCGAAGTAGTTCAATCTGATCTCGACTTGGAGCTGCTGTTCCGATTTATTGCCCGCAGCTCTCTCAGTTTACAGCGCGTAGAAAAAATACAGCAGCAATCTCATCTGCTTCACATCGATCCTGTAACACGATTGTCAAATCGTTATGGTTTGCTGGTCGACTTGGAGCGCGAGATTGGGAGGACACACCGAGCTGATCAGCCTCTTGGCATTGCAGTTCTTATGATCGAGGGGCTGGAGGTGTATCACAATCATGCCCGTCGGCATGTTGAATCGATGATATTGAGTAAATTGGCCACGCAGATAAACGCGTCTCTCCGCGTCACTGACACTGCAGCGCGGTTGGATCATACGGCTTTTGCAGTGGTGCTACCTAATGCTCCAGCGGCCGCTATGCCCGATATCTGTTGGCGGTATGAGAAGGATTTATCAGGTCTTCGCATCGACAACGGTTCCGGTGGATTTGTAGAGGTCGCCATCAAGATTGCCTGGCTTTCCCTCATGCCGAGGCAAGAGACGGTGCCGACATCCGAACTGGCTACCCGTATGGTCAGTCTTGCGATAAATGCATCTGATAATGGCCTATCCGGTGATATCTCAGCTAAGTTTTTATCCTAGATTGAGGCAATGTGTCCCGCGGGCTTATCGCGCTGTTAGAGGGCTGAAGATTTGCCGAGGGCATTTTCCCAATTCTGCCTATAGAGGGCGGCTTTGGTTGATGGTCTCTGTCATAATGGGGGAAGTGAGAGAGCAGCGCTGACGGCCAACCACTGGCGCGGGTGCGACTGGATTATCTGATGCAAGCAGTGATTGAAAAATTGCGGGGTAAGGATGTTGGTCATCAGCTTGAGAGGCTGATGGTCAAACTGAGTGCACAAGACACCTTAAAGCGGATTCAGACGGTGATACTCCTACTGCTCTCAGTGTGGATTACAGCCAGTATTGCGTCCTTGTTGTGGTCTCTTTGGTCGGGCCCCTCTGCCCCTGAGAAATCGACGGTCATCATTAATCCGCCGGGACAAATACAGCAGGCTGAGCAAACCGCGTCTGTGAACCTGGAGTCCATGTTGGGCCTTGGGTTGTTTGGAGACCCAGTGGTGTCTAATGACGATGTGGCGGTGCAAACGGTTGAAAAGACTGAGCGGGATGGCATCGAGCAAGGGGCTCGTGAGACTCGACTTGACCTGATCCTGGTGGGCACGTTGGTCACCTCAAGCGATGGTCTTGGTACCGCTGTTATTGAATCGAAAAAGGATCAAATGACCTACGCTGTGGGAGATACACTTCCCGTTGGCACTGATGTAACCCTGGCGAAGGTACTACCCAAGCAGGTGGTGTTGGATAACGCGGGTAAGTTCGAGCTGTTAACCCTCTTTGAGGAGAACCCTCTGGCCGGGGCAATACGCGCGAGCGCTACGGAGACCCAAGTTCAGCAGACTAATCCGCGGAACGGGGATGCTGTCGAAGAAAAAGAATTTTCTGAGCGTGAGGCAGTGGTTGTCGACTCTGTCGAGGCAACAGCGTTGGCCACCCGGTACAGAGAGCGAATGTATGCAGAGCCCGAGTCCTTAGCAAAGGCGGTCAAGGTGAATGCGGTAAGTAACGACAGCGGTATTTACGGTTACCGGGTAGCGCCAGGCACTGATGCCCGGGCTTTTGAAACACTTGGCTTCAAGTCGGGCGATATCGTGACTGCGGTTAACGGTCTGGATTTGGGTGATCCGGCAAATACAATTTCTCTTTATCAGACAATGCGAGATGCAA